>NZ_CALHWC010000172.1 GCF_938036805.1 uncultured Streptococcus sp.
ACTGGATAAATGCATAGCGCCCCATTTTCGGTCACTAGAAAATGGGATGACATTGTCGCTAGTGTAGTTGTGCTCTAAATGGCCGTAGCCCTTGCGGATTGCTTGAGCTGTTGGGTTATTATCCTCACTGGTTTGGATGTAGGCTGCTAAGATTTGACCGATGGTCTCATCAGAAAACTTATCTGACAGGCTATGCAAGGCTTCAACAGTCATCTTACCTTGGGTAATTGTCCCGGTCTTGTCCAGACAGAGAGTATCCACACGAGCCAGGGTCTCAACAGAATACATTTCCTGAACAAGAACCTTGCGCATACCTAGCTTGATGACAGCTGTCAGGAGTGATGTGACTGTCAGCAGGGCGATTCCCTTAGGCAGCATACCCAAAAGAGCAGTCGAGCTGGTAATGACAGAGTTTTTGACAGGCAGTCCCTTTATCATCAGGGCTTCAAAGAAAAGTGCCAATCCGAAGGGAATGATAATTTTCCCAGTAAAGCGGGAGATTTTTCCAAGATTGTAAAGAATGCGCGAGTTGATAGGCTTGAGGGTTTTAGCCTCAGTCATGAGCTTGTTGGCATAGTTGTCTGCGCCGACATGATGCACCTCAGCATAGATCTGCCCACTAGCCAGAAAGCTACCAGACAGCAGCTCAGCACCTTCTTCCTTGAGAACCAAGTCACTCTCCCCTGTCAGCATGGCTTCATTGGCCTCGGCAACACCCTCTACTACATGGGCGTCACTAGGAATTTGCTCGCCGGCTGACAGCTTGATCAGATCGCCCAGTACAATTTCTTCTGGCTGAATCTTGACTTCCTGGCCGTCTCGGATAACTGTGACCAGCTCTCGGCTGACCAGATTGAGCTTGTCAATCATGTGTTTGGCTCGCAGTTCCGTAATAATACCAGTGACGGCGTTAAAGCTGATTACTGCGAAGAAGACCAGATTGCTCCAAGCTTGGACAGAGACCAAGGCTAGAGCAATCACAAAGTTAAGGGCATTAAAAAGGGTGAAAACATTCCGCTTAACGATTTGCCAGTTACTAGTACTGGTATCACTTGTAAAATCGTTGGTCAAGCCCTGCGAAATCTTTTCATCTACTTGGGTTTGGTTTAAACCAATTAATTCTTTCTTATTCATGAAAATAATGATACCATTTTTTTATAGAAATAGCTATCGGAATCAGCTGTTACAGCCAAAGTTTGGAAAAATATTGCAGACTATAAGGGTATAGGGTATAATGGGAAAGGATGTAATAAATTTCAAGTACAATCACAGTTTGAAATAAGGAGAGTTTATGTTTTATACCTATTTGCGAGGATTGGTAATTTTTATCCTCTGGGCTTTGAATGGCAATGCCCATTACCATAATAAAGAGAAGATTCCTTCAAAAGATGAAAATTATATCTTGGTTGCCCCTCACCGAACATGGTGGGATCCAGTTTACATGGCTTTTGCGACCAAGCCCAAGCAGTTCATTTTCATGGCTAAGAAACAGCTTTTTGAAAATCGCGTGTTCGGCTGGTGGATTCGTATGTGTGGTGCTTTTCCTATCGACCGGGAAAATCCTGGTCCGTCAGCGATCAAGTATCCTGTCAATATGCTGAAAAAGAGCAATCGCTCTCTGATTATGTTCCCGAGCGGCAGCCGTCATTCTACGGATGTCAAGGGAGGAGTGGCAGTGATTGCTAAGATGGCTAAGGTTCGGATCATGCCAGTTGTCTATGCTGGTCCCATGAGCCTCAAAGGCTTGGCAGCTGGGGAGCGCGTGGATATGAACTTTGGCAATCCAATTGATATTTCTGATATCAAAAAGATGAACGATGAAGGAGTGGAAGAAGTGGCTCGTCGGATTCAGGCGGAGTTTGACCGCTTGGATGCAGAAGTGGCGCCTTATCAGACAGGTAAAAAACCAAATATCTTCTGGCGGATTTTAAGAGCACTGGCCTTTATTCCAGCCGCTTTGATTGGTATTCTGACCTTTATTTTTAGTTTCCTTGCAAGCTTTGTCTGGGATCCAGATAAGCATAGAAAATAAGATACGAATCAGCTTCCTGAGCAATCTTGCTTGGGAGCTGATTTTTGTATGTGAGTGAGTTATAATGTTAGTATGTTTTATAAGGAGGATGCTATGTCTCTTGCATTTTTATCTTTTGTAACCTTATCACTGTTTATGTTGCACGAGTTTGATGAGATTATCCTGATTCGGCCTTGGATTTCTCAGAATCAAGATCATCAAGGCTATCAAAAGGAGATGTTCATTGCTAGGAGAGGAAGTTATCTTTCTGCTGAAAGTATAGCTCTAATGATTGCGGCGGAATTTCTGCTAGCTTTTATTCTCTTGCAGCTTGCGATTCTATTTCGCTTTCCCGAGCTAGCTTTGGCTATTGGTTTCTGTCATACCCTCCATCTGCTGGTCCATATCATGCAAGTGTTTCGCTTTCGTCGCTGGGTACCGGGCGGCTTCACAGCTCTGACGACTTTTCCTATACTCATCTTAGTCTTTGTCCTTTATCTGAGTCAGCAGTCAGTTTCTTGGCTCTTGCTTCTGATTCTAAGCGTGCTTGTGATGGCTTTTCTTTTGGCAAATCTGGCTTTTTTACATAGCAGAGCTCAAAAGTTAGAAGCTTGGATATACAGGATAAGCAAAGCAGACTGATATTAGAGCTTCTATTTTCATCAATGCCTCTTCTATCTATACGACTACTTGCAAAATAAAGATTTTAAAATATGACAAGCTGAAAAT
>NZ_CALHWC010000173.1 GCF_938036805.1 uncultured Streptococcus sp.
TGGTTCGTGATACCATTGCAGAGATTGGCTACACCAATACAGAGTATGGCTTTTCTGCAGAGACAGTAGGCGTCCATCCATCTTTGGTGGAGCAGTCGCCAGATATTGCTCAAGGGGTTAATGAAGCATTTGAGGTGCGAGGAAATACTCAAAAAGATCCGCTGGATTTGATTGGGGCTGGTGACCAAGGCCTTATGTTTGGTTTTGCGGTGGATGAAACGCCAGAGCTCATGCCATTGCCTATTTCTCTCAGTCATAAACTGGTGCGTCGTTTGGCAGAACTGCGCAAATCAGGTGGATTGTCTTATCTACGACCAGATGCCAAGTCTCAGGTTACGGTAGAATACGATGAAAATGATCGCCCAATTCGTGTAGATACGGTAGTTATTTCTACTCAGCATGATCCTGAAGTCAGCAATGAGCAGATTCATCAGGACGTCATCCAAAAGGTCATTGCTCAGGTGATTCCAAGTGAATACTTGGATGGTCAGACTAAGGTCTTTATCAATCCTACTGGACGATTTGTTATCGGTGGCCCACAAGGGGACTCTGGTTTGACAGGTCGTAAGATTATTGTGGATACCTATGGTGGCTATTCTCGCCACGGCGGTGGTGCCTTCTCTGGTAAGGATGCAACTAAGGTCGATCGCTCTGCCTCTTACGCGGCGCGTTATATCGCTAAAAATATCGTAGCTGCTGGCTTAGCTAAAAAAGTAGAAGTGCAGTTGGCCTATGCTATTGGGGTAGCTCAGCCAGTTTCAGTTCGCATTGATACTTTTGGAACAGGCTTAGTTTCTGAAAGCAGACTTCAGAACGCTGTCCGCCAGATCTTTGATTTGCGTCCAGCAGGTATTATCCAAATGTTGGATTTGAAACGACCAATCTATCGTCAAACGGCTGCTTACGGTCATATGGGTCGAACAGACATCGATCTTCCTTGGGAACGCACAGACAAGGTGGCTGCACTCCAAGCGGCTTTGCAATAAAATAGTAGCTCTCAGTTTAAACTGAGGGCTTTTTTGTCTAGGAAAATGGATAAAACTATGATATAATAAAGAGTAATACCGTGAAAGAGCTAAATTTTAAAACATGAAAAAAATTGTAATTAATGGTGGTCGCCCTTTAAAAGGAGAGGTGACTATTAATGGTGCTAAAAATAGTGTTGTGGCCCTTATCCCAGCTATTATTTTAGCTGATAATATTGTTACTTTAGATGGTGTACCGGCGATTTCGGATGTGGATAGCCTCATCGAAATCATGGAAATCATGGGAGCGACTGTCAAGCGGTCTGGCGATTGCTTAGAAGTTGATCCTAGAAACATCAAGAATATGCCGATGCCATCTGGTAAAATCAATAGTTTACGAGCGTCTTACTATTTCTATGGAAGTTTGCTAGGCCGCTTTGGAGAAGCGACAGTTGGGCTTCCTGGAGGCTGTGACCTTGGACCTCGTCCGATTGATCTCCATATCAAGGCTTTTGAAGCGATGGGAGCTCATATGACCATGGAAGGCAATTATATGAAATTGTCAACGGGTGGCAAGCGCTTGGCTGGAGCTAGTATTTACATGGATACCGTTAGTGTCGGTGCCACGATTAATACGATGTTGGCAGCAGTCAAGGCTGAGGGACGTACGGTGATTGAAAATGCGGCACGTGAGCCAGAAATCATCGACGTAGCGACCCTGCTGAACAATATGGGAGCTCATATTCGTGGGGCTGGGACTGACATTATCACGATTGAAGGTGTGGACAGCCTTCATGGAACGCGTCATCAGGTCATTCCAGATCGGATTGAAGCTGGAACCTATATTTCCTTAGCAGCAGCAATTGGACAAGGTGTCCAGATCAATAATGTCCTTTATGAACATTTGGAAAGTTTCATTGCTAAGCTAGAGGAGATGGGTGTGCGCATGACCATTTCAGAGGATAGCATCTTTGTAGAAGGGCAGAAGGATTTAAAGGCTATTAATATCAAGACTTCGCCTTATCCTGGCTTTGCTACGGATTTGCAGCAGCCGATCACTCCGCTCTTGCTGACAGCTCATGGCCATGGGAAAATTGTTGATACCATCTATGAGAAACGGGTCAACCATGTCGCTGAATTGGCAAAAATGACTGGTAAAATCTCAACTGCTAGCAATCAGATCGTCTATGAAGGACCAAATCAGCTGCAAGGTGCTTCTGTGAAAGCAACGGATTTGCGTGCGGGTGCAGCCTTGGTGATTGCTGGTCTGATGGCTCAAGGCCGAACAGAGATTACCAATATTGAATTTATTTTACGCGGTTATTCCAATATTATTGAAAAATTAAGAAGTCTGGGTGCGGATATCCAGCTCATCGAAGAATAAGCGTTCACCGCTTATTTTTTATAGGGGAAGCCTATGAATTTGTGGACACAGTTAGCAGCTTTTTCTTTTATTGAAACGGAGCATTCGTTTTTACGCCCGATTCTTTTTGGAGATGCAGAATCCCTTTATAAAATTGCTTCCAATCCGGATAATACCGAGTTTATTTTTCCGACTGAAAGTAGCTTGCAGGAAAGTGAATATGTCATCGCCAATTATTTTATGAAAGATCCTTTGGGAATCTGGGCAATTTGTGATAAGGAAACGAATGAAATGATTGGTTCCATTAAATTTGAAAAAATGGACGAAATAAAAAAAGAAGCTGAACTAGGATATTTTTTGAGAAAAGACTACTGGGGACAGGGCTTGATGACTGAAGTTGTCCGTGAATTGGTTTTTCTTTCCTTTACAAAATTTGGCTTTAAGCGTCTAACCATCATCACGCATGAAGAGAATCTAGCTAGTCAAAAAGTTGCACTGAAAGCTGGTTTTAAGCTCTTCCGTCAGTTTAAGGGGAGCGACCGCTATACGAGAAAGATGAGAGATTACACCGAATATCGCTACGAAAAAGGAGATTTCAATGAGTAAACACCAGGAAATTTTAGCTTATCTTGAAAATCTTCCAATTGGCAAGCGGGTCAGCGTTCGGAGTATTTCAAATTACTTGGGTGTCAGCGACGGAACTGCCTACCGAGCGATCAAGGAAGCTGAGAATAGAGGAATTGTAGAGACCAGACCTAGAAGTGGAACGGTCCGAGTCAAGTCGAAAAAAGTTGTTTTAGAGCATCTGACCTATAAGGAAATTGCTGATATTACTGGCTCAGAGGTGCTTGCCGGTGAAAAAGGACTAGAAAAAGAATTTAACAAGTTCTCAATCGGAGCTATGACCGAGCAAAATATCCTACGTTACTTAAATGAAGGCGGTCTTCTGATTGTCGGAGATCGGACGCAGATTCAGATTTTGGCTCTTGAAAATGAGAATGCCGTGCTGGTAACGGGAGGTTTTGAAGTCGATCCAGAGGTTTTAAAACTGGCCAATCGTATTGACATTCCTGTCCTAAGAACCAAGCACGATACCTATACCGTGGCGACCATGATTAACCGTGCCCTGTCCAATATCCAGATTAAAACTGATATTTTGACGGTAGAGCAGGTTTATAGAGCCAGTCACGAATATGGTTTCTTGCATGACACAGATACCGTTCGTGACTATCTGGACTTGGTTCGTCGTAATCGCACCAGCCGTTTTCCAGTCGTCAATCAGCATCAAATGCTGGTTGGTGTTGTAACCATGCGGGATGCGGGAGATAAATCTCCTTTGACTACCTTGGATAAGGTGATGACCCGAAAAATCTTCATGACTGGTCTATCGGCGAATATTGCCAATATCAGTCAGCGCATGATTGCAGAGGATTTTGAAATGATTCCGGTGGTACGTAGCAATCAGACCCTCCTTGGGGTGATTACTCGTCGGGATATTATGGAGAAAATGAGTCGCTCACAGATTTCCAGTTTGCCGACTTTCAGTGAGCAGGTGAGCCAGAAGATTCATCGCCAAGAGGATGTTTTTTCTTTCACTGTCGAGCCTTTCATGCTGGAGCAAAACAGGGTCTTGGCTAATGGCGTCCTGACGGAAATTATCACTCGGATTACGCAGCAATTGATGACAAGGAGTGGCCGCAGCTTAATCGTCGATCAGATGATGATTCATTTCTTTCAAGCAGTTCAGATTGATGATGTCCTGCAGATTCGGCCCCGCATTATTCATCAAACGCGGCGCACAGCAGTGATTGACTATGATATTTACTTAGATTCGCTATTCGTTGCTAAAGCGACGATTACTGTAAAAATTAATTAGTAAAGAGGTTATAATGATTACTATAAAATCACAACGTGAAATTGATTTAATGGACAAGAGCGGAGATTTTCTGGCTTCTGTCCATATCGGTCTGAGAGACTTGATCAAGCCAGGTATTGACATGTGGGACATTGAAGAATATGTCCGCAAGCGCTGTAAAGAAGACAATGCTTTGCCCCTTCAGATTGGCGTAGAGGGCAGCGTTATGGATTATCCTTATGCGACTTGTTGTTCCCTCAATGATGAGGTGGCTCATGCCTTTCCTCGCCATCAAAAATTGGTAGAAGGTGATATCATCTGTGTTGATATGGTTGTCGGTTTAGTCGATAAGGCTGAGCTGGATGTGTCTAAGCTGGATTTTGACAATGTTGAGCAGATGAAGCAATATACAGAAAACTTCCGTGGCGGGGTTGCAGACTCTTGCTGGGCTTATGCAGTTGGTCAGATTAGTCCAGAAGCGCAGCAACTCATGGATGTGACCAAGGAATGTCTCTACCGAGGAATTGCAGCTGCAAAAGTTGGCAATCGCATTGGAGACATTGGTGCAGCCATTCAAGAATATGCTGAAAGCCATGGCTACGGAGTGGTGCGTGATTTGGTTGGTCACGGAGTTGGCCCAACCATGCATGAAGAGCCAATGGTGCCGCATTACGGACGTGCAGGACGCGGTTTGCGCCTGCGGGAGGGAATGGTTCTGACTGTCGAGCCAATGATCAATACAGGTACATGGGAAATTGACACGGACTTTGAAACCGGTTGGGCACATAAAACCCTTGATGGCGGTCTTTCTTGCCAATATGAGCACCAATTTGTCATTACCAAAGATGGTCCTGTGATTCTAACCAGCCAGGGAGAAGAAGGGACTTATTAAGCATAGAGGGCTGGGCTTGTCCCAGCCTTTTTGAATAGGAGAGAGATGTGACAGGATTCATCAAGAAGATGAGAGAAAATGAATTTCTCAGAGCTTTTTTCCATTTTTATCAGGCGTCGGAGGCAGATATTACCAGTATTGCTGTAGCCTACTATTTTCTGATTTCGATTTTTCCCTTGTTATTGATTGCGGCAAATATTCTGCCTTACTTTCAAATTCGGCCAGATGAGCTTTTAGTTGTGCTGAAAGACTTACTGCCGGAGTCATTGTATCTGACGATCGCCAAGGTTGTCCGAGATGTGCTGACCAAGCCTTCGACAGGTTTGCTGAGTATTTCTATCCTATCTGCCCTTTGGACTTTTTCCCAGAGTATGACTTTTCTGCAAAAAGCTTTTAATAAATGCTATGGTACGAAGCAAGGGCGAGGCCTTATCTGGGAGCGGATCTTTGCTTTTATCATGAGTCTAGGTTTGCAAGTCCTACTAGCCTTGTCGCTCGTTTTGACCCTATTCGGTCGAATGCTGGTTGGGATTCTTTATAATTTCTGGCAGTTTGACCGTGGCCTCTACCAGCAGTTGCTGACCATGACAGAGCCTACGATTTATCTGATGCTCTTTCTTTCGCTGATTCTGCTTTATTTTTCTTTACCCAATGTGAAAATTCCCAAAATCCGCTATGTCCTACCCGGTGCGACCTTGGTTCTTGTTATCATTTATAGCCTCATGAACCTTTTTACTGTTTATATTGAAGCTTATTTAGATCGCTTTTTAGACGTGCGTTTTGTTGGCTCAGTGGTGGTTGTGATTATCATGTTTTGGTTTATCCTGATTGCCAAGGTGCTAATCGTCGGTGCTGTCCTCAATGCAAGCATCCAAAGTCGTTTCGTATTGCACTTTGAAAGCCGTAGTGGTGAGCTTATTCTGAGATTTGATGACGAAGAACAAGCAGATAAGGATACAGATGTATAATAGGTGAAAGAGGAGAATTAAAGTATAATTTATATATTTCTATTCTCCATCTGATAATAGTCTAGCCTTTCTATTAGCTGTTTAGGAGGTGTTCAGAAGACAGATATGAGTTTCAAAGTGGAATTACCAGAGGAGTAAGGGGAGCGAAAGACGCTCTCTTTTTATGGTATAATGGGACAATGACATTTTTCTTTTGAATAGGTTTGATAATAATTCCAAAACAAATTCAAAAACTTACTAATAGTCTTAATCATGTTAAGGGAAGTAATTCATTAACAGACTTTCAAAAGTATTTCGAACAGAAATATGGTAAATAAGGGGAGATAGAAATGAAAAAAGTACTAACAATGGTCGGATTTGTCCTGTTGGGTGTTCTGCTTCTATGGGGTTATCATAGTTATCAACAATCAGAGCAGGATAAACAAGAACGCCAAAAATCAGAGCAGGCCAAGCAAGAACGCCAAAAATATGAGAATATGGATTACTATACAGGGAAATGGGAAATTGATTCTTATGAGTTTTTAGAAGATGGCAGGGGCGTGGCCGTGCATTGGAAGTCTCTGACTCCAGAAGAAGATCGATTGTTTGCCAAATACAATCCAGAGGTGGCTGAGAATTTTTTAGGTGTTCATGGGGCCTCTAATCAACGCTATATTGTTCGTGATTATTTCCATAATTCTACCTATAGAGGGACACAAAAATTACCAAAAGAGGATCCCGAAGTTTATTATGCCATGTCCATTTATCGAATCGGTGATCGAAAGTTGGAAGGCAGTCAATTAGATATTTATAAACTTGTAGAGGACTATAACCCTGATTATATACCAGAATATACTGGAGGTATTATCGAAAAGGATGGTAAGGATTATATACCGTTACAAGTATACAAACGAGGATGGGAGCTATCACAGAAAAAACAATTATGGTTGAATTTAGAAACCAAGCAAATTGATTGGGAAGATACAAAAATACAACAGTTTCCTGAAAGCCCTTCGGTAGATTTGGGTCTTTTAAAGGACAAGATGGAAGAGATGACAACCGATTTGAGAACATCTACAGCAGATGATTTAAGGAATCAAAATAAATTGTCTTTTCGTCAAGATGTATTGAAGGGAAGTGTTTTGGAAACAGTTGCACCTAAAGTTTATCAATTATTAAGTAAGCAAGATTCTCAGTTTTTCCTTTTGATTGATTCTAAGTATGATTATGATAAGGTTTATGGAGATGTTTCACAGTTTCTCGATTTGTATCAGCTTTTTGTCCCAGCCGATACGAATCTTTACGAAGGGCTGACGATTCCAGCCGAACTCAGTAAGGATGGTCAAGAACATTCAGTCAATACCAAAGAAGAATTTGACTTGTATTACGATATTGCCAAAGACCGCGAACTGAACAAACAACGTCGAATATTGGTTGAAAAAGGAGAATAAGAGGACGATTAGCTCTATCCTTTCAAAGTCAAATAAAGGAGGATTTTTACCAAATGAAATACCTAAAGACTCTCAGCTTCCGAACTAAGGTGTTTGTGGGCTTGCTTCTAGTTTCTTTGGTGGGCTATGGTGTTTATGCCTATACCTGGCCCATATATGTCCAATGGCAGGAAGACCATGAGGTATTGATAGTTAAAACAGAGGTGGAGCGCATTGAAACCTTTGGTTCCCAGAATCGCTATGTTTACTATAAAATGAAGGAACCTATGATTCCAGTTGTTTTTTCCAATCATTTTGTCACAAGTAATGCAAAATTTGTTGGGAGGAGCGAGAGTAATCTAGTGGAATTAACACTAGATGTTTATGATCTCAATCATTTAGAGAACCTACCAAAGACGATTGATGTAGTCAAACTGATCCAAACCTATGACCAAAATTATAGAGTAGATTTTTATTCTACAAGAAATTACACTAATGATGGGAAAGATTATTTAGTTTTTTCTTTGAGGAATAAGCAAAATAGAGAAGATAAGAAGGAGGTTGCTTTGGATGTAGCTTCTGAACAGATAGTACCAGCTCTACCTACAGATAAAGCAGAATCAAAACGAACCCCTTTTTCGTTCGATTATACCAATCTAGATAAGATAGCTACTGAATACGGCTTCATACCCACTTATCATTTAGCCTACAGTAATGATTCAAAAGTGAGAGAGGACGCTGATATAAACTTCATTGTGGACTACCCTGAATATTATAAGGCTATGGAGGGAGCCGCTAATATAGTAGTAAGAAAAGGAGCCTATTCCGATCCGGAAGCTATTTTCCAAGATATGCGCCATTGGTTTGCGCCGGTCGGTCAGGATAAGCTAGATGTTGTTGGGATAGATCCCAAAACAAAGGAAGAGACTCCTCTCAACAGTTACCAAGAGTATCAGGAATGGTATGAGAAACACATAAAATAGATTTGGAAGGACTCCACCAAGGCTTGGAGACTGTCAAAAGTGTGGGCAAGAATGTTTCTGATTTTTTCAATGGTGGTCTGAAAGCAGCCTCATCCTTGTTTGGATAATAGGAGAGAATAAATGGATAAGTTACAAAAAGATATTAATGATGCACTCGATCCAACTCGAAGATTAAACTTAGTAAAGATAATTTTTGTAGCGCCTTTTTTTTCATTGATGATTATGCTTGGGACATCTTTACCGATAAAACTATTTCGAATGGCTAGTGAAGCTGGACATGAACTAGTTACGCAATTGACATCAGTTGAAAAAGGTCTCATTCCCCCAGATAGTTTCTTTGGTTTTCTATTCTTGTTTTGTTGGTGTTATTTTATTTGTTGTTATATCATTACGAAAAGAAATCGCATTAAAGCCTATTTAATGACTCAGATTTTTCAATTATTTTTGCTCGTAATTTTATATTATAGTTTGTTTATAGCCGCCTTGTATCTAATCCCTCTAGTAGCAGTTCGTATCGTCTACTGGATTGGTTTTGTCTTATCACTGATTTACCTTATCTATATCCTTGTTACAAAGCAACGCGCTAGAAAGGATTATTTCTCCTCAGAATATTATAAAAATTTTTTGAATGTGATTTTATTCTTATGGTTGTTGATGTATGGAATCAATCTCTTTACTCACGGGCTTAATCATTTCCTAGCGTATCTCTTGCTTGCTTTATTACCTATTGCACCTATTTTACTAGGACTATTTTTGGTATCATTTTTTAAATCCAATGTAGTAACGCTAGAGAACTTGAATATAGTCAATAAAAATCAAGAGAAATACCGTGAAGAGTATGGCTATACCATCGAGGAATGGTACGGGAAAAAGTCAAAAATGTATAAGAAATATGTTAAGAAGCAACGAGGCATTAGTAAATAAATATCTATCCGAAAATTTCCACCTGATTTGACTTCAGGTGTTTTTTCTATGCTCTTCTCAAGCTGATTTGATATTGTAGTATTACATGATGTGAGTAATAAGGCTGCGCTAATGGATTTTAAAGGTGAAGACTATACTCGAGAGAATCTAACTAGCGATTGTACTGACCTTTTTTCTAACAAAAAGTGAGGCTAAGACTTTTTCCTAGCCTTTTTTTTGATGGTGCGGATAAGGGAAAGGCAGAAAGACTTCTGTGCGGAGGTTTAGTTATATATAGAATTTTTTTAAGATAAGTATTTCTAAATAGTTTTTATTGCATTTGCAACAAAATTCTGTTATACTATCTTCAGAAGGAGGAGGTATGTCAATTTTACGTGAGATTGGAATCATTGCTCGGGCTTTGGATTCCATCGCTAATATTGAGTTTCGTGACATAGATTTGGCGCGGGGGCAGTATCTCTATCTGGTGCGGATTGCGGAGAATCCTGGGATTATTCAGGAGGAGCTGTCGGATTTGCTAAAGGTAGATCGCTCGACGGTGGCTCGGTCGGTCAAGAAGCTAGAAAGTAAAGGTTTACTGGAACAGAGGCCAGCTGCCAATAACCGCAAGAACAAGGAATGGTTTGTTACCGAAAAGGGGGCAGCACTCTATCCTTTTATCCTAGCGGAAAACGAATATTCGGAGCAGGTTTCGTTGGAAAATTTTTCAGAAACTGAGCGGAAAGAGTTAGAGAAGTTACTGGTTCGCGTCCGAGAGAATATTACCAAGGACTGGGAGCTGGTCAAAAAAGGTCAGAAAAGAAATTATTGAGGTAGAACATGAAAATTACAGTTGAAAATGAATTTTGGGCTTTATTTCCAGAAGCGCAGATTAGTGTTTTAGTGGTCAAGGGACTGGATAATAGAGTGGATGAAAGTAAGGATCCATATTTCAAATCCCTGCTGGACAAGGGCGCAAAGCGAGCAGCAGACTTTATTCCAGATGAGAACTTCACTCAGAACGATGTCATTCAGGAGTGGCGGCAAGCTTTCAGCCAATTCAAGACCAAAAAAGGAGCGCGTTCCTCTATCGAAGCCCTACTCAAGCGGGTCAGTCAAGGACGGGAATTCAACCCAATCAATCCTTTAGTCGATATTTATAATAGTGTTTCCCTCTCTTATGCTGTTCCTTGTGGCGGTGAGGATTTGGACAAGATTGTCGGCGGTCTTTATCTAGGAAAAGCCAAGGGCGGCGAAGCATTTTTCCCACTAGGAGCTGAGACTGATGCACCAGCTTTACCGGAAGAAATCATCTACTCTGATGAAGAGGGAGCAGTCTGCCGTTGTCTTAACTGGCGAGAAGCGCAACGAACCATGCTGACAGAAGAGACCAAGGACGCCATATTGGTTATCGAGGCCATCAATGGAGAGCAGGCAGCGCGTGCTCAAGCAGCTATGACAGAACTACAGACTCTGATTGAGGACTATTTTGGGGTTAAGGGTGATATTACCCACCTGACAGCTGAAAATCCCAGCTTGGAAGTCTAAAAATAAAAATATCTGGATCAGAAATATCTGGTCCAGATGTTTTTTTTGGGGGGAAATAGGCTGCTCTATTCTTATCTTGCCTTATTTTTAAAGACAAAAATCTTGCTGAAGACATAGTTGAGAACGATAATCAGCACTTGAGCAATCAAAGTTTCAATGGTGTTGACCATCTTAATATCGTTGTGGACAAATTGCCCGATAATCTGCGGGAAGCTAGTGACAAAGATAAAGGTTAGCAGTAAATTTAAGCCCATAGTAGCCAGGCGGGCTGTGAAAAATTTGACCAATCGCACTGGCCAGCCCTGTCTCTTTTGCTTGAAAACGATGGTATCGTTGGTCACAAAGGCAAAGAGAATGCCCAGAATATCACCTATTATCGTGGCCAGTAGTTCGTTTCCCGTTAATTCATAGCAGAGCATCCGACTGACGACGGATACGACAGTGGTTGCCACACCAAAGAAGAGGTAGGATAGGACTTCATTGTCAAAGAATTTTTTAATCAAAGTTTTCATAAGCATAGTCTATCACATTTCTAGGATTTATGCTATACTAGTGAGGTTGTCGATTTGAAGGAGATAACTTTTCCGTCTGAGGCAACCCTTGGCGCTTAACTTCTTTCGCCAAGCATATTACACGCGCTCATGCGCTAAAGGAGAAAACATGAAACAAGAAAACTTATCAGTTCGTGATTTGACACACATTGCCATCGTTGCTGCCATTTATGTAGCCCTAACCATCACGCCTCCCTTAAATGCGATTAGTTACGGTGCTTACCAGTTCAGAATTTCTGAAATGATGAACTTTATGGCCTTTTACAACCGGAAATACATTCTGGGAGTGACCATTGGCTGTATGATTGCCAATCTCTATAGCTTTGGAATCATTGATGTCTTTGTCGGTGGCTGGTCGACTCTAGTCTTCCTATCATTAGGTGTCTACCTTTTCAGTCGCTATAAGAATCAGTACCTGATTAAAGATTTGCTTCGTTTGGATCATTTCTATTTTGCCATTTTCTTCTCTATTTCGATGGTGACGATTGCGGCAGAGTTGTATTTCTTACAGGGCTTGCCCTTCTTTCTGACTTGGTTTACAACAGCTATTGGAGAATTTGCTTCCTTGATAGTTGGAGCTATGATTATTAACCTTATTGCTAGACACCTTGATTTGACGAGATAAGACAGGAAGAGAGGCTGGGACAAAAGTCCTAGCCTCTCAATTATCTTTGTATTGTCGGGAAAGACGCAGTGGTTGAGTGGGATCTACTACGCTGATTTCATCAGCTTTTACAGCCCTACTCAACTGTGCGGAGGTGGGACGACGAAATCGAATTCTAACGAATTACCGATTTCTGTCCCACTCTCTTTTCTCTCCTTTTATTTTTTAGGAATAATTGGAAACAAATAGAGGAAGATTTTGTGTATTTGTGATAAAATGTCCACACCTTATTCAGCAGTCTTAATTTTATATACAGAGCGAGTCTCGACTCGCTCTTTTAAATATCAGAAATACATATGACTTTGAATAACTCGCTTCAACTCATCATTTTATGGGTAATTTAAAAAATATATTTTGCAATGATTGTTTCATGCCTAATTAGGTAAATTAGCCATTCTTCGAGCGGTCGTATTTATATTTTCATCGTTTGAGGGAAGATCTTACCGTTTGCAAATTGATGGTTAAGTCGATATATTTTTCCTTCTCAAGTATTTTCCAAATCATTTAAACTTTTTAAAGATAAGAACCACTTTCTAATTAATCAAAGACTACTTCAAATTTTTCAACTCTTGATAACATGAGAAAACCTCCGTAAAATGATTCAATTTATCATAACAAAAAATACCGAAAAAACACCATATTATATTGGTATGCGTCTGGTGTTGGATGAAATTGACTTTCGAAAACATTAACTATATAATGTCTGTAAACAAGAAATAATGAGGTAACGATATGAATAAAACAGAATTACTGTTACAAAGACTAGATGATATTGGTCAGTCTCTAAAAGATTCTAGACAAGCACTAGCTTTGCTGGCACTTGGTTCTTGCGGAGCAGAAAGAGAACGATTGGATCAGTACTCAGATTTGGACTTCTTTGTTATTGTAAAAGATGGCTACAAGCATGCCTATATCCAGGACCTAACCTGGTTAAGTAAGCTAGAACCAATTGCATTTCACTACCAAAATACAGTGGATGGACATAAAGTTCTATTTGAAGATGATGTTTTTTGTGAATTTGCTGTCTTTGAAGCTCATGAACTAGTAAACATTCCCTTCGCTGAAGGCAAGATTATCTGGAAGGAGGTCGGTTTTGATGGAACAATCTGCCAACCACAAAGATTGCCATCAAAAGAAAATAGAGACCGTGAATGGCTGTTGGGAGAAATTTTATGCAATCTCTATATAGGACTAGGTCGCTATCAGAGAGGCGAAAAATTGGCTGCTTATGATTTCATCCAAAACAGATCCGTCAAGCTTTGGACCGAACTAATCAATTTGGAAAAAACTTCTAAATCTAATTTTATAGATATTTTTAACAGCAACAGGCGATTTGAAAAAGGTTATCCAAATGAGGCCAAACAATTACCCTACTTTTTGCAAGGTTACGAACGAATCTCTGAATCTGCTCAGGCACTCCTAGAATATCTTGATAAACACTATCCTCTTAACGCATTTATAAAAGAAAAAATTCGCAATTTATTATAATAGAGACTTTCCAAAAAATGACCTAAATTCCAAAAGTTAGTTATCTTTGTCAACTGTAGTGGATTAATGAAATTTTAAAATCTGTAGAGGATAATTGATGTCCTCTACTTTTTTATGTTCAGAGTGAGAAAGATTCATTTCTTAAAGTTGCCAAAGTTAAAAAATCCAAAGCTTAGTATTTAATTGGTTTAATCAGAGACTAAAAAGTGCCTTTGAGGTTACTTTTTTAGTTGAGCTTAGCGTTTACTTTAGCTATTGGACTGCTGGGTGAGGTGTGTTATAATAGAAGTATGAAAGAAAGAATGTCAGAATTAGTCAAATTGCTTAACCGATACGCTCATGAGTATTATACGGCAGATAGGCCAAGTGTATCGGATAGTGAGTATGACAGACTCTATCGTGAGTTAGTGGAGTTAGAAGAAAAGTACCCAACTGATATCCTACCTGATAGCCCGACCCATCGGGTGGGTGGGAAAATTTTAGAAGGATTTGAAAAATATCCACACCAGTATCCTCTCTTTAGTTTGCAGG
>NZ_CALHWC010000174.1 GCF_938036805.1 uncultured Streptococcus sp.
GTAAAATCAAATGTAGAGGTCCCTTCTGCTAAATACCTATGCCAGACATCAGAGGAAAAATTCGGCATGTCAGGATGGCCGCGCTTGATAAAACCAACTTTGCGTAGCCGATTGTCCAAAATGTTGATTTTCAACTAAACATACCTCTCTTTCCACATGATTTCTATTTCTGGCATTTCTTTGATCCAGCTTGAAAAATGAATTTCCATCTCACTTGTGCCTTTTGGAATTGAGAGAAAATCTGAACCATCGATTTCCTCTTCGTTTTTGGACATTCCATCAACCAAAATCGAGCCGCTGCCCATATCGATTTCTACGATCGAACCAGGACGGTATCGATTAGGCACATCTTCAATACCACTCACAAAGTCTTTGCGATAAACAATGCTATCAAGGTACATGTGAGTAACAATTGGCTTATCGCCAAAAGCGCCTAAAGCTACATGGATTTTAGCACTCTTTCGCCCTTTGATTTCTGGAATGTGAAATTGAGGGTAAGAACCCCACCAAAAAACCTGCACCATATCGTCGCGTCGCAGTAGATCCGACCATCCTCTTTCTGCGTTAAAAGGATTCTGGTCGTCGCGATGTGTCCCTACAAAATTCCATTGTTTCAGAACCTTATAACCGCCTTTGCCATCAGAAGCTAAAAAGTTGTATTCTACATCCAGACCATTAGCTCGCTTGATGGTTTCAACACCATACAAAAATTGGTCGTTAGTATCTGAAACCATAATCTTGATAAAACCAAATTGATTGGCTGCGCCTAACCAAAAAATTTGTCTCCACCAAAAATATTCGTTCAAGGCTCCGCGGTCACGGGCGCTATCTAAAGGAATTTCCCACGAGACCGAAGCGGCATTGTTTGGTCGTGATCCACTTCCACGATTGCTCAAGGCAATATGAGGGCGGCCCCAAGCGTTATCAATAGCTAGCGTACCGTTTAAATTCTGGCTGAGATCATTTAAAATGGCAGAGTTTTTCTGTCCCTCGGCCAAACCTTTTACAATCCAATTGTTAGAAACATAGTCTCGAAGGATTTCTGATCTTTTATAAGATTGCCGATCCGCTTCCTCGTCGTTTCCCATTGCGAAAATGGCTGATTTGGTCACAATTCCAATATAGCCATTTTCACCTCTATGCTTTATTTTTATGATTGGGAAAGCTTCTGCCGTGCCACGATTGTTTACAGTGACTTTATAAGCGGTATCGCTTATCTTAGTCACTGTTCCGTTCCTTTCATCAGGATTGACTGCTTTCAGAGTTGTGTAACTCTTAGATTCTGCAGTGCCGGAAGGGACATCAAAGCTAATGACTCCTGTCGCTTCTGCTGGACTCGTAGATTGATTGATGGAATATGATGGGCTACCAGATGGGACGGCCCACCAAATCTTATTTGGCTCGTCGCTAAATTCTAGCGGAGCCGGCTTCGGGGAATCCACGAGGCTAGCCACTTCATTTCCGACTTCGTGGATTTTTCGTAGGCTTCCCTTGACTTTAAATTCGATAGAGATAGGTTTTGCGCCTTTCGTAGCGTAGAGGAAAACTTGTCCGTTTCGACTCGCTCCTTGATCGGCATAAACATTGTTGTAGCCTGTTCCGATATTTCGGGTAATGCTGGTAATCTCATCTACTAAATCAGTCAGACTCTTCCCGTCATAAGTAACAGATATCGTCAATTATGTTTACCTCCCTTCTAGTGATTCCATGCGACGGTTATAGCTTGTCTGAGCCTTAACCATAAACGGTGTGAG
>NZ_CALHWC010000175.1 GCF_938036805.1 uncultured Streptococcus sp.
CCATTTTCCAGCTTGATGATTTTCCCCGTCGCTGTCTTAGTTTCTCCATCTTCCTCATAGGTCACCTTGACACTATCGCCCAAGGCCTGAGAATTCACATATTTGACCAAATCTTCTGAGCTTTCAAAGGTCTTGTCATTGACTCCCGTCACCGTATCCGCAATATTCAAAATCCCTTTAAAGGTCGAATTCTGAGCTACTTTCAGAACATAGACACCCAGATAGTTCATCTTGATATCTTTTCCTGCAGCCTTGAGACCTTGGTATTTGGCCATATTTTGCGACGTTTCCATATAAAATTGGTTAATGCGCATATACTCAGCATCACTCGAGCCACCCGTCATATCCTGAGCTGAATAAACATCCGTAAAAGGCGTCAGCCAAGCGTAGACCAGATGAGCAAAGGTCGCATGCTGGATCCCAACCGTCACAAAATTGTAGGAACCCGGTGCCTGATCTTCTTTTCCATCCACAGTCAGAACCTTCCGAATGTCTTCTGCGCCTCCAGGCACCTCAATGTAGTAAGGCAGGGGAACAAGAATAGAAAAAAAGAAGAAAATCGTCACGAGAGTAGCTGTCACTACAGCACAACCAACTACTTTTAAACCACGTTTATCTTCCTTCGTCATCGTTTTCGGATTTGTCATGTCATTATTCATCTTTTTTCTCCAACTCCTCAATCACACTCGCTGGTACATAGGCAGAAAGATTCTGCTGAAAAGCAATCAATTCCCGCATCGCTGAAGAACTGATGTATCGGTAGGCCGGCTGACTCAGCAGAAATACGGTCTCCAAGTCAGGTGCTAAGTCCTTATTGAAAAAATGTAGGCTAGCTTCATAGTCCAAGTCCTGACCGTTGCGTAGGCCACGGACAAGAGTAGTCACACCTAGTCTTTTTGCCACATCGACCGCCAATTCATCATGGGAAGTGATGACTTCCACATTTTCCAAATGCGCCAAAGCCGCTAGAACTATTCTTTTTTTCGCATGGATGCTAAAAAATCCTTCTTTGTGAGGATTGTAGAAAATGCCCACATACAAGCGATCAAACAACCGACTAGCACGCTCAATCAAATCCACATGTCCATTGGTAATAGGATCAAATGACCCTGTAAAGAGTCCAATTTTATCTGACATAGACCGTCACCTTTGAAATTCCATATATCTTTTGCTTCCAGATACCCAAGTTTGCGATTTCTTCTGGCAAATCAACCGACTTGTCCGTCTCGCAAACAACCATAATATCCTCGCTCAAGAGCTTGCGCTCCGCTATTTTTTCAATATCCGCAATAATCTGCTCCTTGGCATAGGGCGGATCCAGCAGAACCAGATCAAACTGGCCGGTCAACTGCTCCAAGGCTCGACTCGACTCCATCTTGAGTAGTTCAAAGCGCGCTGCTTCCTTGGTCATGGCAATATTTTCCGCCACGATAGCTTGCGCCCGCCGATCTTTTTCAACCAAAACAGCGGAATCCATGCCACGAGATACCGCCTCAATCCCCAGACTGCCGCTGCCTGCATAGAGATCCAGCACCCGGCCACCATCAAAATATGGCCCAATCATATTAAAAATCGCGCCCTTGACCTTATCTGTCGTAGGTCGCGTTGTCTTACCATCTAATGTCTTGAGGGATCTGCCCCCGTACTTCCCTGAAACAACTCTCATAAAAAACATTATAACAAAAATATTGAAAAGCTGATAGTAATTGCTAAGGCTGGACTTTATTCTCTAGCAAAAAACGGAAACAAAGCTATTTCCGTTTGAAGTCTGTTTTAGAGTCATTTCGCCGAAGACTAAAACGGTCCGGCACTGGATCGTCCCCTTCCTCGGACCAGGGATGGCAGCGGCCAATTCTGGCCAAGCCCATCAGAACCCCCTTTGCCCCGTGTTTTTCAATGGCTTCAATCATGTAATTGGAACAGGTCGGCCGAAAGCGGCAGGAAGGCGGAAAGGCAGGGGAAATAAAGCGCTGGTAAAATCGAACCGGCGCTATCAATATTTTCTTCATCATTTTTTCTTAGTCACAGCCAAATTATGCAACTGGCTGACTTCCTTTTTACTCAATCGCCGTGCCTCACCCGGCTTGAGACCAGTTAAATCCAGATGTCCAAACTGAGTTCGTGAAAGCTTGTCCACTGGCAGCCCCACTGCTTCAAACATCTTCTTGACCTGATGATTGCGCCCTTCGTGGATGGTCAACTGAACAACCGAGCGATTCTTCACGGGATCGACCTTGAGAATCTCATAGACAGCTGGCTTGGTTTTCTTGCCCTCAATGACCAGACCGCGGGTCAGCGGACGCAGAACTTCCTTATTGGCCACACCCTTGACACGCGCCACATAGACCTTGTCAATTTCATTTCGCGGGTGAATCATTTCATCTGTGAAGTCACCGTCATTGGTTAAAATCAAGGCACCAGAAGTATCCCAGTCTAGTCGGCCAACGGGATAAATCCGTTCCTTGACCTGCGGCAGCAAATCAACGACTGTCTTGCGCCCCTTGTCATCGGTCACGCTGGAAATCACCCCGCGCGGTTTATTGAGCAGGTAGTAGACCTTTTCTTCATTGTAGATAGGCTGACCTTCTACTTCCACTCGGTCACCAGATTTAATGGTGGTCGCTAGCTCACGCACCACCTGACCATTCACGGTCACTAGCCCCTGCTTGATCAATTCCTCAGCCTTTCTCCGGCTGGCAATTCCCGCATGGGCAATGTATTTATTGATTCTCATCGATATTGTCCTTTCACAAGATACAAAGACCATTTCACAACTTTAACAGCTGGAAAAATGGCAAATAGGGAAAGCAGTGTCTCCCTCAAAGCTTGGTAATATTCAAAAAACGGTCCCTTATAGGGTGAACTTGTCACTCTCCGAAAAGCTGACTTTCTTCAGCAATGAGCTCCTCTTCATCAACAATAGGTAATTCGTCCAAATGGTTGATGCCCATGTAGTCCAAGAAATAATCCGTCGTCACATAGAGATTGGGACGGCCAATGACTTCCTTCTTGCCATCTTCCCGAATCAGCTCAAAGGCTAATAACTTCGAAATCGCCCCGCTGGAATTGACCCCGCGAATATCATCGATCTCCACCCTTGTTATGGGTTGCTTGTAAGCAATGATCGACAAGGTTTCCAGTGCAGCTCGGGATAAGCTCTGGTTAATCGGTGCCCGCGAATACTCTCGTAAAATCTCAGCAAATTCAGGCTTGGTGACCAACTTATAGGTCTTTGACGTTTCCAGCAAGGTCAAGCTGGAGTCAGGATTTGACTGATAGTTCTCCGCCAATTTTTCCAAACTCTGGATGACGCCAGTCGGCGGCAAGGAGAGGATTTCTGATAGCTGATGAACTTTCAGACCGTCTTCCCCCGCCACAAAAAGCAGGGCTTCAATCTCTGCTAATTTACTCATTCTTTCTTCCTACTAAATAAATATTTCCAAAGTTTTCCTCCTGAATGACCTGCACCTCCTGCACCTTGACTAACTCCAAGGTTGCTAAAAAGAGTGTAATCACTTCATTCATGTCTTTGGTTTCTGCAAAAATATCCTGCAGGGCAAGGCGTTTATGAGCCCGACAGCGCTGGCGCACTACTTCCATCATGTCCTCGATCTTATACTCATCTCGCACAATGGTTGTGTGACTCTTAGAAAACTCCTCCTGCTTCTTGGTCATCACCTTGGAAAAAGCTAAAAAGAGATCAACGGCTGTCTTGTCATGCAAGAGTTCAGCGTCTTCATAGACCAGTTCCAGCTTGGGCTTGGAGTAGTAAAGAGCACGGTCTTCATGCTGGAGGGACATTTTCTGGCCTAGCAGCTTGAACTTCCGATATTCCTCAATCTGATTCAGCAAGTCCTGCTCCAGATCGTCCTCCAAATCCACCTGATCCACCACCTTGGGCAAGAGCTTACGACTCTTGATCAGCATGAGCTGGCTGGCCATGACCATGTATTCTCCCGTCACTTCCAGCCGCATGGCCTGCAGAGTAGACACATAAGCCAGGTACTGCTCGATAACCTCGGTAATAGGCACATCGTAAATATCCATCTGATACTTGGATACAAGGTGGAGCAACAAGTCCAGCGGCCCTTCAAAATCTTTTAACTTGATATCCATTCTTATCTGTATTTTTCTAATGTAATCACTGTCTTCAAGCCCAGATCACGAGCAATGTCGTAGATGCCGACACCCTTTTCCCGCTGGCGCAGGATAAATTGCTCCCGCAGGCTTTGGGCTGACAAGCTGGCCTGCCCCTGCTCGATCAAGAAAGCCTCCAGCTGGCGAAAGCCCCATTGGCGTGAATAGGACTTGCCATTCTTTTCAAATAGATAAGTCCCTGACAAATAAGCGCCCAACTCACTCGTCAGACTTTCAGGAATCTTAATAATTCGCTTCTGCCCAGCCTTCTCGATCCGCAAAACCTGAAAATCAAGATTGACATCTTCAACCTTGACCTGCAGGATTTCACTTGGCAAAAGACCCATTTCCAAAATCAAGAGCGCTATCAGCCGGCCTTGTGGTACTGCAGAAGTTTCCCAAAAGGCTGACAAGTCCATCAGCTCGCTTTCCATTTCTTTGGAAATAGCGACCTTGGGCAGGGTCAAGCGGTGAAATTCCCCAATCATCTTGTTCTCATAAAGATAATAGAGAAATTGATTGACCGCTGAGAGCTTCCGCTTCTGGACAGCTGCCTTGAAATCCTTGATAGAGGCTTGATAAATCCGCAAATTGGTTTCTGTCACCTTGCTGTGGATTTCATTGACAAATTGCTCCAAATCGTAGGAATAGGCTAATTTTGAATTTTCTGAGATATTTTTTTGTTCTAAAAAAGGAGTGATATGTTCTTTCATTTTTTGGAAATCTCATACTGACTCGTGAAGGTATGCATCAACGAGTTAACAGCTTTTAAAATCGACTTTCTAGTAATGATGCCATAAAAATGTTGTTCTTTATCCACAACAGGCAGGAAAGACTCATCCACCAGCTTGTGCAAAACGTCCGCAATCTTGTAATCTGGCTCGACAGTCAGACCATCCTTTCGTGTCATGTGGACAATGTCCATAGACATAAACTCTTCCTCTGGCAGCTCATGCTGCATCCGATAAGCCATGATATCCGTCAGAGAAATGGTGCCAACGAACTTTTTCTCCGCAGTCACCACTGGAATGCGCGAATAGGTCATCTGGCTAAGCAAAAGAATGGCATGATCCACATTGTGCGTGTCAATCATGACCGCCAGATTCTCCCCCGGCGTCAAAAAAGTGTCTTCATGTTGCAGCAGATAATCTTCAAATTCCTTAGCAATCATCGGGCAAACTCCTTGGACAAGCTTGGATAGAGCTCATGATTTCGCGTATAGAAATCAATTCTAAAGCGGTCATCGTCAATCTCTACCTTAGCGTAGAGACGTTCATTGATTGAGCCACGAGGTTGGCTAATGGATCCCGGATTGAGAAAGAGAGTTTTCCCTTGCATCCAAGCATCTGGAATATGCAAATGGCCATAGAGACAGATCTCTGCCCCCACTTCCTGAGCCCAGAGATCCAACTTTTGGAAGCTAAAGTTGATATTGAAAAGGTGCCCGTGGGTCTGGGCAATAATAGTCCCATCCAAGTCTGTCACTAGCCGCTCTGGATAGCCAGGATAAAAGTCCATATTGCCCGCTACGACATGGATCCCTTCCCATACTTCATCCTCAAAAGGTAACTCTGAGTCTCCATCATGGAAAATAGCATCGACTTTTCCCAGATACTGATCTTTCATTTCTTCGACAATGGCACGGTCCCCATGGGAATCGCTCATTACGATGATTGTTTGCTTTGCCATGCTGGAAATACCTCCATTAATTTTTGCACTGCTTGTGCACGATGAGACTGGGAATTTTTCTCTTCAATTGTCAGCTCAGCTGACGTTTTTCCTGTCTCTCCGATCAAGAACAAAGGATCATAGCCAAAGCCATTTTCACCTTTTGGCTCATGGGCAATGTAGCCCGGCCAATCCGCTTCGACCACCAAGGATTCCTTATCTGGACTTGCGACCACCAGAGTCGTGTGGAAATGAGCAGAGCGGTCTTTAATGTCAAAGACCATGGCCAGTTCATGCAGGAGTTTGATATTGTTTTCATCATCTGTTGCACCAACGCCAGCAAAGCGAGCGGACCAGACGCCTGGTAGGCCGCCTAAGACATCTACTTGCAAGCCTGAATCATCTGCCAAAACCATTTTGCCAGTCAACTTGCTGATCGTTTCAGCCTTGAGGCGGGCATTTTCTTCGAAGGTCATACCTGTTTCAGCCACTTCTGGCAAACCAGGATAGTCATTCAGATTTTCTACCTCGTAGCCCAACTTCCCGAAAAGCTTGCGAAACTCTGCTGTCTTGCCCTCATTTCGAGTCGCGATCAAAAGAGTATCCTTGACATCTTTTGCTCCCAGAAAGGCTTGTAAATCTACACCAGTCTGCGGCAGATGGACATAGAGGAGTTTCCCCCCTTCAACCAAGAGAAGGGCTCCCTGTCGCTGCAACAATTCCAACTTTCGGTCCGTTTCTTGATTTAAAATATCCAGCAAGAAGGTCAAAAAGCGAAAGGCTGAGCCATAGCGAATGACCGTGATATTTAAGGGCAAGCCTAGCTCTTCTTCCGCCAAAATACTCTCTAAGCGGTCTAAAATATCAGAAGCTTCGGCTGGAACCTGCTCGAACTCGCTATAAGAGGCACTTTGTCCCCATTCAGCTACATACCAGTCAGAGGCATCTTTGTATTCATAAATTTTCTTTGTCATAAGGTCACATGCTCCACATTGACTTTCAGATTCAGCCAGTTTTCCGCGATTTCCGCAAATCTCTTAGCATTGGCTGTAGTATAAAAACGATGGTTCAGTTCGTGCTTCTCACGGCTACGATTGATTTCAAAATAATTGAGCAGGACAGAAATATCCCGTACACACTCAGCTCCACTGTCAATCAGCTTGACGCTCGGACCCATCATATTTTGAATAATCGGCCGAAGCAAAGGATAGTGGGTACAGCCCAAGACAAGGGTATCCACCTTGCCCGCCAGAGGATGGAGGGTCTCATAGACCACCTTTTTGGTCAAGCTGGACTGGAGCTCATTTGACTCCACCAGCGGGACAAACTTAGGACAAGCCAAGCTTTGCACCTCCATCTCAGGAGAGAGATCCTCAATCTTTTTTCGGTAAATATCGGACTGAACCGTCATAGGAGTCCCGATGACCCCAATCTTGCCACCAGTCGTAGACTTGATGGCAGCGCTAGCTCCGGGCAAAATCACACCGAGGACAGGAATGTCTAACTTAGCTTTGACTTCCTCCCAGACAACAGCTGTGGCAGTATTGCAGGCAATAACAATCATCTTGACATCCTTGGTCAAGAGAAAATTGACTAACTGCCAAGTATAGTCTCGAATCTGCTCCGCCGGCCTAGGACCATATGGAGCCCGAGCCGAATCACCTATATAAACCACTTCCTCATGGGGGAGTTGCCGCATTAATTCACGGACAACAGTCAGACCGCCCACCCCTGAGTCTAAAAATCCAATCGGTCGGTTATCCATACAGTCTTCTTTCTAAAACAAGGGATTGGAAGCCTAGCCCAAATCCCCATTTTTTATATAGAAATCTCCGTCTGCCACCAAAGGGTAGCTGAGAGAAGCTTATTTTTTGTTTTTATTTTTAGCAACTGCTGCTTTTTGTTGATTGATGATTTGACGGTAAACTTGTTGAACGCGTGCTTCACTTGGTTTTTGACCATTGGCACTGAGCAACATCCGCACTGCTTCTACATTGAGACGTGGATTTTCCGCAAATTCCTTTTCGACCTGACGGCGAAGCAAGTACATACCCAGCAAAATCCCACCAAAGAAAGCCAGCATAATCAATAAAATTGCTAACAATGTATTCATAATAATCCGAACTCCTGTCTCATTTTTTACATTACTCTTTATTATACCAAATTATCTCTATTTTTCAAAATCAAAGCCATAGAGAGTGGCGAAATAATCTTCTGGGGTCTCTGCCCGACGAATCATGCGAGCCTGACCATTTTCCTCTAGGAGAATCTCGCTAGAGCGCAATTTGGCATTGTACTGATAGCCCATGGAGAAGCCGTGGGCACCGGTATCGTGAATGACCAGCGTATCGCCAATCTGACTGACAGGCAACTCCCGCTGGATGGCAAATTTGTCGTTGTTTTCACAGAGGCTGCCGACCACATCGACAATCTCCGTCGGCCCTTCTGGCCGATCCATATTGGTAATATGGTGATAAGCTCCATACATAGCGGGACGCAGGAGATTAACCGCAGAAGCATCCACTCCCAGATAGGTCCGATAGGTCTGCTTTTTGTGAGTCACCTTGGTCACCAAAAGACCGAAAGGAGCCAGCATAAAACGACCCAGTTCTGTGAAAATCTTGACCTGACCTAGTCCAGCTGGAGTCAGGATGTCCTCATAGGCCTGACGAACTCCCTGACCGATGACCGCAATATCATTTTCCTCGCCATCAGGCTGGTAGTTGACCCCGACACCGCCAGACAGATTGATAAAGTCTAGCTCGACTCCTGTCTCAGCCACTACTTCTACTGCCAACTCAAACAGCTGCCGCGCCAGTGCTGGATAATAGTCATTGCTGACAGTATTGGAGGCCAAGAGAGCATGAATGCCGTATTTCTCAGCTCCCAGCTCCTTGAGTTCTTTGAAGGCCTGAATCAGCTGCGCCTTGGTCATACCAAACTTGGCTTCTTCTGGATGATCCATAATGCTGGTACCCAGCTCAAAGACACCGCCGGGATTGTAGCGACAGGAAATCACCTTGGGAATCCCAGCAGCCTCCTTCAGAAAAGCCACATCTTCATAGGCATCTAGATTGATGGTCGCTCCTAGCTCCCGCGCAAGACGAAATTCCTCGGCTGGCGTATTATTGGACGAAAACATAATCTCATCTCCAGCAAAACCCAGCTTTTGGCTCATGAGTAGCTCCACATAGCTAGCACAGTCCACGCCGCAACCTTCCTCCTTGAGGATTTTTAAAATAGCAGGATTTGGTGTCGCCTTGACAGCAAAATATTCCTTAAAACCAGCATTCCAAGCAAAGGCCTCATGCAAAGCCCGCGCTCTCGCTCGAATCCCCTTCTCATCATACAGATGAAAAGGCGTTGGAAACTGCGCTGTCAGCTCCGCCAAACGCTCACGACTGATAAATGGAGTTTTCATACACGCTCCTACTTTCTCTTTTACTGACAATATTATAACACAAGTGTG
>NZ_CALHWC010000176.1 GCF_938036805.1 uncultured Streptococcus sp.
TAGAGAAGGGAGTGGACCGCATGATTAAAATTTACGACACCATGACCCGCAGCCTGCGTGAATTTGTGCCCATTGAAGAGGGCAAGGTTCGCATGTATGTCTGTGGTCCGACGGTTTATAACTATATCCATGTCGGCAATGCCCGCTCAACAGTAGCTTTTGACACGGTTCGTCGCTATTTTGAGTATCGGGGATTTGAGGTCAACTATATTTCCAATTTTACAGATGTAGATGATAAGATTATCAACCGTGCCAAGGAAGAAGGCATCACACCTCAGGAGGTTGCGGACAAGTACATCGCTGCCTTTCGTGAGGATGTGACGGCCTTGGGTGTCAAGCCTGCGACTCGCCATCCAAGGGTGGTAGAGTTTATGGAAGACATCATCCGCTTTGTGGAGGACTTGATTGACAAAGGCTACGCCTATGAGTCAGAGGGCGATGTCTATTTCCGCGTCGAAAAGTCTCACAATTATGCCAAGCTAGCCAATAAAACCTTGGCAGACTTGGAGTTGGGTGCTTCTGGTCGGACAGATGAGGAGACTTCTCGTAAGGAAAATCCAGTGGACTTTGCTCTCTGGAAGGCGGCCAAGCCGGGTGAGATTTCCTGGGATAGTCCTTGGGGAGCAGGTCGTCCGGGCTGGCATATCGAGTGTTCGGTTATGTCGACGGAAATTTTGGGTGATACCATTGATATCCACGGTGGAGGAGCAGACTTGGAGTTTCCTCACCATACCAATGAAATCGCCCAGTCAGAGGCCAAGACGGGTCAGACTTTTGCCAACTACTGGATGCACAATGGCTTTGTCAACATCGACGACGTCAAGATGTCCAAGTCCTTGGGCAATTTTATCACCGTTCACGATGCCCTCAAGGCCATTGATGGTCAGGTGTTGCGTTTCTTCTTTGCGACCCAGCATTATCGTAAGCCAATCAATTTCACGGAAAAAGCTGTTCATGATGCAGCGACCAATCTTAAGTATTTGAAGAACACCTATGAGCAGCCTTTTACTGGTCAGGCAGATTCTGCTCAGCTTCAGGCCTTTCTAGACAAGTTCACCGCCGCTATGGACGAAGATTTCAACGCGGCTAACGGTATCACGGTTGTTTTCGAGCTCGCCAAGTGGATCAACTCTGGCAATTACACTGCAGAAGTTAAGGAAGCTTTTGCCAAGCTCTTAGAAGTTTTTGGTATCGTCTTTGTAGAAGAAGTCTTGGACGCGGACATTGAGCGCTTGATTGAGGAACGCCAAGAAGCGCGTGCTAATCGGGACTTTGCGACTGCAGACCGTATTCGGGATGAATTGGCCGCTCAGGGCATCAAGCTTTTGGATACTAAGGACGGAGTGAGGTGGACCCGTGACTGATGTCAACCTGATTAACGGCATTGCCCTTGCCTTTGAGGGAGATGCTGTCTACTCCATGTATATCCGGCGTCACCTGATTTTTCAGGGGCTGACCAAGCCTAATCAGCTGCACAGGGAAGCGACCAAGTACGTTTCTGCCAAGGCTCAGGCCAATCTTATTTCTCTCATGCTGGAAGAAGGAATCCTGACGGAGAAGGAAGAGGATATTTACAAGCGCGGCCGTAATGCCAACAGTCACACTAAGGCTAAGAATACAGACATCGTCACCTACCGTATGTCTACTGGCTTTGAGGCAGTCATGGGCTACCTGCATATGACCGAATCTATTGAGCGACTGGAGGAGCTGATTGACTGGTGTATTCGGAAGATAGAGGTTTCGTTCTGATTCATTGTCATCTTGTTTATTCTGAGACAGAACTCTTTTATGAACAATCACTAAAATTTAAGAAATTTAAATATCAAAAACGAGCTTGGCATAAAGCTCGTTTTTTATAAATAAGCATGCTGTTTCCAAAAAAACTGGAAGATTTTGTAGAAGATTAAATTTGAAACTTTAAATATATTATTGGATAAAAAGTAGGAGACTGAAATTTACGAAAACTTATTTTTAGAAAAGTATTGACATGTTTTCTGAAAAATAGTAGAATGGCTCATGTTTTTAAAGGAGGAACTTATGTTTTCCAAGTTAAAAGGATTTTTTATTGGACGCCCATTAAAATCTGGGAAAGAGGGCGAGGATGGTCATTTACTGACCAAGATGCAAGCCTTGGCCATGCTCTCCAGTGACGCTTTATCTTCTATTGCTTATGGACCAGAGCAGGTTGTTTTGGTCTTGACATCTATTTCTATTGGTGCCATTTGGTGGTCACTTCCCATAGGAATTGTCGTATTAGTTTTATTAGCGAGTTTAACGATTTCTTACCGTCAGGTTATCCATGCTTACCCTCAAGGAGGAGGAGCTTATATGGTGACGACAGAAAACCTGTCTCCAACGGCAGGTTTGATTGCTGGCGGAAGCTTACTGATAGATTACATGTTGACGGTAGCCGTTTCGGTCGCTTCTGGAGCGGACGCAATTACCTCTGCAATTCCCGTCTTACATCCTTACAATTTACATATTTCCATTTTCCTAGTTCTCTTGTTGATGCTAATGAATCTCCGAGGATTAAAAGAATCTGCCACTTCCTTGATGATTCCTGTCTATCTTTTTATTGTCAGCACCTTATTGTTGATTGGTTTTGGTTTTGTGCAAATTCTGACAGGAAATTTAGACTATCACGCAACCGCGCGGATTGGTAGTCCGATTGCTGGAGTAAGTTTGATCTTACTGCTTCGTGCTTTCACCAGCGGCTCTGCTTCCTTGACAGGAGTGGAAGCTATTTCCAATTCGGTTCCCTTTTTCAAGAAACCAAAAGCCCATAATGCCGCAGCTACCCTCTCGATTATGGCTTTAATCCTAGGCATCATGTTTGCGGGCATTACCTTTTTGAATTATTGGATTGGCATCGTGCCTGTCAAAGGTGTGACGACCTTGGCTCAGATGGCGCAAGCAATTTTGGGGACTTCTCCTCTTGGTCGTATCTTGTTCTATGTTTTCCAATTGTCAACTGCTTTGATCTTAGCAGTGGCGGCCAATACAGGCTTTTCAGCCTTTCCGATGCTCTCCTACAATATGGCGAAGAATAAATACATGCCACATATGTACATGGAAAAAGGAGATCGGCTCAGCTATTCTAATGGCATTTTCACTTTGGCTTTTGGTGCCATTGCTCTTTTGTTCATCTTTAAGGGAAATACAGAACGCTTGATTCCCCTGTACACGATTGGTGTGTTCGTACCCTTTGCTCTCTCCCAGACCGGTATGGTTGTCCATTGGAAGAAAAAATATGGAAATAATTTCTTGAAGCATTCGATTGCGAATATCCTTGGAGCGATCATTTGTTACGGGATTGTCCTTATTTTGCTCTTGTTCCGTCTTCAAGATATTTGGCCTTTCTTTCCTATTATCATCGTCTTGACTTGGCTGTTTTTGTCTATCAAGCAGCACTATAATAGAGTCGCTAAACAGTTGAGATTGCATGACCATATCGAGCGTCAGAACTACACGGGTAATACAGTAATTGTCCTAGTCGGGAATGTTACCAGAGTCAGTGTAGGAGCGATGAGCTATGCTCGCAGTATCGGAGATGAAGTCGTGGCAATGCACGTTTCAACAGCAGAAACTGCTGAAAAAGATGCGGAAGTCGCCGAGGAATTTGCTGACTACTTCCCAGATATTCGCTTTGAGACAGTCACGACTAGCTACCGCAATATCATTAGTCCGACAGTTCAGTATGTGATTAAAGTGGCCAAGCGAGCCAAAAAAGAAGGCCGAACAGTGACGGTCCTAGTACCTCAGTTTATACCTAAAAAGAGATGGCAAAATGTCCTGCATAACCAGATGAGTTTGAAATTGAAATACTATCTGAAATGGTATGAGGATGTCGTGGTTGCAAGCTATTCTTATCACTTAAAAGAATGAGCGATCGCCTTTGATTAATGAGAAAAAGAGAGTGGGACAGAAATCGGTAATTCGTTAGAATTCGATTTCGTCGTCCCACCTCCGCACAGTTGAGTAGGGTTGTAAAAGCTGATGAAATCAGCGTAGTAGAGCCCACTCAACCACTGCGTCTTGATCGACAATCCAAAGACAATTGAGAGGCTAGGACTTTTGTCCCAGCCTCCTCTTATTATTTATTAGAAATAGCGCAGAGCTAACTTGCTTGTACATTTTGGTAATTTTGATAAAATTCTACTTTAATCTTAATAAAGGTTTCCAAGTCTCGTAAAAGTTGCAGAAGTGTAGCGCGAGTTTCAAATTCTTGCCGAGTCTTAGGGAGCGGGCGTTCGCGAAAAACAGCCAAGCAGGTTTCGATTTCTTCAACTAGTTCGTGAGCAGGATTTTCTTGACTGAGCTGTTGGGCTGTCTTGGAGAAAAGACGTGCTAAAATCAAGCTCTCACTGGCTGCCAATTGGCAATTATTGATATTTCCTGCCATGTCTTCTAGAATGCGATTCTGTGCCTGCCGCATTTCAAAATAATGAATATGGTAGTTGGTCTGATGAAAGAGGTGGTTGGAATGGTCCAGATAGACCAGTGCTAAGGCTTCTTGAAGGATAGTATCCAGTTCCTTGATTAGAGTTGCATCGTTTTGACCGTCTCCAGCTTTTAAGAAATATTCAAAACGCAGTAGAATTTTCTTCAGTTGCTCTTCGACTTGAATACGATAGTTATCAATGTCTTGCTGGTTCGAAGCCATATAAAGATTGGCTAGGAGAGCGAAGCCCGTTCCGATAAGGAAGACAGCCATTTCGTTAGCTAAAAGAGACCAAGAAACAGAATGGGCCAGCAGTAGATGAGTGACCAAAACTGTGCTGGGGGTGATGCCTATTTCCCATCCGAAGAGATAAGCTAAGGGAACGTAGAGCAGGATATAAATCCCTAAGCTCCAAAGGTTAAATCCTAGAAGGATGAAAGATAAGCTCCCAATGGCCAGTGCTAAAATAGTAGACAAGAGGCGGTTGCGGGCTAGTTTGATAGTGCTTCTGCGGGTGTCGGAAACGCTGAGGATAGCAATGATACCGGCTGATATAGCATTGCTTAGACCTAAAAAAGCAGCTAGAGCCGCAGCAAGACATGTTGCAAGAGCTAGTTTGATGGTACGTTGGAGGAGAGGCATAAGCTTCTTTCTATTAAATAAAGTTTTTTCTATTATATCATGATTAGTCGAAGACTTGTGAGAACAAATATGTCAATGTGTAAATTGAAGGAAGGTGCTGTTTTATAGATGGTCAAAAGCATAGTAGGAAGGCTGGACTTGAAAAGTCGGGTTGCCGAGGTGAAATTTTTTTGACTAGACGGCAAATTTATCGTACAATAGAAAGTAGCGAAAAAAATGCCTGGCTAAATGCCTGTGTAATCTTAAGGAGAATAACTTTGGAATTAGAAGTATTTGCAGGACAAGAAAAAAGTGAGCTTTCGATGATTGAGGTAGCACGTGCCATCTTAGAATTGCGCGGGCGTGACCATGAAATGTATTTCGATGAGCTTGTTAATGAAATTCAAAATTATCTGGAGAAATCAAATAGCGAAATCCGAGAAGCACTGCCTCTATTTTATACAGAACTGAATGTAGATGGCAGTTTCATCCCACTTGGCGACAATAAATGGGGTCTTCGTTCTTGGTATGCGATTGACGAAGTCGATGAAGAAATCATCGCTTTGGAAGAAACAGACGAGGAAGATGAGCCTAAGAAACGCAAGAAAAAACGTGTTAATGCCTTTATGGATGGCGACGAAGATGCGATTGATTACAGCGATGATGATCCTGAAGATGAGGACTCTTATGAAGAGGATCCAGCTCTTTCATATGACGAAGATAATCCAGATGATGAAAAGAGTGAGGTTGAAGCCTACGATGCTGAAATTAATGAAATAGCTCCAGATGATCTCGGCGAAGAAGTTGAGTTAAATGAAGAAGACGATGAATATTCTGACGATGATCAGGATGTTGAAGACGAAGAATAATATCCAAGAAACAACTGCTTTTATTTTAGAAGCGGTTGTTTTTACGTTCTAACATGTCCCAAAAAGTCCCTGAGATGTCATAAGTAATTTCGTTGATTACCAGTTAGGGTATAAAATAGACAGGATAGGGACAGGATGCCTGAGAGAAGAGTTTTTCTTGTAGAATCATATTATCAAAGAAAAAGGAGATAACATGAACTTCAAGGA
>NZ_CALHWC010000177.1 GCF_938036805.1 uncultured Streptococcus sp.
AAAAGGAAGAATTTCCAGCCTTGGTCAAGCATGAATTTACCATCAAGGACAAGACGGATATCGTCTTCTCTGGTCTGGGCTGGATTCGTGTCAATGACAGAGCCAAGGTTGCGGCTTGGGCTCCAAAAGGAGTGGACGTGGTCTTGCGCAAGGCGATTATCTAAGAAAGGTAGGATGTATGACCCAGTCAACTTTTATCACACCAGAAAAATATGTGGAAGCTATTCAGCAAATACCATACGGCAAAGTGGTTACCTTGGCTGATTTGCGTACTCACTTTGGACAGGATAATAGTGCTCCATTTTTTTCAGGTATTGCTGCTTTGATTGTCGCTTGGTCTGAGGAAGATGCCAAAATCCCCTATTGGCGAGTGCTCAAGTCAGGCGGGGAAGTCAATGCGAAGTATCCTGGAGGCCTTGAAGTACAAAGAGGGCTGCTGGAAGCGGAAGGACATAGCATTATTCAAAAAGGGAAAACAAAGATGAGGTACTATGTCCAAGATTTTCAAAAGAAACGGTATTCATTTGATTTGGAAAGAAATCTCATGTGCGGGCAATACTAATACTCTTTGAGTATAAGCTCTGCTATTTTTAAAAGAATAAGGAAAACTATGGCATTAACAAGTAAACAAAGGGCCTTTCTCAACAGTCAGGCCCACACACTCAAGCCCATCGTTCAGATTGGCAAAAACGGTCTCAATGACCAGATTAAAACCAGCATTCGTCAGGCACTGGATGCGCGAGAACTGATCAAGGTTACGCTCTTGCAGAATACAGATGAGAATATCCATGAAGTTGCTGAGATTTTGGAAGAAGAAATCGGAGTGGATACGGTGCAGAAGATCGGCCGGATCTTGATTCTCTTCAAGCAGTCCAGCAAGAAGGAAAATCGCAAACTCTCTGTTAAAGTCAAGCAAATTTAAGGAAAAATTTCTGTGGAGATATCAGCCTATGGCTATTGAATTACTGACCCCCTTTATCAAGGTGGAATTAGAACCAGAAGTTAAAGATAAAAAACGCAAGCAGATTGGCATT
>NZ_CALHWC010000178.1 GCF_938036805.1 uncultured Streptococcus sp.
ATCGGGAATTTGTCAAGAACTTTTAGAAGTAAGGAGAAGGGCATGGAGAGAAAAAGAGTCTATATCGCAGGACTGGGACTGATTGGAGCTTCCTTGGCTCTGGGCATCAGGCGAGCTCATCCTGAAATAGAGATTCTTGGTTATAATCGAAGTGAAGAATCGCGTAGAGTTGCCTTGGAACGTGGAATGGTAGATCGAGTGACAGATGATTTTGCTGCCTTCGCTCCACTGGCTGATGTGATTATTCTGGCTGTGCCCATCAAGCAGACCATAGCATTTATCAAAAATCTAGCAGAGCTGGACCTGAAGGAAAATGTTATCATCTCAGATGCTGGCTCAACCAAGGCTGAGATTGTGGCAGCTGCAGAAAAGTATCTGCAGAATAAGCCCGTCCGTTTTGTCGGTGCTCATCCTATGGCCGGAAGTCACAAGACCGGAGCCAAGGCAGCCCATGTCAACCTATTTGAAAATGCCTATTATATCTTCACCCCCTCTAATCTGACTAAGCCAGGTACTCTTGAGGCAATGGAGGATTTGCTGAGTGGTCTTCATGCCCGCTTTATTCAGGTAGATCCTGTAGAGCACGACCGAGTGACCAGTCAAATCAGTCATTTTCCGCATATCCTAGCCTCCAGCCTTATGGAGCAAGCGGCAGCTTATAGCCAGGAGCATGAGTTGACCCAGTCTTTTGCAGCCGGTGGTTTTCGAGATATGACACGGATTGCGGAGAGCGAGCCAGGGATGTGGACCTCTATCCTCTTAACAAATCCCGAAGCCATTTTGGAGCGGTTGGAAGATTTTAAAGACCAGTTAGACAAGGTTGTCGCAGCGATTGAGGCCAAGGACGAGACAGCTATCTGGGAATTTTTCGACCGAGGACGACAGAGCCGCAAGCAGATGGAAATTCATAAGCGAGCTGGTGTGGATAGCTTTTATGACCTCTTTATTGAGGTTCCCGACGAAGAAGATGCAATTTTGGGTATTTTGGAGCTTCTGCGTGGAATTTCAGTCGTCAATATTCGTATCAACGAGGAAAACCGAGAAGATATCAACGGTATTCTGCAAATCACCTTTAAAAATCGTCAAGATTTGGAAAAATCTGCTAAAATAGTAAGAGAAAATACGGATTACTTAGTGTCCGAAGACTAATATAGAATGGAGAACTCTATGTCAAATATTTATGATTTAGCCAATGAACTCAGTCGAGGACTTCGCGAAATGCCAGAGTACAAAGCTGTGGTAGAAAGCAAGCAGGCTATCAATGCGAATAGTGAAGCCAAGGCTATTTTTGATGACTACCTAGCTTTCCAGAAAGAGCTGCAGCAACTGGCTCAGACAGGCCAAATGCCGACTCCAGATATTCAAGAAAAAATGCAGAGTTTTGGAGATAAAATCCAAGGCAATGATTTATTATCAGTTTTCTTTAACAAGCAACAACAGCTCTCTATCTACTTGTCTGATATTGAACGGATTATTTTTGAACCGATTCAGGAACTATTCTAATAGAGAAATTTATAAGATTTTATGAAACCAAGAAGCCAGATCGGGCCTTCTTGGTTTTTCTATGCTTTAGAAAGGCTATTCAGGCTGAAAATAAGCGTCTTTAATTCAAGAAAGAGGTAGAAAACTTAGGTGCTTTTTATAAAATCAGATTATAGCTACAATTAAAATATATTGACTCTGCATTCTATTTACTATTGTCCCAAAGACTGATATACTAATCAAAAAACGCTTACACTCTGATTTTTGAAAGGAACTGGTATGACTTTAGAAACAAGAAAGATTGCTATTCAAGATACATATGGCGACCGATTTCAACATTGCTGGGGTTGTGGCCCGAAAAATGAGCTAGGCCTGCATTTAAAGACTTATCCTAGCTTGGATGGGAAGGAATGTGTCACTAGAATACGACCAGAATCTCACTATACTGGTGGTGTACCAGCCAATCTATTTGGTGGCATGATTGCTATGATTTTTGATTGCCATGGAACGGCTTCAGCAGCTTGGTTTGCCCATCAAGAAAAAGGCTTGGACTTGACTCAAGATACAGTCATTGGACGCTTTATCACAGCCCGCTTAGAAGTTGATTACCAGAGCCCGACGCCCATTGACCAGGAAATCATCGTTACTTCGCGGCTTGAGGAGTTGGGATCAAGGAAGGCTATTATCGTGATGGAGATGTCAGTAGCGGGACAGCCAAGAGCCAAGGCTAGAATGGTAGCAGTTGCAGTGAAAGATCATATGTAGTCAAATTCCCTTGGTGCCTTATATCAAGGGAATTTTAGCATCTTTGGAGTAATTTTATCTTGATTTTTGCAATTAGGACATTATTTTGGTATAATAGTTACTTGTCTTGGGGTCGTTACGGATTCGACAGGCATTATGCGGCACATTTTGCGACTCATCTAGCGGATGTAAAACGCCAGTTAAATATAACTGCAAAAAATAACAATTCTTACGCTTTAGCTGCCTAAAAAACAGCCAGCGTGACCTGATTCGGATTGCTTGTGTCTGATGACCGGTCTTATTATGAGCAAGCTACGGTAAAATCAAGTCTAGGGATTTTACAAGAGATTGATAGACTCGCTTAGCTTGGGCTTGAGCCATGTGTCAAAGCTGAGTTAAATGAAGACATGGCCTATGGTCGTAGACAAATGTGTTAGCAGGTGTTTGGACGTGGGTTCGACTCCCACCGGCTCCATTTTTGGTTTCTAAACCTTTCTAAACCTTCTTAAAACGTTGATTTATCAGCGTTTTTTTATTTTATACTTTCTAAACCTTCCCGAACCTTTTCGAAAAAGGGATACAACAAAGGATACAACAAATCGTCGCATCCTAAAAATCAATATAATTTGCAAAGCGCTCTCCAATATCATCCTTGGCTTGTTTAGTTATGTGAGTATATACATTCATTGTTGTTTTTAAATCGGAATGTCCGAGTCTATATTGGACTTGCTTCAAGGTCATACCAGCATCAAAACAGAGACTTGCATGCGTATGCCTGAAGCCATGAATTTTTATTGGCCGCAAACCGCTATCTTTCAAAATGGCAAGCAACCATTTTCTTGGAAGACTGCTTGGAATAGGTTTGCTAAACTCATTCTCGAAAATATATCTTGTACCTGGATTTCGCTCTCTCCATTCTTGCAAGATGTCTTTTGTCTTCTCGTCTAAACTGATCAGTCGCTTACTGCTGGCCGTTTTAGTAGAGCCTATCTCTTCACCTGTAAATCCTCTTGTAATAGCTTTATTGATGCTTAGAGTGTTATTGGACCAGTCAGTCCATTCAAGAGCTAGAACCTCCCCTTTTCGAGCTCCTGTAAAGGCTAAAAGACGAAAGAGAACTATCTTTTCTAAATCTTCATTTTGTTCTACCAATTTCAAGAATGTTCGAAGTTCGTCTTTATTATAAAAATCACTAGTGTTATCAATTTTCTTTCTGGTAGTCGTAACAACGCTGTCTATTGGATTGCTATCAATATATCCATGTCGAATTGCGTATTTAAAAACATTGTTCATAAGCCCTTTTAGCTTCCGACCAGAAACTAACCTTCTAGCCCATTCATTGGCTTGTTCTTGCATTTGGAGGGGAGTGATTGAAGCTATCTTCCTATTTCCCAAATCTGGGTAGATATGGTTTTTGAAATTTCTTGAGGTCTTAATATATGTACTTTCTTGTACAGTCTCATAATATTCTTTCAGCCATTTTTCTGAGATTTCTTTGACGGTTATATTTTTCTTGGTTTCTTTCTTATTTTCTAAATCATTTTGAAGTTGGAAGAGTGCTGCTCTAGCTTTCGCTTTAGTTTCAAACCCTCTCTTTCTTGCATACTTGCTTTTTCCGTTTTCTTTGCCGATATAGAAAATGAAACCATAAGCCGTGTCACCGTTTTTCTTCTTGTAAGATTTAATTTCCATTGATTTTTACCTCATTTCTTGGTAAAATGGGTACAAGAAAACGACCTTTTGAATGGTTGTTTCTTATACTAGATTTCCTCACACTCAAGATTGCCGTCGGAGAGTGTGAGGATTTTTTGTTATTTCTTGACTTTATCTTTTAAAGATTTCTCTATGGCTTTCTTTAATTCCAAAATAGATGCTTTTTCATCTTTGGTAAAGGTTACTGTGTTTTCATCTTTTACGGCATCAAACACACCACCTTTTGTATCAAAAGAACCAGGGTAAACAAGTTGAAGATAGCCAACAGTTGAGCCAGGTTCTTTCAATTGATATGCTGTAATCTCAGAGAGAAGAATTGACTTTTCGCCATCAAGACCATGAAGAAGAACATTAGACACATTTGTCTTTCTTGCAATCCTGATAAAATAATCATCGATTCTTACAACAGTTTTTGATTTCTTAAACTCAAAAACTCGCTCGTTCGGTTCCTCTGTAAAGAGTTCAACCTCTAAACTTTCATCTTGCTTTTTACCAAACAATGCCATAAGTAGTTCCTTTCTTTTTCTGCTTTAGCAGTTTATAAACATATTTAACCAACTAATGTCTGATATTCCTCTTTTACCATAATCTCATTTGTCATGGTTTTAAGATTATAATAAGACATAAATTTGAGGTAATCAAACTCTGTGGGGTCATCTAAGCTTTCTAGTGCGTCTTTTACGAGATGATGGATCATATTCCTATCAGCTTCGTTTTCGCAACGCAGGCGAGCATTATGGTACTCTGAACGTGTGTGGCCCTTGTGGCCGAGTTCGTGTAGAAGAACCTTAACTCTCTCTTTTTTGTTGAGTTTACTTGACAGGAAAGCTGTGTTGGTTTCTTTTTCGTAAAATCCAAGTTCATCAGGCATCAGATCTCCATCAAAATCGATAATACGAATCTGAAAATGACTTATAATTTCTTTTTCAGTCACTAGGCAATACCTCTAATCACCAGCTTCTTTTAGATAACCTTCAATGATAGACTGGATGATTTTTTTCTTTTCATCTGTTAATTCTCGACCGCCAAACATCATGACATTCGATGCCATTTCTTCAACGTTTAGGGTCTTCCCTTGCCATATATACTCTTTTGAATCACCGGCGATGGCAGAATTATCCGTACGTCCTAGCAGATAGTCCGTGGACACGTTGAAGTAGTCAGCGATTTCAGAAATGCGCTCAGCATTTGGTTTTTTTGTCTTCATGCTATAGATCGTATTTCTGCTATATCCGAGAGCTTCCTCCAACTTACTCAGTGAAATACCGCGTTTTTGGCAAAGTTCTTTAATTCTGTCGAATGTCGGAAACATTGATTTTTCAACCTTTCTGGGAACACGACAAAAAATATTTAAACTATTGTGTGTAAAGTTGTTGACAAAACACAATCAATAGTTTACAATAGTTTTTGTAAGTTAATAAGTTAGTAAAAAACAAAGTTAAAACTTATCTAAAAATAAATAGCTTTGGCGAGCAAGAAAATTGATAGATATAATGTTTTATCAAGGTTTTTAATTATGCTTATATTTTAAACAATAGATTGTAAAATGTCAAGCGTTTTTATAAAATGTTTTACTAACTTTTTAACTTGATATTAGTTAGAAAGGAGAAAAGTATGAGTCAACAGCATCAAAAATGGCTTGAACTAGTACAGAAGCGACTAGATGAAAAGGGGTGGTCACGGAGTGACTTGGCTACTGTCGTTGGTGTCAGTCCGGCGATGATTACACAGCTTTTCAAAACTGGCCACGGGAGCGACCAGTTAAAGCTTGAAATCAAGAAGAAGTTGAATATCAGCGAGAGCTGGGTCAAATTTGAGGAAAGGTAGGATAAGTCATGGCTCTTGAATTATTCGGAGACAGTTTCAAGGCCGAGCTCTTTGAGGAACTGGTCGAGCTAAACAAGCAAGCTCTAGCAGAAGCAAAAAGGCAAGTGTCTAAAAAGACTACTTGGGTTACTATCACTGAGCTGAAAGACGAAACCGGCTGGGGGCGCTCGACTCTCGAAACGTGGCGAGATCAAGGGAAGTTCCGCAGTATGCAGAAGTCGAAAGGTGGCAAGTACCTCTACGACCTCGAAGATGCCCAGAGGTTTTGCCGGTCGCTTGCAAAATAAAAAAAGCTACCGACAAGACTGTCGGCAGCAAACCAAAATATTTACTTAATTATAACAAAAGGAGTGATCAAATGCAAAATCGCGAACAAATGCGCGTGATCTTAGATTGGGAACGCGATAACTGGAGGTTAGGCAACGTCTACAAAAACAATCTAGCCAAGAAGCCTATCGAAGTCGTCAAAAGCGAACTGGAAAACCTTAGAAAGTCAGCAAAGGATGTGTCCTTTGAAGTCGTGCCGCGAGGCGGAAAGTTGATCGGCAGAGACAAGATTGTGACGTTTAATAAAGGATGAAGAAAATGAGTAAAAAGTATGAATTAGTAGTCGATGATACAATCACATTCTGGGGTTGGAAGCTGTTTAGAATTAAAGCCTTAATCAGCTTTGGTAGTGTGGATGCTGGAGATTTTGGCGGATATATCCATACAGAAGATAATCTAAGCCAAGGAGGCGATGCCTGGGTATCGGGCAATGCCAAAGTATGGGGCAATGCCGAAGTATGGGGCAATGCCGAAGTATGTGGCAATGCCAAAGTATGGGGCGATGCCGAAGTATGTGGCAATGCCGAAGTATCGGGCGATGCCGAAGTATGTGGCAATGCCAAAGTATGGGGCGATGCCGAAGTATGTGGCAATGCCAAAGTATCGGATCTTGGGGATGTTATCGTTTTTAAAAACCATTGGTCAAGTGGACGGCATTTTACCTACACAAAATCTAATAAAATGTGGAAAGTAGGCTGTTTTTATGGAACAGGTCAAGAACTGATTGACAAAGCTTACCAAGATAGTGATAAATCGGGTAATTATTATAAAGCATATGTCGAATTTGTAGAAAAATTGGAGGCGTTAGATGAGTCTGAAAGACCTTAAAAGATTAGTCTTGTTGCAAGTAGTCGCAATCGCACTACTGGTCATCGCTGGTGCTCAGACGATCGACAAGCAGAACCAGAAAATCCGTGAGCTGCAGGAACAAATCAAGGATAATCGCGACAGTATCCGGGTACAGGCTGACACGAATCAGCGTCAAGACATCATGATTAACAAATTTAATCAAATGTATTATGAGTACCAGCACTATAAAGCAACAGGTGATTTAAATTTTCCGGGAGGATGAAAATGAGTGAAGTTTTAGGAGCGATTTGCTTTGTTTCTAGTTTGCTGCTGGGCGTTTTATGGGCTAGTCATATCGACTTAAAAGAAAAGCGACTAGAAGCTGAGAAGCAAGCAGAAATAGACTTGTATGCTAGATATGTGCTTTGGGCTCAAAATGAATATATGATTGAGCAAAATCAAAGAATGGCCGAAGTGCGCAAACATGATAATCAGTCGTTCACAGTAAAGGGGGTGGGATGATATGACACAGGCGGAACGCATCAGGGAATATTATAAAGAATATCCTGCTGCCAGCTATGATGAGGTGGCAGAAGCTGTCAAAACAACCAATGTAAATGTTAGGGCAACTGTGTCCAAGGATGTCAAAGCAGGCAGATGTGTCCGCCTGGAAGACAAAACGTTGAACTATTCGGCTCATTTTGGAGCATCAGAGGCACTTGCTGAATTGGTGGATTGGAAGAACGATACCAGACGAGAGTGGGTAGAGATGCTAACCAGAGCGGCTGAAAAGGAAACGGACAGTAATACAATGAGATTGCTGATTAAAGAAGCTAATAAACTGATGAAAGAGGTAACGAAGTAGTGGTTAGAAATAAATTATCGGACTTAACCAACACGCTCTTTGCTCAACTGGAGACTTTGGATGACAGAGATCTCACCGCAGAAGAGCTAAAAGTAGAGCTCCAGCGTTCGAAGCAGATGGTTGCGATTTCTGGCCAAATCTTGCAGGCTGGCCAACTGGCCTTGGACGCTGAGAGATTTAAAGATAAGGTAGGTGATGCTAATGCCCCGATCGCTTTGCTGGAAAAATGAATATACTGATTATATGCAGGAGATTTGTCCAGGGCGACTTACTCCGGAAGTGACGCAACCGCTAAATGAAAAGTTTGGAACCAATTACACATCTTCGCAAATTGGCGGAGTGCGTAAGCGCCTCGGTTTGCTGGTAGGGAAAGTGTTTCAAAAGAGAATCCTGACAAGCGAGCAGCATGACTATTTTTTGAAAAACTACGTTGGGAAAACTGCGCAAGTATTTGCGGATGAAATGAATGAAAAATTCGGTTTGTCATTAACGAGTAAGCAAGTCAAGAACTATCGAAGGAACAATCGTTTAAATAGCGGCTTAACTGGCCAGTTTGAAAAAGGACATACACCAGCTAACAAAGGGAAGAAATTTCCGAATATGCCTAAGAATAGCGGCCAGTTTAAGAAGGGGAGTAAACCTCCAAACTATGTGCCGGTGGGAACCATTGCTCAAACGACAGACGGCTATCCAAAAATCAAAGTAGCTGATCCAAATGTCTGGGAACTTCTCCACAGAAAGACCTGGATTGAGCATCACGGGCCAATACCCAAAGGGCATTCGATTGTCTTCTTGGACGGTGATAAAACAAACTATGATATTACAAATCTTGCTTGTTTATCTAAAAACGAAATCGCTAGAATGAATCAAAATCATTTATTTACGTCCGACGCTGATTTGACTAAATCAGGTATTGGACTAACAAAACTTACAAATAAAATCAGAGAGGTAGAAAAAAATGGCTAGTTTATATGAGCTAACAGGAATTTTTAAACAGATTAACGAAATGGAAGGCCTGGATGAAGAAACCAAATTGGACACCTTGGACTCTATTGACTGGACTGACCAGTTTGAAGAAAAGGTTGAAAATACAGTCAAGGTCATCAAGAACAAAGAAGCAGAAGCGGATCAACTCAAAGAAGAAATTGACCGCTTAACTAAACGAAAAAAATCTATTGAGAATGACGTCACGCGGCTCAAAACAGGTTTGCAGGGAGCTTTTGAAATCACTGGACATGAAAAAGTCAAGGGCTTGCTCTTTACGGTCACCTTGGCTAAAAATCAACCATCCGTGGTTGTTGATGAGAATCTACTGCCTAAGAAATATTTTGTAATTACAAAAAAACCTGACAAGACTGCCATCAAGGAATTGCTGAATGCAGGTAAGAAAGTCAAGGGTGCTACCTTGCAAGAAAGTAGAAGTTTGAGGATTCGCTGATGGGATTGATTAACAAAACTAGAATTACAGAAAATATTTCTGTCGTGATTGGTCATCGGGAGATCTTTGTTAGTGTGACTGAAAATTTCCCTTTCGATATCAAGATTGGATTTCAGAAAGTAGATGATGCTCAGCTGGATATGGGGCTTGGGAAGAAAGTGTTTAAGCCAGAGTACAAGATGATCATTCAAGCGGTCGATTGTGAGAAGCCTGAATTTACGAATGAGGAAGAATTGAAAGCAAAGGACAAACAGCATAAAGAATTGAAAACACTGTTTGCTTTTGCGAAAGCTAATAAGAAGAACTGGTTTGAGACGGATTTGTTTGATGGCGTACTTTCTGAGAAGGTGAAAGTATGAAAATTTTAGCAATTGATCCGGGTAGTGCAAAAGCGGAAAATAGTACGCACGGAATCGTACTCTTGGATAATGCAAAATTGGTTGATCATTGGGTTGTACCTTCAGCCAAAATCAAGAGTACGCGTAAGTGGTTTGAAGAAGTGGGCCGATTTTTAAAACCTGATATTGTAGTCATTGAAAAGTTCGAAGCGCGTGACAATGATAAATCAAAGGACAATTCGGTTCTTGAGAATATCGCCTTATTTCAAATTCTTTTTCCTGGTTCTATTCTCCAACGGAATGCTGGTTATCAATCCGACATTCCAAATGAGCTTTTAAAACTTTTGGGGTTATGGAAATTTAGTAAGAGCCATCATCAAGATGTACGTGCAGCCGCCCGGCTTGGGTTATTCTGGGCCATGCGAAATGATGTAGAGGAGGTGGTTCAGGATATTGGAAGAATTGCAACTGAGAAAATGGCAAGCTGAGGCGGTTAAGCGTAGCGATATGCTGACGAATGGAATTTTTCTTGAGGCTTTAGGAGGTAGAGGCAAAACAATCTGTGCCTTAGCAATCGCCAAACATAAGAAAGCTAAAAGAATCATTATCACAAATAATCGGCTAGCTATTCTTAATGGCTGGATTGATGCAGTCAAATTTATGAATTTTGATAAAGATGTTGAGATTATCATTCAAACAGACAGGTATCTTCAAAATCTAGTTAAAAAGGGGCAGAAACTATCCTGTGACGTTCTGATTGTGGATGAGTGGCAGAATATGTCAAGTGACAAACAAGTGGCCTTATATCGCAAAATAAGGCGAAAATACACGATAGGTCTGTCAGCAACCCCAATCCGGAAAAAAGGGCAGAATTTCTACCCCCTTGAAAAGACCATTTTCGGTTTTGCCAATCCTAACCGAAAATTTGACTGGCAAAAAGTCCATGGTCAAATGCAGTATGATCCGTTTTCCTACTCTAAGGAAAAGTGGAAAGACTTCAAAGACTATGATTCCTACATCTCAAACCTACCTAATTTCTTCCGATGGGAAGAAATCGAGGATATTGAGAATGCCACTGAAAATAACGGTTTTGAAACCAAATTCTATCCAGTCACAGTTGAAGCTGGTAATCCTGAGAAACTAGCAGAATTTAGACTGCTTAACCTGGTCAATGTTGGAGACAAGACGGTTATGGCCAAACAGTCCTTTGGTCGCAAGACCTTTGAACAGTACCTAAACCAAACTGGTGTGGCCGTTGATTTTCCAAAGCTGAAGCCGGTCAATGCCGACACCCCCTTAATGTTAAAACTAGACGGCTTGATCAAAAGAGCACCTCATGACATGTTGATTGTCAGCAAGTCTAAGCAGATTGTCAACGTCATTCGCGAGCGCCATCCTGAAATTGGAATCTGGACGGGCGATATCCAAGAAGGACTTGATAAGAAAATCGTGGTTGCTACTAGTCAAGTTTTGGGTGTGGGAGTTGATGGTTTGCAGCATAAATATCAAACAGTTGTCGTGCTGGATCCGGTAGATAAATCTTCTGGCGAATATAATGACTATCGTCAATTGTTGTGGCGCGTGACTGGTTCACGGCAACAACATGATGTGAATATTATTGAATTTTATTATAAAGAAAGTTAAAAAAAGAGGAAAACAAAATGAATAAAAAAACTGAAATGATCGTATTTCGTAGCCGTAAAAAAGATGCTTACCTTAAATCTTATAAGGACAGAGGTACTTTGGCATTTGAAGCTGACTATTGCTGCTTGGAACATTGCTTGAAAATTCCTCGTAAAAAATACGAAGACAACAAAAAGACTTACAAGGCTCTTGCTGCAGCGTTTGACTGTGAAATCGTAGCGGTTGAAGCAGAATATAAATTGACCTATCCGAACGGCTCAGAAGTTGAACCTATCAAACGTGAGCTTCCATCAATCGAGGACATGATTAAGGAAATTTTTGGAGGTAAACTCTAATGACATTTACACTTCCGGCAAATAAACCGCAAGTACCTAAAGACACCCCACGGAATTTCTTCATCTATGGTGAAACCATGAGTGGGAAATCTTACCTGGCCAATGAGTTTCCAAATCCAATCGTCTTGAACACGGACGGAAATGCAGAAGCTAACAGTGTGCCAAGTATTCAACTTGTGAATGTGAAAGATGACAAGGGAAGAATTACTAACTCAGTCATCAAGCAACTTGGAGAAATCTTGCTTGCTCTCCAGACGCAAAAACATTCTTATGAAACAGTGGTCATTGACGTTATTGATGATGTCATTGAAATGATTAAGATCGCTGTCTGTGATGAATTGACTCCACCAGGTAAACCACGTTTAAAATCTTTGTCAGAAATTCCATACGGTAAAGGTTACGACTTTTTCAATCAAGCTATCACAGAATTAGTCATTGACCTCAAAGCCTTACCAATGAATGTTATTTACATTAGCCGTCAGGTTTCTGAATATGATGACAATGGCAATGCTACCAAAGACAAACCAAGCTTGAAAGATAAGTATGTCAATCTTATCAACGGTAACTCAGACTTGATGATTAAGACTGAAAAAATCGGCAACAACTACAACCGTGAGGTTGACCGCAAGCGTAAAACCTACTATGCGGACCAGGTTGACGACAAGGCGATCTTGAAAATTTTGGCAACTATCCGAGGGGCTGTTGAGCCTGCAAAGGGGAAGCCAGTATCTAAGAAAGAAGCAGCTAAGACAACCAAACCAGCCAAGGCTGAAAAGCCAAAAGAGGCACCTAATAAAGAAACTGCCTCTGATGACGAACTATTTTAATAATAAAGGAGAACACGCATGAGTTTATTAGATATTGCAAAATCAATCAAAAAAGAGGGATTTGATCCACGCAAGGACAGCGCCAACGGCCCTGCACCAATCCCAGCTGGGACTTATCCAGTAGTCCTGAAGAAAGCAACCTTCAATGTTTCTGACAAAGGTTGGGAAAGCCTTGGTTATCAATTTGAAATCCGCGGTGGTGATTACAGTGGACGTTCTGAATTTGCTACCTTTGGAACGCTGACTGAATGGAACGGCAAGGACCTTAACTGGGCAGTTGAACGCACCATGAAATTCTTTATCAAAGCCCTGGTACTTGCTGGCGACAATATGCAAGGAAATGAAGAAGATGGTAAGGCCTTGGAAGAGGCTCTACAACGTAAGGCAGTAGGTTCTTACTACAACCTTGTTATCACGGTTACCAAGGGAAAAGATGGCCGTGAGTTCCGTAACTATGACCTTGAAGAAGAATCAACACAACCGCTGACTGAAGCTGATATTGATGAAGATGATTTGCCCTTTTAAGCCTAAAAGCTTCAGGGAAATCTGTGCTAGATAGGAGGAAACGGCATGCCGTCAATGAAAGAATACGCTTTGCAGTATCAAAAATTGGGCTTTTCAGTAATCCCAATCAATCCAAAGAATAAAATGCCTTTGATTGATTTTGCTGACAAGCCTGCCATGACTCCAGCTGAGATTGAAAACTTTTGGGACGGCTACCCCAACGCAAATATCGCTCTAAAAACAACTAACTTCTTTGTTATTGATATCGATAAGCACGGCAAATCCAACGGCTTTGAGTCACTTAAAAAATGGGAATATCTGGGATTGATTGAACCGACACTGCAAGCTAAGACGGCAAGCGGTGGAAAACACCTTTTCTACTTCAAAAGGGATGACACTCCCATCACACAGATGATTGGTTTCCTTCCTGGTGTTGACATCAAAGCCCATGAAAACAATTATGTTTTGGTTGCCCCGTCTGCCACAGATAAAGGGCAGTATGAGTGGGATCTGGAAAAGTCTAAGGAAGGCGGTACAATGGTCACCCCTTCCAAGGAACTAATCCAGGCAATAAAAGAGCAATACGGCAAAACCCACGGTTACAAGTATGATGGAAAAGACGGTCTCAGGGATTTGGCTAGACGGTCCCATACCAGAGACCGAACCCAGACTACAGAACTTTTTGAAACTATCGCAGTTGGTTTTGGCGATGAAGGTGGGCGAAATGACAAGCTGGCTAAATTTGTAGGCGGTCTGCTGTTTCGAGCAGTTGATGATGAGGTTGTTTTGCAGTTGGCCAAGATTGCCAACACAAATAGTTCCAATCCTCTATCAGATAGAGAGGTGACACGAACGGTTGAAAGTATGATTAAAAAAGATAGGAGGTGAGTGCGATTGGTAATGTAGTGAGTATTGATAGTCAGCCGAAATTGATTTTAACTGGTAGCGGAGCTATCAAATCCACTAGTCCAGCAAATGTTTTGATGTCGTTTAAGGCAGATGAACAGCTTGGCGCCTATCTTCGCAGGAATGATTTCTCTCAGGAATATGAGTTTACACAAGAAGTCAAAATCGGCAAAACCTTATTTAAACAGGGGGAATTACCCGCTAATTTTAACAGCGTAGTAACTGTTTATTTTGAAAATGAGTTGGGAGTCGTATATTCTAGCAATGCCTTTAAAGCAGGAATGGAAACTTTCTTTTCGGAACGGTCCTACAACCCTGTTTTGGAATATATGGAGCAAGCTGCTAGCAATTGGGACGGTAGAAAGCGGATCGATCAGATGTTGCAAGTTTATCTTGGAGCGGACGACGATAGCCTTATCTCTAAAATTGCTAAAATGTGGCTAGTTGGTGCTGTCGCAAAAGTCTATGATCCTTACGTAAAATTTGATTATGTCCTGGATTTGGTAGGAGGTCAAGGAGTCGGTAAAACATCTTTGTTGCAAAAATTGGGCGGGCCATGGTACACAGATGCTGTTACAGATTTTTCGAACAAAGATAATTATGACATCATGCTAAAAAGTCTAATCGTCAATGATGATGAAATGGTAGCCAGTAACAGAATGTCTTTCGCGGAAACCAAAGCTTTTATTTCAAAGACTAGTTTGCGGTACCGGCGACCTTACATGACCAAGACAGAGGAATTTGCAAAGAATTTTGTTTTGGCCAGGACAACGAATCAGAAGGAATACCTCAAAGATAAAACGGGCGAGCGCCGATTCCTGCCAGTATTAGCTGATGCTAGTCGACAACAGAAGCATCCCATGCAAATTAAAACGGAGACGGTTGAGCAAATTTGGGGTGAAGCCGTCGCAATTTATAAAAAAGGAGTTGATCTGATGTTTGACGAAGCAACAGAAAAAGAACTCAATTTTTATCGTGAAAAATTTATGTATCGGGACGAAGTCGAACAACAAGTTTTAGAATATCTAGATATGCCTATTCCTGACTTTTGGGAGAAATGGCCTGTCCAGAAACAACATCAGTACACACAACGCTATTTTGACAATAGCCCTGATTTTGAAGCTGGTAATAGCAAGCTGACAAAAGTCTCAACTAGGGAGATGATGTATAACTTGTTCATGCGAAATTCAAATGACAGAAAACTATCAACAAAAATCAATATGATTATGGATAATCACCCCGATTGGGGAAAAGGTACTTTCCGTTTTGGCGGAAAACTATCTAAAGGATTCCGTCGAAAAGAAGAGTAACAGCATTTTTTTATAGGTAACACTTTTAGCATTTCCTTGTTCTTATAGGTAACAGGGTAACACCATAGGTAACGGCTAACGAAGTCTAAAAACCTTATTATATCAATGTTTATTAACTATATATATACTACTGTTACTCTGTTACCTATATATTATAAAAGTTAGTAAAAATATATATATAAATAGAGAAAGCCTATTAAATAGGGATTTCTAAAAAAATATTTTTAAACTTTTTGAATTTATGGGTAACACGGTAACGCTTAAATATTAGAGGATGTGAAAGATGGAAATACAGGAATTGATCGAACGCTATGAAAGCTATGAAGGTATTTGGGACGCTCCAGGAGCAGAAGCCGCTCGTAAATGCTTTTTACGAGATTTGAAACAATTAGATGACCAACATTCCGGGCATACTGAAGAAGCACCGCGCTATGTCAAGAACGTACTAGCTCGCTTGCGAGAATTGCCATTGCATGACAGGGAAGTCTGGTTGAAAGCCATTATGGCTGAATTTGAGCGAGATTTCAGCCGTGCGATATGGCGCGAGGGATACAAGCAAGGCAAGTTTGAGGGCATGATTGAACGTGAGAAAGTCACGATACCTCAGTTTGTGGCCAGTTGGATTGAAAAGTGTAAAACGTTTAAGAGTTTTGCTGTAAGCCTATCTTTTGCGTTGCAACCCAGTGTATGGGAAGCAAATAGCTTATCTGACGAGTGCATTGAATGGTTGACGGATACAGAAAATCAAGACCTCTTCGCTCGAGCGTGGCTGGACGGCTACGAGGTCGAGAAGGAGGAGCGGTATTTGGTTAAGATTAAAGGGATTGACCCTGATTTTGATATTTTGAAATATAATTTGGGGGCAAGAAATTGGTTCACAGGTAGCAGACATGAATATAGTTCTTTTAGATTACACCACACCCGCAAAGAGCTTGAAGATGCTGGGTTCGGATGGGTATTTGATTGCCCGGGCATTGAGATTGAGGAGGTGTAAAATGACAAATCTTTGGGAGGAGACTTTAGAGGTTTTAAGAGATTACGGCAAAACGTTTGAGGGCGTCAGATATATTCAAGGTTCAGACTTTAAAATCACTAAAGAAAATTTCGAGAGACTTGCCAAGCAAGCGAATTATCATAGCGGATACGGTGCCGCTCACGTTCCTACTGATTTAGTCATTGTTGGCAAAGGATGGTGGTTAGAGCGAGGAGAATATGATGGTTCTGAGTGGTGGGATTATAAAGAAGTACCTAAACAAATCAATGAAGTCAGAAACATTTCTAATCTTGTAGGCGGAATGTGGCCAAGGCTTAAAGAATTGAATACCATCGACCCGATACAAGAAAGACTTGAAGAAATAAGAAAGGAGAATACGATTGAATAAACGTCAACGCAAAAAGAAAATTTTGGACGGTCTGAATAAAGAAGAAAGATATCGCAGGACGCAGCGGTTATGAATACTACGGAATTTCAAGATTATAAAAATAAAGGATTGAGGTTGAAATGACATTATTTGATGAAGTACAGCAATTGAGCTCAGAAAGTCACGCAAAATGGTTCGAGCGTTATTTTAAGAGATATAACCTAGAAGAAAAACTAAAAACTTCTGCTCAAAAAGGTTATACAGGCTATTTAATTGATGTTTGGTCAGTTAGAGATAAATATCTCAGGAATCGATTAGAAAATGAAAGAACATTGGAAATGTTAAGAGAACGGCTTGGAAAGGGTTTTTCAGTCGGGTATCAATTGACTTATTCTAAAAACTTATTTACAGGACAGGAATATGTCTCTGATAGGAAGATACATATTACTTGGTAAAACAAAAAAGCCAAAGCACTCTCTGCCTCAGCTAAATTTCCAATAAGATTATTATATCATAAAAGGAGACAGAGAGTGAGTAAGGCGAAAGCTATTTTAAAGGATTTAAGAAACCTTGATCTATATATTGCAAGTTTGATTAGAC
>NZ_CALHWC010000179.1 GCF_938036805.1 uncultured Streptococcus sp.
CCTGGCATGGTCATGACATCTCCTGTCAAAGCCACGATAAAGCCTGCCCCAAGTTTTGGTACCAATTCACGAATGGTGATTTCAAAGTTTTCTGGTGCTCCCAGAGCAGCAGGATTGTCTGAGAAGCTATACTGTGTTTTGGCCATACAGATTGGCAGCTTGTCCCAGCCATTCTTGACAATTTCCCGAATCTGAGTCTGCGCTTTTTTCTCAAAGCTTACTTTTGAACCGCGATAGATTTCAGTAACAATTTTCTCGATCTTCTCTTCGATAGTTGAGTCATTGTCATAAAGACGAGTGTAGTGTGCTGGTTTTTCGTCAATGGTTTTGACTACAGTTTCAGCTAGAGCCACACCGCCTTCAGCGCCATCAGCCCAGACACTGGCAAGCTCGACAGGTACCCCGATTTCTGCACAGAGTTCCTTAAGCGTAGCAATTTCAGCTTCCGTATCAGAGACAAATTCATTGATGGCCACGACCGCTGGAATACCGAACTTACGGATATTTTCAACGTGGCGTTTAAGGTTTGCAAAGCCAGCTCGTACCGCCTCAACATTTTCTTCAGTAAGTGCATCCTTAGCCACACCACCATTCATCTTGAGGGCACGAAGTGTTGCGACAATTACCACTGCATCTGGAGAAGTTGGTAAGTTCGGAGTCTTGATATCGAGGAATTTCTCAGCGCCAAGGTCTGCACCGAAGCCAGCCTCTGTCACTGTATAATCAGCCAAGCGTAGCGCTGTGCTAGTCGCCAAAACAGAGTTACATCCATGGGCGATATTGGCAAACGGTCCACCATGAACAAAGGCTGGTGTTCCGTAAATGGTCTGTACCAGATTTGGCTTAATTGCATCTTTCAAGACTAATGCCAAGGCTCCTTCTACCTCAAGGTCACGAACGTAGACTGGTGTGCGGTCATAACGATAACCGATAACAATGTTTGCCAAGCGATTTTTCAAATCTTCAATATCCGTAGCTAAGCAAAGAATCGCCATAATTTCAGAAGCGACTGTGATATCAAAACCATCTTCGCGTGGAATACCGTTAACTGGACTTCCTAATCCAATCGTTACATGGCGAAGGGCCCGGTCATTCAGGTCAACCACCCGTTTCCAGATAATGCGACGTTGATCGATTCCCAGAGCATTTCCCTGATGAAGATGATTGTCAATGAGAGCAGACAAGGCATTATTAGCAGTCGTAATGGCGTGCATGTCACCAGTAAAATGTAAGTTAATATCTTCCATCGGTAGGACTTGCGCGTGACCGCCACCAGCTGCTCCTCCTTTGATCCCCATCACTGGTCCCAAGGACGGTTCGCGAATGGCAATCATCGTTTTCTTGCCAATTTTGTTGAGTGCATCAGCTAATCCAATGGTAATGGTAGACTTACCTTCTCCTGCTGGCGTTGGATTGATTGCTGTTACCAAGATCAGCTTGCCGACAGGATTTTTCGCTACTTCACGAATTTTGTCAAAACTGAGTTTGGTCTTGTACTTTCCGTACAGCTCCAAGTCGTCATAATCAATGCCAATCTTTTTTACTACATCCACAATGGGCTGTAATTCAACACTCTGAGCAATTTCGATATCTGTTTTCATTAAGGAACTCCTCTAATTTGATAAAACTATTATACCAGATAAGAATTAAATCTGCACATTTAAAGTCCAATAGTAACATAACGTTCGGTAATTACTTCATTTTTTTCATACAATACATCTTTTTTAATAAAAAATGACTTATCTTCTTCAGTTTTAGCTAAACTTTCTAAAGATTTAATATCTTCCTCTGATATCCCTTTACTAAGATTGTTCAGTACACCAGTAAGCTTCTTATTAAACTTACTAGTACCCTCTTTATTTGTATTTGAGGTTTCTTCAGACTTTTGTTTAGTAGCAAAGGCACTCGAACCCGGCTCACGAACACTCTTAACACCAAAATACCCACCCATCGATAAAGCACCTAGAGCAAGTACACTAGCAGTCACCAAACCTAACTTACGAAGAAGAAATTTCGAAGATCCTTTTTTATCTTCTTTATAGCTATCTTCCTCAAACTGTAACTTTTACATCGGAGTTAATTCTTTGATTTCTCCATTAGGTATAAACCAGTTTAGGTACTCACCATCTTTTAATACAAAGGACTCTTTAGATACTAAATTCTCTGCTTTAGCAACCTCAAGTAGCTTATTTAAGTATTCTTCTTCCTCTCCAAAAGAAAAAGTACCACTCTCTAAACCTCTTTTTACGTTCCTTACAATACCAGCTTTTACATATAAATTAGCATCTTCCATAAATTTTAGTAAATCTCTATCTATAGACATAACAACACCACCCTCTAGAGTTTACTAAATATAACTTTATTCACCACAAATAAAAAATAACCCCTAGACCGTAGTCTAGGGGAGCTAAGATTACAATTCTTCTGTTTTCTTTTTAAGAACCAGAGCTCCAAGGATAGATACTCCCAATAGAGCCAACACTGAGTAAGACTCACCAGTATTCGGCAAAGCATTACCTTTAGCATCAGCAGGTTTAGGAGCGTAAGTCGTGGAAACTACCTTAGAGTTTTGAGTAGTTTTAACTACATCAACATTAACTTTGCTAGTTTTGTTTTGGAACTCACCTTTATTTTGAGTACCTTCAACTTTTGTAGTTGGAGCAGGTACAAGAACTTCTGGAACTTCTTGCTTAGGAAGTTTACCTTCAAGCTCGGTAACTTTAGCTTTAGCAGTAGCTTCAGCTTCTTTAGCAACTTCAAGAGCTTTTTTAGCTTCTTCTAGCTTAGCAAGAGCCTTAGTTTCAGCATCTTTGAGCTTAGGAAGAGCTTCAGAAAGTTCTTTTACTTTACCTTCTTTGTTAGTAAGGACAATTTTAGCTTCGTTCAATACCTTAGTAGCTTGAATTAGGTTGTCGTAAGCCTTAGTTAAGTTTTTACGAGCAGTGAGAAGATTAGTACGAGCAGTATTCTCTGCAACTTTAGCATCTTCAAGAGCCTTAGCAGAAACCTTAGCTTTAGCTTCAGCACCCGCAAGAGCAGTTTTCGCTTTAGCTACAGCGTTTTTCAAGTCTTCATACTTAGAGTCAACACCCTTAGTAGCCTTGTAGTCTGCAAGAGCCTTATCAGCTTTTGCTTTAGCTTCTTTAGCAGATGCCAACTTAGTCTGAGCTACTGGCAAAGCAAGTTTAGCTTCAGCAATGGCTTTTGTGTTACCTTCAGATTTCTTAGCATTAGTAAGCTCTTCTTGAGCTTTAGTCAATTCTGCTTTAACCTTAGTAAGTTCGCCCTCGATTTGAGCAACTTTAGGGTTTACAGAAGAAGTAGTACCCCCACCCCGTGAGAAAGTAAACACAGAACCTACACGGTGGGCATCACCAGCACCGAAGTTAGTCTTGAAAGATACCCCAAGTTGCAAACCGTCTTTAGCCAGTTCTTCAATACGCTGTACACGATTGAACTTAGCGTTCCCACCTTTTTTAGTGTTATAGTACATATCCAATACAGAATTATGTACCATACCCATTAAATCGTCGAGTGAGTATTTGTTGATAGAGCGGACATCAGAAAATGTCTCTTTATCGCCAGTGTAAGCATCTGGCTCAAATTCGAATACTGCACGCAAGTTTTGGAATTTTGCAACCGCATCACGCCCTGTATAGAACTTCTGCGGAGCGTTTGATGGTGCAACACCACCACGAGTTGAAGAAACAGGGTGCAAACCAGACTCAAGGAATTCAGCAGTGTCGTTTGCAATTTTAGCAGATTCTTTTGTAGCAACAAACTCAGGTTCACCAATAGAGCGTTGGATTTGATTCATCAGACCAAGAGCATACGAAGTCAACTCTTCAACAACATTAGCTGGAAGACCATCTTTGAAGTCAACAGAGTACTTCTTAGTAGTATCATGACTACCAACTTTGTAGTCAATGATATCATTTAGAGCCGCTGGCAATACCCACATACCATTTGGTAAACGAACTGCACCTGGTGTGTTAGCATCTACGATACCTGAAAATGTACGACCATTACCATCTTTGACAGCTTTCTTCATAGCATCAACATTAGCAAATTTATTTGCTTTAGCTTCTTTATAAGCATCTGCAAATTTGGTAGATGTAGCACCAGTTACGGCATTTTGAGCGGCTTTCAAAGGAGTACCAGTTGTCGGTGTAACAATAGTAGCTTTTTTAGCTTCTTCAAGCTGAGAATTAAGCGATTTTTCTTTAGCTCCAAGAGTATCTACTTCTTTTTGAGCAGATTCGATAGTACCCTTACCTGTAGGCTGGTTAGCCTTCTTAGTAAGATTGTCTACAATTTGTTGTGACAAATTAACTTCGGCAGTAGCATCGTTTGAAGCCTTATCAAGTTCGTTAAGTTTGCTATCTTGAGCAGGCTTATAATCTGAAAGAGCTTTCTCAGCATCAGATACCCCATCTTTTGTGTTTACCACAGCTACCTTATCTTCATTAGCTACCTTATTAGCTTTGTTTACAGCATCAGAAGCTTCTTTGTAAGATGACTCTGCCTTATTCACAGTAGCTTCTGTATCTTTTACAACACCTTCAGCTTTAGTAACAGCACTTTTTGCTTGTTCTACAGTTTCAGGTGTTACTTTGTTAGCATCATCAACGGCTTTTTTAGCTTCTTCGTGAGCTTTAGTAGCTTCAGTAGCTTCAGCTTGAGCGGTATTTACAGCCCCTTGAGCTGTTTCTACGGCTTTAGTAGCTTCAACTAGCTGACCTTTAGCTTCTTTGTACTGTTCTTCAACAGATACTTGGGGTTTAGTTACCTCTTCTGTTTTTGGAGCGTTTTCTTGTACCTCATCAGCAGATACCCCGTTCGCAGTTCCTACAGCAGTAAGAGCAATACCCGTTACAAAAGCACCAGTACGCAACTTGCGCATAAGAGGTTTACCTGTAGTTTTGATTGATTTTTTGAACATATTTGTTCTCCTTTTAAATATTTATTTAATTTTTATAAGACTATTATACATCCAAACTTTTATTTAAAAAAGTTTTTCGAATAAAAATGTTTGGTTAATGACAAAAATTTCTATTTAGAAGATTCACCCATCTCCTCTAAGATACCCCTCTTTATTAGAGTTAGCTTATACAAAGTATCTACTGCTAAGTTTTTAGAGTTTCTAGAGTAACTAGGATTCTCCCCAAATACTAACTTTAAATACTCAAAAGCCTTATCATAAATTTCATCAATTTCTTCTAATTTATCCATAATTTCTTTTAATTTATTCATAAAACCTCCTTTTACCAATATTATATACTAATTCATTTAAAAAGAAGAGACACTCCCCCAAAGGAATGCCTTTTTAACTTTCTACTAAAGAGATTAGCCTCTCTTACGACGTCGGTTAAGACCAAGCGCACCGATACCAATCACTGCACCTACAAGTCCTAGCAAGCTAGAAGCTTCACCAGTGCTAAGTTTGACTAAATTGAACCTTAAGTTAATTTTATTTTACTAAATTCATTTTTTCTTGTAGAATAAAGCTATGAATATATTGATTACCTCTGGCGGAACGAGTGAAAAAATCGACCAAGTCCGCTCTATCACCAATCATTCAACGGGTCAACTTGGGAAAATGATAGCCGAGCATTGTTTGGCAGAGGGTGCTTCGGTGACTCTGCTAACAACGGCAAAAGCTGTTAAACCGGATCCGCATGAAAAACTAACGATTAAGATTATCGAAGATACAGAGCAGCTCCTGACAACCATGGAAGAGCTGGTAGCAGCTCATGATGTGCTCATTCATTCAATGGCTGTTTCTGACTATAAACCAGTGTACATGGCAAGATTTGAGGAGGTTCTTGCTAGTTCAGATGTGACAGAGTTTCTGGAAAAAAGTAATTCTGAAAGTAAGATTTCGTCTTCTGATGACTATCAGGTACTTTTCCTCAAGAAAAATCCTAAAATTATCAGCAAGGTCAAGGAATGGAATCCCAATATTCGATTGATTGGCTTCAAGCTCTTGGTTGGCGTTTCTAAAGAAGAGTTACTGGCTGCTGCTAGAGCCAGCCTTGAAAAAAATCAGGCTGAATTAATTGTAGCCAACGATTTGACTGAAATTTCTAGCGGGCAACACCACGCCTATCTCCTAGGAGCAGACACTGTCACAGAAGCTTTCTCCAAAGAAGAAATTGCTGAACAATTGTTAAGCCATATCCAGAAAGGAGACAGTTCATGACCCATATTACTCTCGCTGTCACGGGCAGTATTTCGGCCTATAAAGCAGCAGATATTACGAGCCAGCTGGGCAAGCTAGGCTACAGTGTGTCTGTTCTCATGACGGAAGCTGCCAGTCACTTTATCACCCCGCTGACCTTACAGGTTTTATCAAAGAATCCTGTTTCCCTTGACCTAATGGACGAGCCGAGGCCAGACAAGGTAAACCATATTGAAATCGGCAAAGAAACGAATCTTTTCTTAGTCGCTCCCGCAACAGCTAACACCATCGCCAAACTAGCTAATGGTCTAGCTGATAATATGGTAACCGCTACTGCCCTTGCTCTCCCATCTCATGTCAAAAAAGCCATCGCGCCAGCTATGAATACCAAGATGTATGAAAATCCCCTAACTCAGCACAATTTGGAAAGATTAAAAAAATTTGGCTGGGAGATTATCGAACCGCGTGAAGCTGTTCTAGCTTGCGGAGATCATGGAACTGGTGCTCTAGCTGATGTCAATATTATTATAGAAAAAGTAAAGGAAATTATAAATGAGAAAACAATCTAGTATCGCGCAAATTGCTATCTTTTTTGCTATTATGTTAGTGCTCCATCTGCTGAGCTCTGTTATTTTCAACCTACTACCGGTTCCGATTAAACCGACCATTATTCATATTCCAGTTATTATCGCTAGTATTATCTACGGACCGCGAATTGGAGCTGTTCTTGGAGCTCTGATGGGGGTAATCAGTGTTGTGACCAACACTGTTGTCCTGCTACCAACTAGCTACCTCTTCAGTCCTTTTGTAGAAAACGGCAGCATCAATTCATTGATGATCGCTATGGTTCCACGTATTCTAATCGGAATCACCCCGTATTTTGTCTACAAATGGATGAAAAACAAGCCAGGTTTAGTTTTAGCTGGTGCCGTGGGCTCAATGACCAACACCATCTTCGTTCTCGGAGGAATTTTCATTCTATTTTCATCTGTTTACAATGGAGATATCAAAGCCATGCTTGCATTGATTTTTTCAGCTAATGCAATCTCAGAAATGATTATTTCTGCTATCCTTACAGTTGCAATCGTTCCAGCACTTGAAAAACTTAAAAAATAATCACCTAGCGTGATTATTTTTTTTGATCCAAACATGCTCATTTTTTCAAAGTATTTCACTATTTTTTAGGTCAGTACTTTCAAAAAATATGAAAATATGTTACAATGAAAGCGATTGAACAAACAAGAAAATCTTGTGCCCTTTCTTAAAACCACACAGTGATTTTCTATCTTAAATATAAAGGAGACTCCATCTATGACCTATCAAGAAAACTTCAAAAAATGGCTTGACTTCGCTGAACTTCCTGACTATCTTCGGAAAGAGTTAGAAGGTATGGACGAAAAAACTAAGGAAGATGCCTTTTATACAAACCTTGAGTTTGGTACTGCTGGTATGCGTGGCTTGATCGGCGCTGGTACCAACCGTATCAATATTTATGTTGTCCGTCAGGCAACCGAAGGTTTGGCTCGCTTGATTGAAGAAAAAGGTGATGAGTTCAAAAAACGCGGTGTTGCGATTGCTTACGACTCTCGTCATTTCTCACCAGAATTTGCCTTTGAATCTGCTGCAGTCTTAGCTAAACATGGCATCAAGTCTTATGTATTTGAAAGCCTACGCCCAACACCAGAACTTTCATTTGCAGTGCGCCATTTGGGAACTTTTGCTGGTATCATGATTACAGCCAGCCACAACCCTGCTCCATTTAACGGCTACAAGGTATATGGTGAAGACGGCGGACAAATGCCTCCGCATGATGCAGATGCATTGACTGACTATATCCGTGCGATTGAAAATCCTTTTGCTATTGAGGTCGCTGACGTTGAAGCTGAAAAAGCTTCTGGTTTGATTGAAGTGATTGGCGATGCTATTGATGCTGAATACCTCAAGGAAGTTAAAGATGTCAATATCAACCAAAAACTGATTGATGAATACGGTAAGGACATGAAGATTGTCTACACTCCTCTGCACGGTACTGGTGAAATGTTGGCTCGTCGCGCTTTGGCTCAAGCAGGATTTGATTCTGTAGAAGTTGTTGAAGCTCAAGCTGTAGCTGATCCAGACTTCTCTACTGTTAAGTCTCCAAACCCTGAAAGCCAAGCAGCCTTTGCCTTAGCTGAAGAATTAGGCCGCAAGGTTGGTGCAGATGTCTTGGTTGCAACTGACCCAGATGCTGACCGTGTCGGTGTAGAAGTTCTGCAAAAAGACGGCAGCTATCTCAACCTTTCAGGTAACCAAATCGGAGCCATTATGGCTAAATACATCTTGGAAGCTCATAAGAGTGCTGGAACTCTGCCAGCTAACGCAGCTCTCTGCAAGTCTATCGTTTCTACTGACTTGGTGACTAAGATTGCTGAAAGTTATGGCGCAACCATGTTCAATGTCTTGACTGGTTTCAAATTTATCGCTGAAAAGATTCAAGAATTCGAAGAAAAACACAATCACACCTACATGATGGGATTTGAAGAAAGCTTCGGCTATCTGATTAAGCCATTTGTACGTGATAAAGACGCTATCCAAGCTGTTTTGGTTGTAGCTGAGCTAGCTGCCTACTACCGCTCACGTGGCTTGACTCTGGCTGACGGTATTGAAGAAATCTACAAAGAATATGGTTACTTTGCTGAAAAGACTATCTCTGTCACTCTGTCAGGTGTTGATGGAGCTGAGCAAATCAAGGCTATCATGGCTAAGTTCCGTGACAATGGTCCAAAAGATTTCAACGCTACTGCTATTTCTGTTACTGAAGACTTTAAGGCGCAGACTTCTACTGCAGCAGACGGTACTGTTACAGCTCTGACAACTCCTCCAAGCGATGTGCTGAAATACACCTTGGCTGACGGTTCATGGATTGCTGTCCGTCCATCCGGAACAGAACCAAAAATCAAGTTCTACATTGCCGTTGTCGGTGATAGCAATGAGGATGCTCAAGCAAAAATTGCTGCTATTGAAGCAGAGATTAATGCCTTTATCAAGTAAAATAACACTATCAACCAATCAACCAGAGAATGAAATTCACATTCTCTGGTTTTTCGTTTCCAAATCAAGCATTTTTCTGCTTTTTATGGCATACTAGTTTTATCAAAAGAAATGAGGATTATTTATGGAACAATTTGCTCAAAATATTAAAGACTTAGAAGTTACAACTGTTGACCGTGCTCGTCAAGCAATTGCTGACAAAGAGACAGCAACTTTCTTCGTAGGTCGCAGAACTTGCCCTTACTGCCGTAAATTCGCTGCTACTCTTGCTGGCGTTGTCGCTGATACTAAGGCGCATATTTTCTTCATCAACAGCGAAGAAGGCAGCGAATTAGAGAAACTGCAAGCCTTCCGCTCTGAATACAGCATTCCGACGGTTCCTGGTTTTGTTCATGTTCAAGACGGCCAAGTAGCTGTTCGTTGTGATTCTTCTATGACTGCAGATGA
>NZ_CALHWC010000180.1 GCF_938036805.1 uncultured Streptococcus sp.
ACCAGAAAACTAGTTTTGTTCGCTTTTTATATTTGAGGTCGGACTTTTGTCCCAGATTCTTTATTTTTCTTTTAAAGTATATATCGGAAAGCCGTGTTCTACTATTTTATCATCTAGTTTAAAGTAATTTTTAAACCAATGTTTATATTTTTTAAATAAAGCTTCAATACAGATATACAGGATGATTATTAAAAAGATAAATAGAAAAGCATGCCAATCTTGAAATTTCGAGGAACTCTCAATGAACATATCCCAGTATGCACATGAGAAGAGCAAAAAAACTACTAAAATTAAATTCACATATAAAATATAGCTCACAAAGAAAAGAAATTGATGTTTCTTTGATCTTTTACTGTAATAGACTTTATAGTTTTCGGTATGTCTTTCGAAGACAGGCAAGTGAAAGGAATAGCGTCCGCTCCCGAACTTAGCTAACTCAGGTAAGGCATGATAGCCACACCAATGGAAGCATTTATAGATGAACTCGCGAGTCAAAAAATAAATATTTAAACCTATAAAAATTAGAATAATGATGAAGTCAGTTCTCGCAGTTGGGGAAAATATCCACTGAAAATAAAGAAGGCAATGTAAGAAATTCAAAGCTCCTAATATAAAATAAATGACACCAGCAAGTCTGCTACGACGTCCAATAAAAGTTTTATCTGGAGGACTAGGGGTATGGGACATATTTCAATGATTTCCTATTCTTCGTAAATTTAATCAAGTTCAACAGACTATTTAACTTTAGTTTCCATCTTTTACGTTCCCAAAAGCCTCCCACATCTTCTGCTGGGGTTTGGCAAAGGGGTAATTACCAAATTCTCCTGGATGAAGCCACAAGACCTCTCCATCAGCTGCGTGCTGGCTATCCTTAACCCGACCGTAAGCTAACTGGATATGCCACTTGCGATGACTGAAAACATGCTGCACCTTCGGAAAGGACTGTTGCTGCCAATCGACAATCAAATCATAATCCTGCTCAAAGCTTTCTTGAGGAGACAAGTCCAGACTGGGCTGATTTTCAGCCACTTCAAATAGAGAGATCTGATTTTCAGTTTGAAATTCCTCGACTTCAATCAAGGGAAAATGCCAAAAACCTGATAACAGGCCAGCAGCCTCATTCTTTTCAAGCAAGAATTGTCCCTGCTCATTTTCGATAATTAAGCCTTGCAGATAGACTGGAACTGGCTTCTTTTTAGGTGCTTTAATCGGATATTTATCCATAGTTCTGTGCAAATAGGCTGCGCTGAACTCCTTTACAGGACTGTCTTCTGGATGGGGATTAACAGGAGCTTCAATATCCGATCCCAAATCCATCAACGCCTGATTGAAATCTCCAGGTCTGTCTGGATCAATCAAAATCTCCATCATAGCCTGAAAGACCTTGCGATTGCTTGGTTGGCCAATATCTAAATCCACTTCGAATAATCGACTCAGCACCCGCATAACATTGCCGTCTACCGCAGGCTCAGCTAGTCCAAAGGCAATACTAGCAATAGCACCAGCCGTATAAGGACCAATCCCTTTGAGACTAGCAATTCCCTCATAGCTATCAGGAAATTTTCCTGCGAAATCCGTCATTATCTGCTGGGCTGCTTTTTGCATATTTCGCACCCGCGAATAATAGCCCAAACCTTCCCAAGCCTTGAGCAATCTATCCTCTGGCGCCTGAGCTAAATCAGCTACAGTCGGAAACCAGTCAAGAAAACGCTCATAGTAAGGAATCACCGTATCCACACGTGTTTGCTGCAACATAATCTCAGAAACCCAGATATGATAAGGATTATTGGACCTACGCCAAGGCAAATCACGTTTATGTTCATCATACCAAGTCAATAATTTCTTGCGAAAAGAGGCAATTTTCTCCTCTTCCCACATTTCAATTCCAAATTTTTTAAAATCTAACATTTCTCTCATACTTAAACAGACTAAAAAAGATGAATCACTCATCTTTTTTAGTTATTTTATTGGTCAACACATTGTGCAGCTGTAATCAGTGTTAAGTTATAAACGTCATCTGAATTACATCCGCGAGAAAGGTCGTTTACTGGCTTATTCAATCCTTGAAGAACTGGACCGACTGCTGAGAATCCACCTAAACGCTCTGCCATTTTATAACCGATATTTCCTGCTTCAATGCTTGGGAAGACAAAGACAGTCGCTTTACCTGCAACCTTGCTGCCTGGAGCTTTCAAGGCTGCTGTGCTTGGTACAAAGGCAGCATCAAATTGCAATTCTCCGTCAACTTCTAGGTCTGGGCGCAATTCATGAACCAACTTAGTCGCGTGAACTACTTTATCAACGCTTTCTCCAAAACCAGATCCTTTAGTTGAATAGCTAAGCATGGCAATCTTCGGATCAATACCAAACATTTTGGCTGTCACAGCTGAGTTAATCGCGATTTCTGCCAAAGCTTCTGAGTCAGGATTGATGTTAATGGCACAGTCACTGAAAAGATAACGTTCTGAACCACGCACCATGAGGAAGGCACCTGAAGTTCTTGTTACATTTGGACGCGTTTTAATGATTTGCAAGGCTGGACGCACTGTAGCAGCTGTAGAGTGGATAGAGCCAGAAACCATACCATCTACGATACCGAGGTAGACCAGCATAACTCCAAAATAGTTAACGTCTGTTCTTAAAAGCTCGAGAGCTTCTTCTTCACTGATTTTGCCCTTACGACGTTCCACAAGAGCAGCTACCATTTCTTCCATTCTGTCATGGTTTTTAGGATCTATGACTTCATATCCGTCCATAATGTTTTCGATTTCCAGGTAAATACGGATTTTATCTGGATTTCCCAAAAGAACTGGTGTAACTTCTGATTCTTTTACTATGCGTTTCACCGCTTGAAGAATACGCGGTTCTTGCCCTTCTGGCAATACAATACGAACATTTTTTCCAACAACTGTGTCTCTTAGACTTTCAAAAACTTCCATGAGTTTCTCCTTTAAAATTTTAATTATTTTTTATTAACGATGTAATAGTATTTTGGAAATCAATCGGCAACTGGGATTCCAATTGAAGCTGCTTTTCCAAAAATGGATTATAAAAAGATAGGGAGTGGCAATGCAAGGCCTGACGTGTAATTCCCGCTTCCAAAGTCCCGCCATAGAGATCATCTCCAAGGAGCGGAAAGCCAAGATGGGCAAAGTGCACACGAATCTGATGGGTTCGTCCAGTGTGCAAGCGAATATCTACCAAATAGATATCGCCAAACTGCTCTACAACCTTGTAGCTGGTATGAGCATATTTGCCATCCTTTGTCACACATCTGGTGATGATGCTATCAGGGTCGCGCCCAATTGGCGCAATAATGTCCCCCTCTGGTTTAAGCTCACCGCGCCCCTGAACGAGTGCGTAATAGCGCTTCTCAATCATTTTTTTCTGCAGTTGCTTATCCAGTCTTGCATGGGCATAACCATGTTTTGCAAAGAGCATGAGACCACTGGTATCACGATCCAATCTCGTCACAATGTGAACCTGCTGATTTTCATAATCTTGCCGAATATAGTAAGCCTTAACAAAGTTTGCCATCGTATTCGAATGATTGACACTGGGGATACTGGCCACCCCTGCAGGCTTGTCTAAAACCAGAAAATGCGCATCTTCATACACGATTGACAAATCTCGATCCACGGCTTCTAGGCTTTCAAATCCCTTCTCAGAGGGAATATCTACCGTTACCTTATCGCCAATATCCAGTAAATAAATAGCGTTTTGAGGCTGATCATTGACAAGAATATTGCCGCCTGCAAACTTCACCTTGGCCAAAAGCCCTTTCGAAATCTCATGCTTTTTCAAAAATGTTTTGACTTTGACATGCTCATCTGCAATAAACTCAAATCTCATTCTTGACACTCCCCGATAAAGGAGTCTCTCACGCGATTCCAAAAGCTGGTATGGCTGGGCGAAGCCACAAAGTTAATCTTATGATTATCGATTTGGTACTCAATACGGACAATATTTTTATAAGAAAATGTTTGATTATCGACCGCTATAGTATAGTAATCATTGCGTGTCGGCAGCAGCTCAATCTTATCTTTTTTAGGAACAATAACTGAGGAACCTAAAGTACGATACACACGATTGTTGAGACTAGCAATTTCCGTTACTTGCAAGGCTTCAATCGTTGGGTGTAGGACTGCTCCACCTAAAGATTTATTGTAGGCCGTGCTACCAGTCGGCGTTGAGACAGAAATCCCATCACCTCTAAATCGCTCAAAGTGAACATTATTGATGACCACATCAACAACCATGGTTCTGTCGGAGCGTTTAATGGTTGCTTCATTGAGTGCGCGAATCGTCCGAGTTTCACCATTTTCAAAGGTCAACTTGACATTCAAAATCGGATAAGAGACCTTGGCACCTGTGTCCAATTTCAGATTTTCCACTAATTTATCGATTTCAAAGTCTCGATAGTCCGTATAAAATCCTAAATGTCCCGTATGAACACCGACAAAGCGAACCTTATCCAGCTGATCTTCATACTTGTGGAAGGCTGATAGCAGCATCCCGTCACCACCAACAGAAATCACGATATCTGGATTTTTGGGTGTCAGGATAAAGCCTGCTTTCCGCAATTTTTGCATCAGAGCTTGAAATACTTCCTCACTCTGCCTTTTGCGATTGCGGATAATCGCAATTTTTTTACCTGTATTCTTCATCTGTATCGTCACTATTTCCAACACCGTCATTTAGCTTGCGGTGCAGAGGATCAAAAAGTGCTTGTGCTTCTTGGATGGCATCACGAATGGCTCCCATCTCTTCGTCTAGCTGGTAGGCCAGATTGGCCGTTATCTCCAAGCGTTTCTTGATCTCCTCTGGAAATTCTCCTTTATACTTATAGTTTAAAGAGTGCTCAATCGTTGCCCAAAAGTTCATGGACAAGGTACGAATCTGAATCTCTGCTAAGATAACTTTATTGCCATTAATCGTATCTACTGGATATTCAACGATGGCATGGTAGCTACGATAACCACTGGCTTTTTTGTTTTTGATGTAATCACGCTCCTGGACGATACGCATATCGGTCCGATTTCGCAAAACTTCTAAAACTTCATCCACATCGTCTACAAATTGAACCATAACACGCAAACCAGCAATATCCTGCATCTCTTGGGCTAAGTTTTCCTCAGTTATCCCGCGAAGTTCCATTTTTTCCTTGATGCTTTCAATATGTTTTACGCGACCGGTTACAAACTCGATCGGTGAATGGCGTTGCTGTTTGCGATACTGTTTGCGAATGCCACGAAGCTTGATTTTCAACTCACCAACCGCCTGAATATATGGATCCAGAAAATCTTCCCAATCTATTGTCATATACATACCTTGTCATCTATTCGTTTTTTGTATAAAATAAACACAGTTGTTATTATAACATAAAATCGCTTTCAGATAAAGAAAAGGATTTAAAAATGAACCATTTAGAAATAGAATACAAAACAATGTTAACAGAAGACGAACATAAACGACTTCTGACCTTCTTTGATCATGTCCAGCCAATTTTCCAAGTCAACTATTATATCGATTCGGCGGACTTTGCTCTTCGTGATGCTCGTATGGCCTTGCGAGTCCGAACTACTCCTGAGGATGCTGAGTTTACTCTGAAAATTCCTCAACCACTTGGAAATTTCGAGTACAACCAACTCTTATCCAAAGATGAAACCAAGGAAATTCTGGAACATTTGCAATTTCCTCAGGGACAAATCCTCGAAAAACTTCAAGAAAAAGGAATCCCCGTCAACAAACTGACGATCCTCGGAACCCTTGAAAATATTCGTTACGAAAAACAAGATGAACTCGGTCTTTTTGCCTTGGACGAAAGCCGTTACTTTGGTAAAAAAGATTTCGAATTAGAATTAGAAATTAATAATATCGAAGAAGGGGAAGAGAAATTCAAAGACTTTTTAAGAGAAAATCAAATCCAATACAAACCTGGTAAAAGTAAGATCGCTAGATTTGCCGAAAACTTATAAAAATGCTGAAATAATCTCATTTTTTTGGTAAAATAATATTTATAAATCTAAAGAGACAAAAAGAGGATGGTCATTCTAATGTCAGACAAAAAAAATATGAAGCTTTTCTCCCTCAATTCTAATCACTCAATCGCTGAGAAGATTGCTGAAGCTGCTGGTCTACCGTTAGGCAAGCTCTCTTCCCGTCAATTTTCTGATGGCGAGATTCAGATTAACATTGAGGAGAGTGTCCGTGGCTACGATATTTACATCATTCAATCCACCAGCTTTCCGGTCAATAATCACTTGATGGAGTTATTGATTATGGTCGATGCTTGTAAACGAGCAAGTGCCAATACCGTGACCGTTGTCATGCCCTATTTTGGTTATGCCCGCCAAGATCGGACGGCTGCTCCTCGCGAGCCAATCACTGCAAAACTCGTTGCCAATATGCTGGTTGGAGCTGGCGTAGACAGAGTTATTTCACTTGACCTTCACGCCGTCCAAGTACAAGGCTTCTTTGATATCCCAGTCGATAACCTCTTCACAATTCCGTTGTTTGCTGAACATTATTGCAACATGGGCTTAACTGGTGAGGATGTCGTCGTTGTCAGTCCGAAAAATTCTGGCGTCAAGCGCGCTCGTAGTTTGGCAGAATATCTCGATGCTCCAATCGCCATCATCGACTACGGTGAAGATGAAGCAGGACGCTCTGAAGGCTATATCATCGGTGATGTTGAAGGCAGAAAAGCGATTTTGATTGACGATATCTTAAATACTGGACGTACTTTCTCAGAAGCTGCTAAAATCGTCGAACGCGAAGGAGCTGTCGAAATCTATGCCGTATCTAGTCATGGCTTATTTGCAGATAAGGCTGCAGAATTGCTAGACAATGTCCCTATCCGAGAAATCTTGGTGACTGACTCTGTTGATACGAAAGAAAAAACTCCGAAGAATGTTCACTACATCACAGCTAGCGAGTTGATTGGCGATGCTATCGTGCGTATCCAAGAAAGAAGACCAGTCAGCCCACTATTTGCTTTTCAAAAGAAATAAGAGATAAGATTCGTGATTTATTTAGATAATGCTGCTACGACTGCCTTGTCGCCTGCCGCAATTGAGTCCATGACTCAGGCAATGACAATCTTCGGAAATCCATCCAGTACCCACAGCCACGGTCGAGAAGCCAATAAGCTGCTCAGGCAGGCTCGCGAAGATATTGCCAAGGTTCTACACACACAGAGTAAAAATGTTCTCTTCACCTCAGGAGGAACTGAAAGCAATAACACTGCCATTAAGGGCTATGCCCTGCGGCATCAAGATCAAGGCAAACATATTATTACTACTGCCATTGAACACCATGCGGTTTTAGAACCTGTTGAATACTTGGTGGAGCACTTTGGCTTTGAATCCACTATTATTCAGCCAGTGGATGGACAAATCCGAACTGAAGATATCAAGAATGCCCTCAGACCGGATACTATCCTCGTCTCAGTCATGGCTGTTAATAATGAAACAGGCTACATTTTGCCGATTCAAGAAATTGGTGAATTGCTAAAAGATCATCCTGCTGCTTTTCATGTCGATGCAGTCCAAGCTGTCGGCAAGCTCCCTATCTATCCTGAAGAATGGGGAATCAATTTCTTGAGTGCCTCAGCTCATAAATTCCACGGTCCAAAAGGGGTGGGATTTCTCTATGCTGACCAGATGGATTTTGATAATTTCATGCATGGCGGTGATCAAGAAAACAAGCATCGAGCGGGTACAGAAAACCTCGTTTCCATTGTCGGGATGGCAACTGCTCTTTCTGAAAATTTTGCCTACTTAGAGGAAAATCTTGAGCATGCCCAGCAGTTAAAAGATACTTTACTGGACAACCTAACGGATATAGACTACTACCTAAACGAAAGTCAGCCTAGCCTGCCTTATGTTGTCAATATTGGATTTCCAAACCAAAAGAATGATCTTATCTTGCTTCAAATGGACCTTAATGGCTTTTCAATCTCGACTGGCTCTGCTTGTACAGCTGGTGCTGTTCAGCCCAGCCATGTCCTTCAAGCCTTATATGGCCCAAACTCTGAGCGCCTAAAAGAATCCATTCGCATCAGTGTATCAGACCAAACTAGCATCCAAGAAATCAAACTATTCAGCCAAAAACTAAAAGAAATACTAGGAGGATAAGATGGCTTTTCAAACATCTGTTAGCTTAGCAAACTGCGACTTCACCTACTCACTCCATCCAAATGTTAAGAAATTTACCTTACGGGACAATACATTTGCTGAAACAAAGGTTGGTAATTACGAGCTTTCTCGCTTACTTGAAGCTGTTCCTAATAGTGGCGATGGATTCTTGCTTAAGATTATCGTCAATAAAGATCTAAGCGGAGTTAAAATCAATATTACGGACAAGTCTGGTTTAAGATTAGTTAATATCTTCAAATCAGAAAAACACCATATTATTCAGCAAAAATTCTATTTCTTGATGGATAGTTTAGTTGAAAGAGATATTTTTGAAAAAACACCCCAATAAGCGAAATTCTAAGAATTTTGCTTATTTCTATTATTTTATCTATCTTTATTAGTATAATAATATTTTGTTCATCAAATTAGTTGATTTTTTCACAAGCTTTCTATAGAATAGAAGATAGAAAGGTCGTGATTTTGTGAAAACTGAAAAAAGCAATTCTATTCCACGTGCTACTGCTAAGCGGCTCTCCCTCTACTACCGAATTTTCAAGCGATTTAATGCAGAAAATATTGAAAAGGCCAATTCAAAACAAATCGCAGAGGCGATTGGAATCGACTCTGCGACTGTTCGGCGTGACTTTTCTTACTTCGGTGAGTTAGGTCGTAGAGGTTTTGGCTACGATGTCAAGAAACTAATGAATTTCTTTGCCAATCTTCTCAATGACAACTCGATTACCAATGTCATGATTGTTGGTGTCGGAAATATGGGCCGTGCTCTTTTACACTACCGCTTTCATGAACGGAATAAAATGAAGATTGTAATGGCCTTTGATACAGATGATTATTCTGATGTCGGGACCACCACAAATGATGGAATTCCTATTTATGGAATTTCTCAAATTAAAGAAAAGGTCCAAGAAGGAAACGTAAAGACTGCTATTCTGACAGTGCCGAGCGTTAAGGCACAAGAAGTCGCATCCGTCTTGGTTGATGCTGGTATCAAGGGAATTCTTTGCTTCTCCCCAGTGCACCTATCTGTCCCCAAAGATGTGGTTGTACAATATGTGGACCTAACCAGCGAACTCCAAACCTTACTCTATTTCATGAGAAAAGATGATGAGTAAGGTAAGAAAGGAAACAGACACTTTATGAAAAAAACGATTATCGGTATAACAGGAAACCAAAGGGATATTCCCAACGATCAATTTATTCATATCAGTTATACCTCAACTGGCTTTATCGAGGGAGTCAATAAAGTTGGAGGAATCCCAATTATCTTGCCAATTGGTGATGAAACCTTAGCTCACACCTATATTACTATGATTGATAAACTGATCCTTACCGGTGGACAAAATGTCCATCCTCATTTCTACGGCGAGGAACAGACTATCGAAAGCGATGATTACCTGCTTCAAAGGGATCTATTTGAACTAGCTCTCATCCGAGAAGCACGGAAGCAAAACAAACCTATTTTTGGTGTCTGTCGCGGTACTCAGCTTTACAATGTTGCTATGGGTGGCACACTTCACCAAGACATCGAGAATCACTGGCAAGATAGCACTGCTCAATACACTACACAGACTATGGTCACTAAAAACGGCTCCATCCTCCATGAATTATACGGACCTACTTGTCAAATCAACTCATTCCATCACCAAAGTATCAAGGATCTAGCGAAAAATCTAGAAGTCATAGCCTACGATCCTCGGGATAAGGTCATTGAGGCTGTTACCTCAACTGATGGAAGTCCATTTCTTGGTGTGCAGTGGCATCCAGAATTTCTATTTCCCACAAGAACAGGTGATTTAGCCTTGTTTGATTATGTGGTCCACAAACTTTAGATCAAATCCGTTTTTTCACGATAACTATAATAATCATTTTTTGAAACAATTAAATGATCTAAAAGAACCAACCCCATTAGTTCACAAGCTTCTTTCATATGTTTGGTGACCTCGTCGTCATTCTTACTTGGTAAAGTCACTCCAGAAGGATGATTGTGCACTAGTATAATAGATGTCGCCAAGTGTTTGAGCGCATAATGCAAAATCTCGCGCGGCTCAGCAATACTCCTAGTTACCGTTCCTACAAAGATTGTCTGCTGATGGATGATCTGGTTTTGACTATTGAGATAAATAGCAACCAAACATTCCTGCTTTTTATCTCCCAATTCGACCTGCATTTTGCGAGCTAGTTTTTGACTTCCAAGAATTTGCTCCCTCTCCAGCACTTCAGCTTTGTTGATACGACAGCCAAGCTCAATAATGGCTTGCAACTCAACAGCCTTCACAGGACCAATTCCTGAAATTGTCTGTAATTCTTGTAAAGTCAAATATTTCAGATCATTCAAACTAGAAATCGATGATAAAATCCTTTGAGAAACTTGAAAAACAGTTTCTTTTTTGCTGCCTGTTCGCAAAAATATAGATAGCAATTCCTGATTACTGAGTTTATCCGCTCCTTCTCTTATCAGCCGTTCACGCGGCATCATGCTTATATCATCCTGCAATGAAATACGATACATACCAACCTCCTTACTTATTAATTCGAGATTAAATAAAAAAAGAACCTAAATAAATGAACTACACCCCAAAGGTTAGACACAAAATCTATCGATTAGGCGAGTTCATTTATTTAGGCTATTTATTATTAATTGCTAAATCTTATCATATTTGTTGCTTGCTGTTGTAACAGCCTCTCTAACGGATGTAGACCATTGTCCCTTGATGGCACTATCTAAAGTATCATTAATCCCCTTGATAGCCAACTTTCCTTCCTTTGCAACTTTACTAATCGCTTCCTTAGATTTGGTCTTAATACCATCACTTTTACTAAGAATATGTGGAGCATAAACATTTGTTATCAAAGATTTTTCAATCTGTTTTTGAATAGCAAGCAGACGCGTTCCTAAATCATCGAAATTTCCTATAGTAAATACACCTGTAATATCCTCAGTCAATGTTGTTGCCATTTTAGCATCACTTCCTTTTACTCTCTAGTTTTATTATTGTCATCTGCGGCTATTCTCCTACGCAGATAAGCCTCCTCTAACTTATCATCTAGATATCGTCTTTCTCGTCGGAAATTATCACTCTCTTTTAAAGATTCTAATTCCAATATTTTTTGCGCCTCCGTCAAGGCATCTTCCGATAACATTTGGTAAGATTCCATCTCTCTATTAAGAATCCTATAAAAATCCTGATCCGCATCAGTAGATTTCAAATAATGTAACGTTTCTTCGTACTTTTCATCAAGAATATTTTGTATGGCACGACGCGCAGTTTGAAAATAATCATTTCTTTCCTCAAATTCTTGCAACTTTTCTCGATGCCGATCTTCCAATTCTTCTAGTTCTTTAGTTTTCTTTTCGACTTCACGTTGTGCTACTTCAAATTTCTCCATTGATTGAATTCCCCTGCTAAAGATATGTCTTCTTCGAGTTTTTTGTTTATATCAGCTGCAATTTTATCTTTTAATTTAGTCATTTCATCTAATATTTGACTCGCTTTGTTGAGCTTATTTTGTAGAGAGATTTCTACATTTCCGACAACACTATCATGCGTGACACCACCAGCTGCAAAAGCCGATCTAATCTCATCAGGACTGAGACTACTGATCATAAACGGAGACTTGGTCGTTTCAAATAAAGACTCAACTTCTTCTACTCCTCTTTGTTTCTCAATCTTAATCTGATCCAAAACTTGCTGAGCAGCATTAACAAGAGCATTTGCACCAATAGTAGCTTGCTCGCTGTCTAGAAAAATTCGTTCGTTGCTACTTAAGCCACCTCCGCTTTCTGTAAGTAAGCTTTTCATGCCATAATACCGCAACATTCTCGTTTTTGTTTCTAGGATGAGGGCATTCGCATTTCCTTTTGCTGTATTGGTCACAACATTGCCGTTTTCATCAATGAGTTGACCTTTATTATTAAATCTCCAAGTATTATAACTATGATATTTATCCCCCAGACTATAGATCTTATCTGCCTTTTCTTTCCAAGAAAGTTTATCATCCTGTAAAATTCGTAAAGATTCATCAACAAAACTAGCATCTGTCATGTTGACATAAATGGCAACGCCTGTTTTATTCCCCAAAATGTTCCCCAAAAACATATCATTTGGATTTCTAAAGTTCCGAAATTGCTCTGGATGCGCCTGCATATAGGCTATTTCTTCTTCCGAAACAATATTATGAATATCTGGACCATTAAAGCCAACATTATTCCATCCCATTTTTAAGGCAGTATAAAGTGCCATAGACTCTCCCAAAGAATGACCATTCGTTGTTATAATGGCATTGGGATTTTCTTTACGAACCTTTTTCTCTACTCGCTGGGCAAACTCTAATGCTGTTTTTGACTGAACATCTACAATGTTTTCGACAACTTCCTTTTTAACACTATCGTTAAAATGTCCTTCTAGAATGCCTTTGCCCATCCCTGAAATCGAGGGGAGACCTGTTATCATTTTATCCGTAAAACCCATACCTAGATTTTCAAGGTCATTGAGAACATCTTTTTTGTCTCCAAAATTGGTGCCAACATAAGAAACCACTACCTGACTGTAGTCTACGTTCCCTTGATCATCAACAGGAGCAACAGCCATAGCTTGCATACTATTATCCGTTGGTTCAGCAGAGTTCCCAATAGCATCAATGACTCGGAATTTTCGACCATTAACGTTAATCGTTTCTCCAACTGATAATTGCTTATCCGGATTATCTACTGGGTCAATATCGTAAACATATGTTGCAATTTTATTATAATCCGCATCCGTTATGTTCATTTCTTCTCTCCATAATGTATAACATTTATTTGGGTTTCCGATAATTTTGTATAACTAGTTGGAACTTCCTTACGTTTCAGTTCCTCTGAGCTATTATGATAGATCAAGCCATAATTCTGTATATCGTAACTATCTTTTAAGTCTGTTGAAACTTCTATTTTATCGTTTACCGAGAAATAAATGAATCTAGGTCTACCAAATCCGCCTTTTGAAATACTTTCAAACTCTATTTTATAAACATCTTCAAAATTATTGACCAAAAATAAAGCAAGAGCCTCTTCTTGTTTTCTAATTATCTTTTTCTCTTCTGCTGTCAATGTTACTTCCTCCTTCTGTTCTGTTTTTTTCTGCTGGCTACAGGCACCGAGTGTTCCCAAACCTAGAAATCCAATAAATACTATCAAAAGCAACTTAGATATTTTCATAAATACTCCTTTCCTTTATAAAACACAAGATCATCAACTATCCTAACACGATTATAATATATTATATCAAAAAGAATATAAACCAAGCAAGCGTTTACATTTTTTATCACTTTTATTATGGATGAAACTAAATTTTACATACTATTATAGTTTAACTCAATAGAGTAACCAATAGCATCAATGACTCGGAATTTCGACCGTTAACGTCAGATTCCTTTCCCACACTATATTGTTCTTCTGCTTTATATTCTTTCGGATCCAAACTATAGGCTTTTTTAGATAATATGTTGTAAGCTTTATCAGTCAATCGCGCCATTTAATAATCCTCGTAATAACTAACATCTACTCCGTCTAAACTAGTTAACTGTGTTGGAGGTTTCTTCTCTATCAAATGAAAGTCTTTTGGATCATATCCTATTGAATAATATCCATCTTTACTTTCTAACTCTGTTGGTAAAATATAACTACTATCATTGACCTTTATAGTGATTGTATCACCCGTCCCAAAACCACCTTTATGAAAATTTACAAATTCTATTTTTTTCACATCTTGATAATGATTTACCAGGTACAAAGCGATTTTCTCTTCTTCTTTACGAAGTTTCTTTTTTTCCTCTGTCGTCAATGTAACCATCTCCTTCTGTCCGTTTTTTTTCTGTTGACTACAGGCACTGAGAGTTCCCAACCCCAAAAATCCAATAAATACTATCAAAAGTAACTTAAGTATTTTCATATAATATTTCCTTATTTTATAGAACATACAATCTTCAACTATACTAACATAGGTATATTATAGCAAAATGATTATAGAACAAGCAGGCGTTTACATCTACAGAAGCATTAATGACTCGGTATTCAACTGTTGACATAAAAAATTTGACCTAATTTCTTTGCGAATCTTCATTGTTTTTAGGAGCTAATTTGTAAAACTTTTTTGCTATTTATTTGTAAACTTCATCAGTTACACTATTCATTTTCTTCCCTCATAATAAATCACTCTCTCTTTCAGCTCATCTATATTCGAAAATGAAGAAGGAGCCTCTTTTCTTACTAAAAATTTTGAACTTTGATGATAACCTAAAGAATAATGATTAATATCATATGTGTCCTGCAGACTAGAATCCACAAGGAGTTTATCGTTAATTTTCATATATGCTACATCAGAAGTTCCAAAACCACCCTTTACTATACTTATAAATTCTATTTTTTTAATATCTTCAAAATTATTGACCAAAAATAACGCAAGAGCCTCTTCTTGTTTTCTAATTATCTTTTTCTCTTCTGCTGTCAATGTTACTTCCTCCTTCTGTTCTGTTTTTTTCTGCTGGCTACAGGCGCCGAGTGTTCCCATCCATAGAAATCCAATAAATACTATCAAAAGCAACTTAGATATTTTCATAAATATTCCTTTCCTTTATAGAGTTCAAAATTCTCAACCATACTAATCTGGCTATAATGTAGCCAAAAAATCATAAATAAAGCGAGTATTTATATAATTTGCAAAACTTTTCAAGATAGATCGAACTAAATCTTACATACTATCATAGAATGACTCGGGATTTCGATAGTTTATATCAGTTGGATCTCCAATTTGTATCTACTGTTCACTTTTATATTATTCTGGATAAAATTTATACACATTACGTGCTAATTCTTTATAATCTTTTTCAGTAATTTTCGACATATTATGTACCTAAATTATATATTACTTCAATTCCTTCAAGTGTCTCAAAATCAGTCAGTTTTTCCTTTTTCATTAAAGTCTTCTCACCTTTTTTATAGGCTAAACTATAACCATTATCATAATTGTCATCTAAAAACGAACTAATACTAATATTATCATTCACTTTTAGAAAAACACTTCTAGACTGGGCAAATTCTTTTCTAGAGACATCTGTGAACTCAATTTTATTAATCCCTTCATAGTTATTCACTAAAAACAAAGCTAGATTTTTTTCTTGTTTTTGAACTTCTTTTTTCTCTTCTGCTGTCAATGTAACTTTCTCTTTCTGTCCTATTTTTTTCTGCTGACTACAGGCACTGAGTGTTCCTATCCCTAGAAACCCAATAAATACTATCAAAAGTAACTTAGATATTTTCATAAATACTCCTTCCTTTATGCAGCGTCATCAATAACTTGAAATTGACGATTTCATAACTCAATTATATTATCTTTCTATAATCAATTTACTTTTCCTCATAATATATCACTTCAATCCCATCAAGACTGGTTAATTCTGTAGAATTTTTCTTTTTTATTAAATGAAAATCACTCGGATCATAATCAACAGAATATCTTTCACTATCATCGTTAAATATAATTGGTTTTATATAACTATCATCATTGACAATAACACTTATTGAATCTGCTAGCCCTAATCCTCCCCTGTGAAATTTATCAAACTTAATCTTTTTCACATCCTCGTAATGATTCACCAAATACAAAGCTATTTTCTCTTCCTCTTTACGAAGTTCCTTTTTTTCTTCTTTTGTCATAGTAACTTTCTCTTTCTGTCCTGTTTTTTTCTGCTGACTACAGGCACTGAGTGTTCCTATCCCTACAAACCCAATAAATACTATCAAAAGTAACTTAGATATTTTCATAAATACTCCTTTTCTTTATAAATCTCAAAATCTTCAACTATACTACCTATAGCATATTTTAATAAAAACAATCATATATCAAGCAAATTTGTTCGTTCTTTGGTTCAAGTTGTAAGCCTCTTTTGCTAATTTATTATGATTTTTATCTGAAATGGAGATCACCTTTCTATCTCCTCATAATATTTAATCTCAATATTTTTTAGATTATCTAATTGAGTTGGCGGATTCTTTTCATTCAGATGAAAGTTCTCAGGATTATAGCTAATAATATACTCGCCACTTGGATCTCCTAAAGTAATTGGTTTTATATAATTATTTGAATTTATCTTAACAGATATAGAATCCCCCGTCCCAAAACCACCTTTATAAAAATTTACAAATTCTATTTTTTTCACATCTTCATAATGATTCACCAAATACAAAGCAATTTGCTCTTCTTCTTTATGAAGTCTCTTTTTATCTTCTGCTGTCATTATGAAATCAAACTTCTTTTCTGCTGTTTTGGACTGGCTACAGGCAGTGATACTTCCTAAACATATAAATGCTATAAAAAATATTAAAAGTGATTTATATATTTTCATGATAATTTCCTTTCTTGACTAAAAGAGTACCATACTAACATAAGTATAGCATAATCTAATAAAGAAGGCATATTCTTTGAAAGCGTTCTAGTATCTGTTCGTATATCATTTTAGTTTTATCAAACAAAAAACGAAGTAACAAAAGTTACTTCGTTTTACAATATTTCTTATTATAGCTGCATTTGATTATAAGATCGACTGAAAGCATCTAAAATATCTTTTGGTGCCTTGTCATAGTCAATCGTACTTTCCAGCGTTCCTTTAACAATGGTTCGACTGGTTGCTGCCGCATCTTCACATGTGACTAAAGTGATCTCAGCAACTCCCTCTGTGTCATTGATGACATCCACGCGCTCTGGTGCGACACTTTCTATACTAGAAATCGTATAAGTATAGATCTTATCCTTATCTGTGATATAGATTTTCATCCCTATTTTGGCGCGATCTAGCGGTGAAAAGAGCATGTCACTGGCTCCAGTAATTCCAAAGACGTGGTGGCTGGCTAAGGCATAGTTTCCTTGTCCCATTTGTTGATCTTCTTTCATAGTGCCAGCACCATAGTAAAGGCCAACATTATCCAAACCTTTGAAAATTGGCAGATTCATCGAAACTTCAGGAATTGAAATGCCACCGATAACTGGTAATTTTTGGGCCTGCCACTGAGCATTGATGACCGCTTCTGTCGAAAGAGATTGGACTTCGCTAAACTCAAAACTCGACTCGACTGCCTTATTTTGCTTGATTTCTTCCTTGGAAACCTTGCTAACCTGGTATTGATTTGTGTGCCAAACCATGATCATATTTCGGATAGAAGAATTGAAAATCAGCGCTAAGGCAACCAGAAATAAAAGGAAAACCGCACAGTTAATGATGAAATTTCTGAGCTTGAATTTCTTCTTAGATTTTTTCACATTCATCCTCCTCTTATTCTACTTCTTCCTCATCGTCTTTTTCATCAGGCGCAACCGTTGTAAAGGTAACAATCTGAGCATTTTGGTCCAGACGCATGACCTTCACTCCCAAGGTCGAACGACCGGTCTGAGAAATATTGGCCACACTGGTCCGAATGATGACGCCTGTATTAGTGATGATCATCAAATCTTCCTCGCCAGTAACGGTCATCAGACCAGCAAGAGGTCCATTTTTATCTGTGATATTGGCTGTTTTAATCCCTTTACCACCACGGCCCTTGGTTGGATACTCGCTAGCAAGAGTACGCTTACCATAGCCTTTTTCTGTGATGACAAGCACTTCGTCACCCTCAGTAATCACACCTGCTCCAACGACTTGGTCGCCGTCACGCAGATTGACCCCACGAACACCAGTCGCACTACGGCTCATGCTCCGAACAGCTGTCTCATTGAAACGGACTGAATAACCAAACTTAGTACCAATGATAACATCTGCAGCACCATCCGTCAGAAAGACATTGATAAGCTCGTCTTCATCTTTCAAATTCAAGGCCTTGAGACCGTTCTGACGGATATTAGCAAATTCTGTCACGCTGGTTCGTTTAACCACACCTAGACGGGTCGTAAAGAAGAGATAGGAATGATCGCTACTGTCTTGCTGGACATTAATAATGGTCTGAATGGTCTCTCCTTCATCCAGTTTCAAGAGATTGACCACTGGCAAGCCCTTAGCTGTACGGCCATACTCAGGGATTTCATATCCTTTGAGACGATAAACTCGGCCTTTGTTAGTAAAGAAGAGCAGTCTATCGTGGGTACTTGTTGAAACCAGCTCTTTGACGAAGTCATCATCTTTGACACCAGTTCCTTGAACGCCGCGGCCTCCGCGTTTCTGAGCAGTGAATTCAGCCTGATTCAGACGTTTGATATAGCCTTTATTAGACAGGGTAATCAAAACATCTGCTTCCTCAATCAAATCTTCATCTTCAATAGAAAGGACTTCTCCCACCATCAGCTCAGTTCGGCGGTCATCCGCAAATTTACGTTTGACCTCATCTAGCTCTTCCTTGATAATTGCGACAACGCGCTCTGGCTTAGCCAAAATATCAGCCAAGTCCGCAATCAAAGCAATCAGTTCGTCGTATTCTGACTGAATCTTATCACGTTCCAAACCAGTCAGACGGCGCAGACGCATATCAAGGATAGCCTGGCTCTGGCGCTCAGAAAGTTCAAACTTAGCCATCAATTCAGCTTGGGCTTCTGCGTCCGTCTCGCTATTACGGATAATGCGAATCACTTCATCAATGTGATCCAGCGCAATCAGCAAACCAGCCAAGATGTGCGCTCGAGCTTCCGCCTTTTCTTTATCGAAAGCCGTCCGTCGAGTCACTACTTCTTTTTGGTGCTCAATGTAGGCCAACAAAATCTCACGTAGAGATAGAATCTTCGGCACGCCATTTTGAATAGCCAGCATATTGAAGCTGAAATTGGTCTGCATCTGAGTCAGCTTGAAAAGATTATTTAGAATGACATGTGCAGAGGCATCTCGACGAACCTCGATGACAAAACGAACTCCTTCACGGTTGGACTCATCACGAACAGCTGTGATACCGTCAATGCGCTTTTCCTGCACCAAACGAACAATATGCTCATGGACCTTAGTCTTATTCACCATATAAGGAAACTCGGTTACGACAATTCGCTCACGGCCATTTTTCATCTCTTCAATTTCAGTGCGAGAACGAAGAACAATCGAACCCTTCCCCGTTTCATAAGCACGGTGAATACCAGACTTACCCATCACCAGTGCTCCTGTCGGGAAATCTGGTCCAGGCAGGACTTCCATGATATCCCGAGTCGTTGCTTCTGGATTGTCCATGACAAGCTTAACGGCATCAATAGACTCACCAAGATTATGAGGTGGGATATTAGTCGCCATCCCAACTGCAATCCCTGTCGCTCCATTTACGAGCAAGTTAGGGAAGCGAGCAGGAAGAACCATAGGCTCTCTCTCGCTGGCATCATAGTTGTCGATATAATCAACAGTGTTTTTGTTGATATCACGAAGCATTTCCAGAGCAATTTTGCTCATACGTGCTTCTGTATAACGCTGGGCAGCGGCCCCGTCTCCGTCCATCGAACCGAAGTTTCCATGGCCGTCTACCAGCATGTAGCGATAGCTCCACCATTGTGCCATCCGCACCATTGCTTCATAAATAGAGGAGTCACCATGCGGGTGGTATTTACCCATGACATCCCCTGTGATACGAGCTGATTTCTTGTGAGGCTTATCAGGCGTAACGCCTAGCTCATTCATGCCATAAAGAATCCGGCGATGAACCGGCTTAAGACCATCGCGAACATCTGGAAGAGCCCGAGCCACGATAACACTCATTGCATAATCGATGAAACTGGTCTTCATTTCGCTGGTCAAATTGACATTTACTAAGTTTCTATCTTGCATTAAAAAATGCCTCGTTTCAATATTAAATCACTATCTCATTATACCACATTTTAGCTATATTTTCAGTATTTAAAACCGAATATAAAAACGTTTACATAGCTTTTTAGGGGTCAAAATCCCACGGTGAGCCGTGACAAACTGTATCAAAAGTGGTAGAATGTAATTGTATGGGGAAAACCCCAAAAATAATAAGGAGATGTTTAGAAATGACTGCTACTAAACAACATAAAAAAGTCATCCTTGTTGGTGACGGTGCCGTAGGTTCATCTTACGCTTTCGCGCTTGTTAACCAAGGAATTGCACAAGAGCTTGGAATTATCGAAATTCCACAATTACACGAAAAAGCTGTTGGTGATGCGCTTGACCTTAGCCACGCCCTTGCCTTCACTTCACCTAAAAAGATCTACGCAGCTCAATACTCTGACTGTGCAGACGCTGACCTTGTTGTTATCACTGCGGGTGCACCTCAAAAACCAGGTGAAACTCGTCTTGACCTCGTGGGTAAAAACCTTGCCATCAACAAATCAATCGTAACACAAGTTGTTGAATCAGGTTTCGATGGTATCTTCCTTGTTGCTGCTAACCCAGTTGACGTTTTGACTTATTCAACTTGGAAATTCTCAGGCTTCCCTAAAGAACGCGTTATCGGTTCAGGTACTTCACTTGACTCAGCTCGTTTCCGTCAAGCACTTGCTG
>NZ_CALHWC010000181.1 GCF_938036805.1 uncultured Streptococcus sp.
CGTGGAACGGCGACTTATGATGGGATGGCGCTAGCTCAGGCTATTATCGAGCACATTCATCACTATACTGGAGCTAAAACCCTCTTTGCCACCCACTATCATGAGCTGACAGCATTAGAGAATAGCTTGGAGCATTTGGAAAATGTCCATGTGGCAACCTTGGAAAAGGACGGACAGGTGACTTTCCTGCATAAGATTGAGCCGGGTCCGGCTGACAAGTCCTACGGAATTCATGTGGCGAAGATTGCCGGACTTCCTAAGAAATTACTGGAGCGGGCGGATAGCATTTTGAGTCATTTGGAGAGTCAGGATACAGGACTAGGCTCAGAGCTTCCTGCTGCATCCAGACCGAAGCAGTCACAAGTGGCGGAGCAGATCTCTCTTTTTGCAGAAGGATCGGAAAATCCAGTCCTGACTGAACTCCGAGACTTGGACATCTATAATATGACTCCCCTAGAAGTCATGGCGGCGGTAGCCGAGCTCAAGAAGAAGCTGTAAAAACAAGAGGCTGGGACAAAAGTCCTAGCCTCTCAATTGTCTTTGGATTGTCGAGCAAGACGCAGTGGTTGAGTGGGCTCTACTAGGCTGATTTCATCAGCTTTTACAGCCCTACTCAACTGTGCGGAGGTGGAACGACGAAATCGAATTCTAACGAATTACCGATTTCTGTCCCACTCTCGCTCTTTGTGTTTCTCACGATTTGCTAGACAAGCCGCTATTGATTTTTTGAATTTTCCGGTAGGTGTGGTAGTAGATGGCGCCTGAAATGACCAGATAGATAAGGGTAAATTCCCCGACGGCAGTCAGTGTCAGGCTGAGTATTTTTTCTCTTGGAAAAAATCCAGCTAGATTAGCCAAAAGTGCAAAGGTCAGGATCATCACGCCATAGTGGCTGACGATGGAGCGCAGGATGCTCCAGTCTCTTTGGAAGAAGCTTGCGCACCATCTGAAAACCGTTCCTATGATAAACCAGATAAGCAGGCAGTAGAGCATAATGAGAGAAACATGGGCATGCTGGCTCAAAAAGAAGTGACCGATCGGCGAGTCAGGGTGAAGCGGTAGATAAGCTGGATTGTAAAAATAAGAAACAATCATGGAGAAGAAGAGACCGATGAAAATCCCTCCAATTCCTCCGAAAAAGAGTTCTTTAAGACGAGTTTTCATAATTGCAACCTTTCTTTGATGGATTTGAGATAACGGCGGGACGAGTAGGTCTGGTCACCGTTTTTCAGAAATATTTGAATCAGACCATTGGGCGTCAGCTTGAGGTGACTGATTTGTCGGCTGTTGATAATCTCTGACTGCGAAATCTGTAGGAAATAGTCCGGCAGGATCTGCAGCAACTGATAAAGAGCTTGCTGAGCTCGATAGCTGTCTTTTGTCGTTCGGACCCGAACCTGACGATTTTCTGTGTAGATTCGATGGATTTCCTTAGCGTCCAGCAGATAGATTTCATCTTCTTTCTTGACATGAATCTTATCCACTTTGCCTAGATGTTGAGCAAAGTGGACCAATTCCTGAATGCTTTCTGTCATGAGGCGAGCCTCAATGCTGACGGAGTCTTCGGTGACTTGAGAATCGATTCTTAGCTTGACTTTCATAACTTCCTCCTTTCACCTTTATTAAACCGCAACTTGGCAGCGAAAACAAGCCCTTTTGTCTATGTGGCAGCTATTTGTGTCTATCTGGTTTGTCTTGTGAGTAGAGCGGGCAAGATAAGTCTGCCCTCTGCTAGAAAGAGTCCAATGTGTTATAATAGATAGCAGAACAAATACGGAGAAAAAGATGTCAAAAATTATCGAACTTCCAGAAATTCTAGCCAATCAGATTGCGGC
>NZ_CALHWC010000182.1 GCF_938036805.1 uncultured Streptococcus sp.
TGGAAGATTACTCAAGAGGCTTAAGAGGCTGTGTTGGAAACGCAGTAGGCGTGTAAAAGCGTGCGTGGGTTCGAATCCCATGTCTTCCGTTGTATTTCAAGAAGCGCCTAAAGGCGTTTTTTTGATAGCAGGACGAAGAACGACAATCACTTTGTTTAATGCTAGACCCGTAGAATGTAGAAGTAAGGATATTATGTAAGAAATCAGATGGATTCGTTTCCATCTTTTTTATTTGAGAAAAACCTTGAAATTTTTCTGAAAAGGAGTAAACTGTACATAGAAAGTTTCGGAGGTTCTGCATGAAATTATATGTCCAGTTGATGATTATTTTCTCGATTTCCATCATTGGAGAGGGGATATCAAGTGTCTTCCATCTTCCCATTCCAGGTAGTATTATCGGCTTAATCTTGCTATTTCTTGCTTTGCAGTTTAAGTTATTGAGGCTCCGCCACGTCAGTATGGTCGGAAACTTCCTGTTAGCCAATATGACTATTCTTTTTCTGCCGCCAGCGGTTGGTATTATGGATAAATTTCACGTGATTGCTCCTTATCTGTTGCCTATTGTTTTGATTATTCTTGGTGCCATTGTTTTAAATGTGATCGTCATTGCCCTTGTCGTACAGTTCATCAAGCAGCATTTTGAAGGCGATTATGAGGAAGGAGGGATGGATCATGTCTAATCTATGGAGTAACCCGCTATTTGGCCTCGCCTTGTCTATTTTTGCCTACCTCATCGGGATGCTGATTTTCCGTAGATTTCCACATCCTTTGACAACGCCTCTCCTTTTAGCGGCGATTTTGGTCATTGCCTTTTTGAAATTAACGGGAATTTCTTATAAGGATTACTATGTCGGTGGGGCTTATTTGAATAATTTAATCGTTCCGTCAACGGTTGCTTTGGGAATTCCGCTTTATAAGACCTTTCACCTGATGAAACACCACGCTCGCAGTATCCTGCTAGGAACCTTTGTGGCTGTAGTGGTCAATACGACTTTCACGGCTCTGCTTGCAAAATTCTTTGGGATGGACTTCTTTTTAGCGATTTCCCTATTCCCAAAATCTGTCACAACAGCGATGGCAGTGGGTATTACTGATAAAATGCAGGGCTTGACAACTGTTACCTTGGTGGTTGTTGTGGCAACAGGTATTTTGACAAGTGTCATGGGACCCACTATTCTAAAACTGCTAAAAATTAAGGATCCAGTAGCAGTTGGTCTAGCTTTAGGTGGCACGGGGCATGCAGTTGGTACCGGAACAGCCTTTAAATATGGACATGTTGCTGGAGCTATGGCAGGTCTTGCAATCGGCGTGACAGGAATCATGTATGTGATCGTCAGTCCAATCGTCGCAGCTATTATCTTAAAATAAAAAAACATGAAGCAGTATTTCTGGGAAATCTTGCTTCATGTTTTTATTTTATCTTAGTTGATAGCTGCTAGGAGGGCATCTGCTTGGGCAGACAGCTCAGCAAGCTTGTCTTCTGAAAGGACTAATTGACCAGTTCCCCAAGCTTCTGGATTGATACCGACACCAGTAAATTGATCAACCACATCCATACGAATGAATGGAAGGAGGCTACGGTAGTGCTTGAAGACCTCATCAGGTGAAGTGCCGTTAGCAACAGATGAGACAGTCACCACTTTGGCGTTGAGGGCAGAAGGACCGCTAGGGTCTGACAGATCAAGTGCGCGTGAAGTCCAGTCGAGCAAGTTTTTCACAACGCCTGGGATGGCCCAGTTGTAGACAGGTGAGAAGATCCAGATAGCATCAGCTGCAAGGATTTCTTCACGAACCTTGGCAACAGCAGCTGGAGCTGGACTTTCGATATCTTGGTTAAAGAATGGTACATCCTTGTAGTCCAGATAGGAAACCTCAGCTTTACCAGCCAGAGCCTTTTCTGCTTGAGCTGCCAACTGATGATTGAATGAACCTTGACGAAGTGAGCCAACAATAAATAGTACTTTAGACATACATGTGTCCTCCATTTTATCTTTATTTAAGAGGTGTCCCTCTTGTTACTATCCATGTTACAACAATTGTCACTAATTAGCAATAATTTAGCTCAGCTTTTTGAAAGTTTTTAAGAGACGTACTAATTCTTCTTGGTCGTTTTGGGAGAGTAGAGCAGTCATGTGGCTGATATTGGCGATGTGCTCTGGCAAGACAGCCTCGATTTTTTTCTGTCCTTGGTCGGTTAGTTGGATGAGGAAGGAGCGGCGGTCATTGGGATCGCAGCTACGACTTATCCAGCCATCTCTTTCCATGTTTTTGATAACAACCGTCATATTTCCCGATGTAGCCAGCATGCTATCAATCAAATCTTGAATCCGCAACTCTCCTTTGCTATATAAGGTTTCTAAAACGGAAAATTGGGTTGGCGTCAAATTGTGCTTTTTAAAAATTTGAGCTTCGAGATTACGAATGGTACGCTCCGCCTTATGGAGCACGATAATTGTCTTGAGGTCCAGTAGAGTATCCTTGTCTAGGTTTTCAGTTATTTTCATAGCAACATTTTATCAATAAGTAGTAATAAATGCAAATGTGATAAAAGTCCTAGAAAAATCAGGCTATTTGTAGTATAATGATTCAGTGAAACATAAAATTAAAGAAAAGGCTGAATTTCCTATAAGGCACTATGCTATCGGGCTTTTCCTCGTCCTCACGGCGCTTGTTTTTTCATTTTTTACGATTTTGCACCTTGCTATCGAGCCTTGGCAGTCAGCCAAGGAGGGCTCTCAAAAAATCGCTAAGGAATATGCAGATTTGGAAAGTCTGACGAGCTTTTCGATTTACAATGGCAAAGAGTCCTACTATAGCTTGATTGGGACAAATAGTAAAAAAGAGGAAGAAGCTGTTCTGATTGCCAAAAATTCAAACAAGATCCATGTCTATCGGTTGCAAGATGGTATGAGTCAGGCAGAGGCAGAGCAGCTGGCCAAGGAAAATGGAGCGACCTCTATTGATAAGACTACTTTTGGTTATTTAGACGGTCAGCCTGTTTGGGAAATTAAGTCTGGAAGCACTTATTACAATATCGGATTTGAAAGCAAGACATTGCTCAGCAAGGAGGGGCTATGAAATTATCCAATCGTGTTTTAAATATGGACGAAAGTGTGACTTTGGCGGCGGCAGCCAGAGCGAAAGCTTTGAAAGCGGAAGGCAGGGATATCCTTTCTTTGACCTTGGGAGAGCCAGATTTTCCGACGCCTAAGAATAT
>NZ_CALHWC010000183.1 GCF_938036805.1 uncultured Streptococcus sp.
TTCTTTCTAAATGATATAAATCATGGCAGAGCGATTCTGCGAGTGATAGTATTTTCTGCCAGCATAGGACTGAGCCAGCTGACTGACTTCATCTTGATTGTAGCCCAGAACTCTCTGGCTACCATCCGCCAGCTGCTGCCAGTCGGTCAAGGCAGTCAGCGCCTGACTGTCCACGACTTGAGACTCAGGTCTGAGAGGCATCAATTTTATCTGACTTTCTTCTTCAAAAACCAAGTACTGTGGGAAGACTTGGGCGATTTCAAAGAGCAAGTCAGCTGATACCGGCTCTGGATTTTCAGGGAAGACCAAGCCGACTTCCTCACTCTCATAGCAAAATCCATAGGCCTTGCCAGAAAGATTGAGCCGGACAAAAGGCTTGCTTTCTACAAAGCTAGGCTCCGCATTCCACAAGTCCAGCGCCTGACTGATCTCTAGAAAATAGGCTGTTGCGGCTTCCGGACTTTTCTTTTGATAAAGCTCAGCGAAGTAAGCATTGATAACGCTGGGCGGCGGTGTGATAAAGCTCAGCTTCTGCTCCTCTGTCAGGCCAGCCAATACTTGCTCTAAGTAGACCCTGTCTAGGCTAGTAAAACCGCCGTATTTGAGGGCTAAGTCAATATAATCAATCATAAAATTCTTCCAGTTTCCATTTATTTTTTTCGGCAATCCAGCCTGAAATAGCTTCGACGTCGTCTATGTATTCTCGATTTCCGATAATTGCGACTTTCTCTAAATCATGAATCTTGTAGGCCTTAGCCGGCGCTACTTTGATGGTAAAAGGCAGGAAAATCTCTTTCATCCGCTCCAGCAGGACTTGCTGCAAAAGAGCTCTGCTATTATCAGCCTTAGCCGAAATCAAAGAATAAGGAGTCAGGGTCGGGGTGAAATTCTCCGCCTTATCCGCTTTGTTATAGAGAGTCAGACGGGGAATATCCAGCATGTCCAGCTCTTTCATGATGTCGAGGACAGTCTTTTCGTGCTCCTCATGATGAGGGTCGCTGGCGTCAATGACATGAACCAGCAAATCGACATTTTTGCTCTCTTCCAGCGTGGATTTAAAGCTGGATACCAGCTCCGTCGGTAAATCCTGAATGAAGCCAACTGTGTCTGTCAGGGTGACATTGAGCTGACCACTGAGATTGATGTTCTTGGTCGTGGCGTCTAGCGTCGCAAAGAGTTCGTCAGCCTCGTACTGGCTCTTACTGGTCAAGCAGTTCATGATTGTAGATTTTCCAGCATTGGTATAGCCGATGAGGCCGATTTTGAAAATGCTGGACTCTAGCCGCTTTTCACGAACGGTTGCCCGATTTTTCTCCACTGCTTTGAGCTGACGCTCAATATCATGAATCTGATTGCGGACACTACGTCGATTGAGCTCCAACTGGCTTTCACCAGGACCACGTGAGCCAATTCCACCTGCCTGACGGCTGAGTATAATGCCCTGGCCAACCAAGCGAGGCAGCAGGTACTTGAGCTGGGCCAGATGCACCTGCAGCTTGCCCTCATGACTCCTAGCCCTCATGGCAAAAATATCCAAAATCAGCTGCATACGGTCAATGACCTTGACTCCCAAACTTTCCTCTAAATTGACATTCTGGCGAGGTGTCAGACGGTTATTGACAATAACGGTCGAAATCTCTTCGGCATCAACCATCTGTCGGATTTCTTCTAACTTGCCGGATCCGACAAAGGTCTTGCTATCGTACTTTTCCCGCTTCTGGCTGTAGGACCCGACTACCTCAGCTCCTGCCGTCTTGGCTAGGCTTTGCAATTCCTCCATGGATAGGTCAAAATTTTCCGTGTCCGCCAGCTCCACACCGACCAAAAAGACACGCTCTATTTTTTTCTCTGTTTCTATCATCTCATATCCTTACTAAGACTTGGGCAGCCAGCTATTTGTCCAAAAACTTCCTGATGTCTTCCATAACCTGCTCTTTGTAGTCTGGATTTCCCACCTGATAAAAGGTCACAGACATCCGATTGCGAAACCAAGTCAGCTGGCGCTTGGCGAAACGGCGGGTATTCTGCTTGAGCTTGTCCACCGCCTCTTCAAGACTTATCTGACCTTCAAAGTAGGGGAAAAGTTCCTTGTAGCCGATACCCTTGCTGGCTTGACTGGTCGGAGCTTGCTCATACAGCCAGCGGGCTTCTTCTAAAAGTCCGGCTTCCACCATCATATCCACTCGTAGATTGATTCGCTCATAAAGTTTTTCTCGTTCATCATCTAGGCAAATCAGCAGGGCATCATAGTCTGGCTGGCTGTTTTCTAGCGAACCGCCCAGATGGGCAATCTCCAGCGCCCTCATAGCTCTGCGTCGATTTATCTGTGGAATCTCGATACCCAGCTCTGCTATTTTCCCAAACAAAGCCTCATCCGACCAACTGTCCAGCTGCGCCCGATAGGCCAGAATCTCCTCATGAGAGGCGGATCCGCCCAGATGGTAGCCCTCGAGCAAGCTCTGGATGTAGAGCCCCGTACCGCCGCATATGATGGGAAGCTGACCTTGAGCCGCAATCTGACGAATAGCCTGAGCCGCCTCAGTCACAAAATCATAGGCCGAATAACTCTCGCCGACCTCCCGCACATCCAGCAGATGATGGGGAATGCCCTCCTGCTCCTCCGGACGAATCTTAGCCGTTCCAATATCCAAGCCACGATAAACCTGCTGGCTATCACCGCTGATAATTTGGCCATTGAAGCGCTTGGCTACCTCGATACTCAGAGCCGTTTTTCCGACCGCCGTCGGCCCCACTATCACAATTATTTTGGTTTTCATCTTTTTTCCTTGAAAAAATTTTGATTTTTCGTTACTATTAATTATAACATAAATAATAAAAGTTCAGAAAAGGAGAAATCACATGGCTAAAGGATTTGGAAAAGGCGTTCTTACAGGTGTAGCAGGTACTGTCGCTGCTCTTGCTGGTGCAGTCTATGCCTTTAAGAAAAAAGTTATCGAACCTGAGGAACAAAAAGCAGCTTTCATCGAAGAAAACCGTAAGAAAGCCGCTCGCAAACGTGTGGCACACTAAGCCTGCACATTTTACAAAAGAGAGTGGGACAGAAATCGTTAATTCGTTAGAATTCGATTTCGTCGTCCCACCTCCGCACAGTTGAGTAGGGCTGTAAAAGCTGATGAAATCAGCGTAGTAGAGCCCACTCAACCACTGCGTCTTGCTCAACATTCCAAAGACAATTGAGAGGCTAGGACTTTTGTCCCAGCCTCTTTTCTTTTGTAGAAAACAGCAATCAGGATAACTGCTACAGCTAAAACAATTAATCTTTTACATTTCTCTCTTTCTTAGATGGCTGAATGCCATGAGAGCTAAAGATATAATTGCTTAAGAGCGAAAATACTAACAAGCCAAGCACAAAAAACAAATCATAAGTGGGGTCAGAAGACAGGGAAACGAAAGGAATAGAAAGACACAAAATTGTGACATAAAAGATTTTCAACTGCTTGATATAAAGCCAGAAGAGTTCAATACTCCGACTGCCACTGATCTGCGACTTAGACTTACTTTTCGCGTACCAGATGATAAATGCTTCCGCATAACAGAATAGACTTAGCAAAAAGACCATGCTCCCAAAGCGAATCTGCAGTAGAATGCCCACTGCTAACAATAAGATGAAACCTAAGCTCATAGCAACTACTGCTCGCCTAGTATTAGTCATAAAATCAACTCCCTTAAAAGATAATTGCAAAGAATGCCTTTAGCAGTTTTTCTTTTTATTCTCAAGTAATCAAAAAATCAATCCCTATTTCTATGATGAGAACTAAAAAATATAAGCAAAACCATTAAAAACGAGACAATTAGGCCTACCGTAGTTTGGTTTAAAAACGGATAATTAAAAAATAAATAATTACAGAGTGTTAATAATAGACCTCCTGCCGTTAGCACAAAAGATATAAGCAGAGCAATTTTAAAAAACAATTTCTTTTCCATATTAGTGACCTCTTTTTTACTTGTATATTCCATCAGAAAAGCGAAACTACTTTTCTAAAATAAACTAAAATAGACAACAGCTAGTTTAAAGTCCTCTTTTTCGGATGATCCGATAAGTCATCAGACAGCAGAGGAGCATGAGAGAGAGCCGGATCATGATTACGCTGACACCATTTGCAGTAAAATCATTGAAGAAAAAGCCTTTGCTATTGGAAAGTTTCAATAAGATTCCTTCCGTTCCATCGGTTGAAATTGAAAAAATAGTTAGTATCTTATTCATCAGACCATCTCTGAAAATATTCATCAAAAAGTCTGGAGCCAAGAACATCCCTACAGAACTTGCAAATGTTGCTAGCGGTGACTTTGTCAAACTAGATATGAGAACCATCACCCCAAGAATAAAGAGTAAACCAACAAACTGGAATAGAATAAGGCGAATCAACAATTCTAAGAGATTCATATGGACAGGAAATTGCAAAATATTATAAATAGTCGAAATCCACTCCAAGTTCATCTGGACGCTGGTATCCCAACCACTCCAACCGAAGTAGGTCCCAAACACCAGCAAAACAAGGCTATTAACAAGGACAAATGTTAAAGTAGCAATTCCAAAAACAGATACGATTTTTGCAATCGTTAACTGATTGCGACCATATTTAGTTGTCAAAAGTAATGAATCCATCTTTCTTGCTCGATCACCTGAGAAAACAGAGCAGCAAATATAGATCACAAATACCACCATTAAGCTAAAAGCTGCATTTAAGGTACCAAACAACTTATGCCAAGGTGCAAAATTTCCCAGCTTTAACTTTTTTAAAGGAAAATGAGACTGCAGTTCTTCTTGCGACTTGAGACTAATCTGGTCATAATGTAAGACATCATCAGATTTATAGGTATCTGTTAAAATTTCTTGAGAATTGGGGACGAGGCGATCAATAGCATACCAGGAAAACATATCATACAAATCATTCTGTTTGAAATAGGGCATATTGGCTGCATAGTCATTAACGATTTTGTCCATTAAATCATCAGATAAATAACCTGTGTGCTCTTCAGCAATCTTTTGTTTGATCACAACTGCTTGTTTCCCATGTATTCGATCAGCTGAAGATCCACTAATCTGTCCATCATTAAAGAAATTTGCATAAAACAATCCAGCTAAAACCAGTATAATAGCCAGGACTGCACCTAAAACTGACTTCTTTTTTAGTAATTTTTTCAATTCAAAAGGAACTAATGCTATCATCCATTTGCCTCCTCTCTAAAGTAATAGATATACAAATCTTCCAGACTCGGAATCACCCCTTGCGCCCCTTTGACAGGACTCTCATCGCTAATAACCCGCAAGACGATATCATCTGGTTCTATTCGCTCATTCACAATTACATAATCCTTTGCAAAACGCTGCCACTCACGTTCGGAAACACGAAATTCCCAAACTTGCCCCTCGATAAGTGAAAGAAGTTCCTTAGCACTACCTCTTTCCACAAAATTTCCATCTTTTAGGATTAGGATTTCCTTGGCTATCGCTTCTACGTCCGATACGATATGGGTAGATAAGAGGATGATTTTATTAGCCGATAGCTCACTGATAATATTTCTGAATTTCACCCTTTCCTTGGGATCCAATCCCACGGTTGGCTCATCTAAAATAAATATTTTAGGATTATTGAGAAGTGCCTGCGCAATACCGAGTCTTTGCTTCATACCACCCGAATAGGAAGCAATCTTCTTTTTCCGAACATCGTATAAACCAGTAAGTTTCAAAAACTTATCGCTCTCTACTCTGGCTTGTTTCTTCGTCATTCCCTTAAGAGCGGCCATATATAAAAGGAAATCGAGCCCCGTAAAGTTATGATAATAAGAAAAATCTTGTGGCAAGAATCCAAGATACTGGATATACTCTTCTGTATGTGATGCCCCATCAAACTTTATCCTTCCTTGGCTCGGCTTTATGAGATCACAAATGATATTCATCAAGGTCGTCTTACCTGTACCATTTGCCCCAAGCAAACCATAAACTCCCTCAGTAAATTCACAGGAAATATCTTTGAGCACAGACTTAGAGCCATAGCTCTTGCTGATGCCTATCATTTCTAACTTCATAGATGCCCTCCATTCCAAAAAGTGCCATTAGAAATAGCAAATCACCTTTTTCCAAAAATTATAAACGATTATTATACTGTTATTATAACATAAATTTTTGATTAAAAGTTTTTTTAATAGACTTCAACCATTTGTAAAGTCAATCTTAATCTGCTTAGATTATAGCGCACTTTCTTCAAATAACAAGCCGAAAATCATAAACAGTCTGTATTTCATCCTAAATGGTCATTTGAAGAAAAAAACACAGCACTTGCTAGAAGCAAATGCTGTTTTTACTAAAATAATAAAATTTAAATTACAAAGAGCATAAGAAAGAATTGACCAGCAGGATATTCCGTATCGTCTTCTTGAAAAAATGCTATAAGAAATATTCTTAGAAAACATCACGAAAAAGTAAGACAGAGAGAGTACAGCGACATACTGTTCAATTTTAGCAAATCTAATTTGTTTTATGTTTTCTACTAGCTACCTTGGCATATTTTATTCCCCAAATAAGTAGAATAAGTAAGATAAATAATAAAATAGTGGATATCAGAGCAATTAATTTTTGAAAGTCATCACTAATAGTTATCAGTCTGTAAGAACTAAATATAAACAGAGCCAAAGTCAAAATAGTAAAGAAAATTTGGTTTGATAAGATGTCGGAACTACTTTCTTTTTTTATTTGGTTCATAAAATAAAGATTCAACACAAGATTGCTCACAAGTATCAAATAAAAACAAATCTGGACCAGAAGCGATGCTTTAAAAACCTGGTTACTTAAAATCATAATGAATAAAGCCAGACTAGGAAGCTGGGCAGTTAAAAATCGCATTAGGTATGTATTGCTATATAATTTCTTCATTTCTTGTCACTCCTAACAATTAAATAACAAAAAACCAGACTACAGTTTGAATTAAGTTATATTTGTCTCTAAACAAGGCATTTCTCTTAGTGCCTTCGTATTCTTAAACCCTATATTAATTATAGCACTTTTAAACAGGTGTGGCATTCAAAACCTTAAATTGTCTTTTTTTACTCATAAACAGTTGTTGTTACTTTCATTGAGTTAAATCAAGTGGCAAATCTAATCATTCGCAATCTAATAAATTCATTTTATCTCTAACTCTTGTCTAAAAGAGTGATCATGACTAATGGTACGCAGAGAAACATTGGGATAGTGACTGATAATATTTTGAACATTGGAGAGACCAAGCCCTCTATTTTCTCCTTTAGTGCTAAAGCCCTTTTTAAAAATAGTATCGGAATGGATAGAAAACTCTTTTATTGTATTCTCAACAATAAAAATCTGTCTATTTTCCTGCTCCAAAAAGGCAAAAGAAACTACTGGATGACTAGTCTCCACTGCTGCTTCTATAGCATTATCAGCCAGTATGGAAACAATCGTGATAAAATCAAGCAACTCCATTCCTTGAGGTTTGATTTCTTGAGGAACTTCCAAGCCAATTTCTATTCCCTTGCTCTGAGCTTCTAGAAATTTTGCTGACAAGACGCTCTTGAGGGCATCATTGTGGATATTGGACAGGCGACCTAAATCATACTTAGATTGGTTGAGTGCTTGACCTGAGTCTTTTATAACTTGGTTATAAATCTGCTCAATGGCTGGTAAATCATGCGTATCAATTCCTAACTTCAGACTCCTTAAAATATTGATGTAATCATGCCGGAAACTTCGCAACTCATTATAAAGCTCTTCAATATGCTGACTGTAATCGGACATATTTCTCAACTGCAACTCTCTTTGTTCACTTAACTGCTGTTGAATTCGCTCTCGCAAATTACGGTCTAGGATATTTATCGAACTGAGAAAGAGAATAATATAAATTATCACAATTAATTTTCTATATGACAAATTAACCACATTATGAGTTATTTCTAAATAAGAGAAAAATTGTACAAATACAATATAAAAAATCATAGATATATTAAGGAAAATGACTAGGTGTTTATCAGCCTCATTTAATCTAAATTTTCTTAACCGCTTAAATTTATAATGTAGTAAACTTGGGATCCATAACGATAGTAAACTAGCTACAAAAGCCGTAATATTTAAAATAAGCTGTTCTTCATTTATTAGTTGGTTATATTCCAAACCGAAAATAGGAATAACAAAAAAAGTTAATATACGATATAGAAGATTCCAAAGAACAACTGGGAAAAGACCATAAAAGATAGATAACATTATAGGAATAGAACTCTGTCTAGTTAATAATAAAGAAAAAGTTAAAAAATAAACTGGAAGATCTAAGTAAGTTAAAAAAGTTTCACTAAATAAGACAAAAAGTAGAAGATTAAAAAATATATAAATAAAAGGTATTAAGACGTACTTAATCCACGTCAACTTAATTCCACTGATACGTGAAAATAAGAAAGACAGAGCTATCATTTCGAAAACAAGTAAAACAACTTGTATTATTCTTGGCATAATTCCTCTCCCACTTCTATCATATTACTTCTCTACTGCCTTAAAGCTGTCCGTAATCCTTTCATCTTGAGGCGTGATACATAGCAACTAGCGCCATTAGGAAAATAGGCTATGTTTTCTATCTTATCCAGCTGAGAGATGTTCGCTGGATTGACCACATAAGAGCGATGGCACCGATAGAGACGCTTGTCCTGCTTTGTAATCTCAGAAAGCTGTCCGTAAAATTCGATCCGCTCTTTCTTAGTATAGAGAACTAGTCTATGAGGCACTTCTGATGTCTCAAAATAATAGATTTCATTAAAAGGCACCTGAAAATCTGATTTGGAATTTTCAAAGAGAAAAGTTTCCTCAGCTTGAAAACTGTCCTTTCTCTCGTAAAGATAGGCCAGGTCCTGCTCAATCTGCTTGATAAAATCCTCCTCAGGCAAACCTTTGTCAATAAAGTCAAAAGCTGATACCTGATAACGAAAAGTCAAGGGCATAAATTCTGAGTGAGTCGTCACAAATACAATCAGAGCATAGGGATCCAACTTGCGAATCTTTCCTGCCACCTCTAGCCCCTTCTGCGTCTCTTGCTTAATCTCAATATCCAAAAAGAAAATCTGATGGCTCCCCCGTTCCCTTACTGCATCAATCAGCATGTCTGGCTTGCCATAGATTTCTAAAAACTGGCATTTCCAGCCGTTCTTTTCCAGAATCCCCTGAATGGTTGACTCCATATAGGCTTGTTGCTTAAGATTATCTTCTAATACAAAAATTTTCATCTTATTTTCTTCCTTCCTGAGACCAGCGCTTGATGAGACTGGATAAATGGCGCCTTGAGCAGACAATATCTCCTAAGTCAGACTGCTCAAAGAACAAGCTTTTACGCTCCCTGTCAAATCCTTGAACCTTGGCTAAATTGACCAGTGTTTGACGATTACAGTGAACCAGCGCATCAGGATAGAGCTTAGCCAGCGCAGTCAGAGAAGCCCTAAGGCTGTAGTTGCCTTGTCCAGTGACGATAAGGACGATGTGCGGCTTTTGAGGATGGGACTGGATATAGTAAATTGTCGAAAATTCCAGCTTTCGAAGAGTACTGTCGTCTTTAATTATGATAGAAGCCATTTGTCTACCTCCTTTGCTCTAGCATAGCACAGGTCGCATCGCAAATGACTCCCAAATCCTAAATGGTAGCTGAGAAGTCTTAAATGGTCTCAGAAGCGCTAAGTAAAAACTTACTTGTTAGGTAAGCTTTTACGATCTATTATTTCAGTCCAATATATTGGTGGCAAACAGTTGTACGAACTATTATTTTTTCTTTTTCTGTGGGAAAAGGGGCATGCCCAAAGCAGCAATCTTTTCAGCTGGAACCTTCATGCCTTCTTTGATCCATTTAGAAAGCACCGAAACAACCGCAGAACTCCAGAATGAATTCATATAGGAATTGGTTGTCTTCTTCCCACCTTTGCTACGCTTTTCAAGGAAATCAAAAACCGCCTGCGTCAGCAACTTTTCAAAATTATAATCAATAGCCAAACTAATGACACGCGCTTCCTTCTTGGCTTCCTTAAAAAGAAAAAGCCAAATCTGGTACATTTCTGTCTTGAAATTAAACTGCTCCAGCTTGTCGACAATTCCCTGAACCGTATTTTTGAAAATTCCCTCTAGAATTTCTTCTTTGGAGCTATAATTACGATAAAAGGCTGCGCGCGAAACCCCAGCACGCTCGACTAATTCAGAGATGGTAATCTTTTTCAAATCTTTCTTCTCTAACAGTTGCATTAGAGAAATTTCCAAGGATTCCTTTGTAATTCGATTAGATTCTTGATTATAAGTTTTTAAATTTGCAAGGGATTTTTCTGATATTTTCTTTTCCGCCATAACAATTTCTTTCTTCCTGTATCAGCTGAGAATTAAGGCTTTATATCAAAGCATCTTCATGTTATAATTGTAAGAAAAGACATGTTTTTTGTCAATGTAGAGAACTGATAGAGCAGGAGAAACTAAATGACTTGGAAAATTGTTGCCGATTCCGGCTGTGACTACCGTGAGATTACAGATCTGGCCAACCAGACAAAGTTTGAGAGTGTGCCGCTGACCATTCAGATTGATCATGAAATTTTTCTGGATAACGCTCATCTTGATATTGATGGCATGATGGAAAAAATGTATGCTACTTCAAGTGCTTCAAAATCGGCCTGCCCAAGCCCTGATGACTACCTCAGAAGCTTTGAAGGAGCTGAAAATATTTTTGTCGTGACGATTACAGGCTCTCTTTCTGGTAGCCACAATAGCGCCCAGCTAGCTAAAAAACTTTTCTTAGAAGAAAACCCAACAGCAAATATCCATGTTATTGACAGTCTTTCGGCTGGTGGCGAGGTTGATCTGATTGTCAGAAAATTGAACGACCTCATCAAAGAAGGACTTTCTTTCGAGCAAGTCGTGGAAGCCATTACCCACTACCAAGAAAATACGAAGCTTCTCTTTGTACTGGCTAAGGTAGATAACCTGGTCAAAAATGGTCGGCTCAGCAAGCTAATCGGTGCAGTTGTCGGCCTCCTCAATATTCGCATGGTCGGCGAAGCCAGTGATACTGGTACTCTGGAGCTTCTCCAAAAAGCTAGAGGGGCTAAAAAGGCTCTGACTGCCGCTGTCGATGAAGTTCTGAAAGCTGGATATAAAGGCGGCCGCATTATCATTGCTCATCGCAATAACGAGAAATTTTGCCAGCAATTTTCGGAAGTTATCAAGGAAAAATTCCCAGCTGCCGACATTTCATTCCTGCCAACTTCTGGCCTTTGCAGCTTTTACGCAGAAGAAGGCGGCCTCTTGATGGGCTACGAAATTTAATCCTCTCCTTTTGAGCTGAATATCTGTATTCAGCTCTTTACTTTTTCGATTTAATTCGTTAAAATAGAAGAAAGAAAAGGAGTGAATATCATGGCCAGAGGACGCGGTGTCGCTAGCCCCCAGGATAAGGAGGCAATGCGGCTCATTTCTAAAAAAATCAAAACTTTATTGAAGCAAAAGCAAATCAAACAAATTGAACTTTCCCGAGGAACAGGAATCCCAGCCAGCACTCTTACTGGCTATATCAAAGGAAATTCCCTGCCTGTCCTCGAAAATATGCAAAAAATTGCAGACTTCTTTGATATGGATGTTGAAGAGCTGGATCCTCGCTATTTATCTGTTCATAGCCCTACACCATTTTCGCTAGAGTTCACGGATATTTTCCAATCTCTAGACCAAGGCCGCAAGCAAGCTGTGACAGACTTTGCTAAAAAAGAGCTGGAAAATCAAACGACTGAGGAAAGATTAAAAGATGACTATTTTCCTTACAAGGTCTATGAAAGCTACCAGACTTTCTTGAACAAGCCCGAACAAGCTGACATCGTCTGGTTAGACAAAGAGCTTGACTATGATATTGCCCTCTGGATTCGGACAGATTCGCTGGAACCCAAGTATCCAGAAGGGTCTGTAGCTCTCATCAAGAATACACACTTTGAATTTGCAGGCGCTATCTATGCCATTGATTATGACGGGCAAACCATTTTGAAAAGAGTTTTCAACGATCCAACTGGCATTCGCCTCATCTCTCTCAATAAAAAATACAGCGACAAATTTATCCCGCATCAAGAAGAACCCAAGGTCATCGGCCGTGTCATGGCTGCCTTTATGCCCTTAGATTTATCAGAACAAGCACAAAAGCCACTTTAGTACATAAAGTGGCTTTTCTATTTTTTCTTACTCCCTTTGCTTGCAATCGTGATGACTGCTGCTATCAGAAAGAAAATAATATAAGTGGCAATCGGGAACCAGACATAGCGATGATCCAAAGCAGGCAATGGTAATAAAATAGTTCTATTACGGCGGCTCTTCACTCCAAAGTAATGAAACAAAAGAACTAGAGGATTTATATAAAGGAGAGGATTGACTAAGTCTTTCAAAGAAGTCACCCTCTTTGCACTTTTTTCACGGAGAATAGAACCATAGGCATAGTACAATAAAACAAAAATATTTATAAACAAGGGAAAAACATATTGACTCTTTGAATATGTAGGGAGAAAAGAAATTTGAAAAACTAAGATGCCCGTAATCATTGCAAAAAGCATAAGGACGGAGAAATCCAATAACCAAGCTAGAAAACCATGGCGCTTGAGCCATGTATTCACTTTATCTAGCCGAGTCCACTCATTCCTATTTCTATTCACATTCACACACCTCCCTCTACTAGCTTGTTTGAACGGGCTTTGGAGCTAGAGTCCATTGACAAGACTTGCATCAATCAATATAGCGAACACGATTGACCTTGGTTTTCATGATATAAGGATTGACTAAATCATGGTATTCATCATATTCACCTAATAAATAGCCTTTTCGTAAAACAACTTCTCTCCCCTCTATCCCGTAATCCATATTGATTGGGACAGAATTTTCTGATTTGACTATAGAGAAATGAAAGAAAATTGCAAACCATATAAACAATGCAAGAGGTATACTCAGAATCCCCCAGATGAGATGGAACCAGCGAAACTCTCTCTTTTTTAAAAAGAGAAACCACAAGTGACAAAATACGACCACGGATAGAAGAAAAAGCCAACTGTTCCACAGGAGCGGAGTAAAGGACAAGCCAAAGGGACTCAAGCTAGAATGCAGCAAGACAAAGATAAACAACAAGATATAGAGCACTAGCCAAATAACTTTAGAAAACTTCCAGCACTTCGCTTTTTCTTCCCTTGTATCTTCCACATTTAACTCACTCATTTCCAACCAACTCCACAATCTTCTGGAAAGTCTTACCGTTTCGGATGGTCAGTTGCTTGTAGAAACTAGACTTGAGCAGCTTCTTATGGTAATTGGACTTGAGATAGTCCGCTTGGTCAGCATTGCTATAGAAGAAAGCCGTCTGCCCAAAATGCAGTTGCTCCTTGTCATTTGCCCAACTGCCTGCCAGCTCTTGAACGCTCTCCCTGTCTGTCTCCGGCAGATAAAAGAGAACATCTCGCCGAAAGGCTGTTTCATCCTGCCACCAAGTAGGCAGATTTGCTGTTTCTTTTTCAAGCATGGCAGAGCTGACAAGGACAAAAGGCAGAGGGAAATCGTAAGACTGACTGAAATAAGCCGTCAAAATCTCCCGAATCCTCTCCTCCTGCTCCTCGCTATCAAAGAAAAGATTGCCGCTGTTGATGTAGGAAACTGGATTTTCAAAACCCCACCTAGCCAAATCCTTCTTCAAATCAGCCATAACGACCTTGTTTTTCCCGCCGACATTGATGCCGCGAAGTAAAAGTGCATAACGCATGTGTGCTCCTTACAAATATATCTATTATTTCCAAACTAGCTGTTAGAGTTTTTCGAGTAGATCATCTGTTTTTCTTTGACAGCTTTTCCTAAGTCAATGACCTTTTCCTCACCGTCAAAAACAAAACCCATTTTTCCATAGAAAGCGATGGCACGTTTGTTATCTTCTAAAACCCATAATAAAATCTTTTGATAACTATCCAAGGCAGCAAATGCAGCCTGCATGAGCTGACGTCCTACACCCTTGCCATAATAATCTTTTAAGACATACAAAGCGATAATTTCACCCGCTATCGTAGCTGAATCTCGAAAATCACCGTAGCTAACAAAGCCAACCACTTTAGCATCATCCAAGGCAATCAAGGTATTTTCAGGGTACTTTTGACTATAAAATCGGCACTTATCCAAAGTCATCTGCTCTTGAAATTCCGAAGGCAAAATCTCATCATAAGCTTCACGCCATGTCTGCCAATGAACTCTGGATTTCCCTTCTATCTCCTCAGCTGTTTTCATTGCTTTGATAATGATGACCATTTGTTTTTCTCCTTGAATAAATCTATCTCAATTATTCCGCCTGAAAACCATTGCTATCTAAGTTCCCATTTTCTCCCCAAACCACTACATAAACATTTTTGGGTAAGCTAGTAAAATCAATATAGTCACTTAAACTCGCACCTTCAGGAACATCTCCTTCCAGATATAGATCGAAAAACAACAGAACCTCATAATTTTCCGATAAACGAATGAAATCTTTTCTCAAATTCTTTATTTCTTCTGTCGATGCTTCATACTTCTCTGTCTTAGGATTATACTTTAGTTCCTTTTTAATTTGAACCAAATCACGATAAAACCCTTTTTGGTCGTCAGTTACATCGTAATCTAAATCTGTACTCAGCTTCTTAAATTTCACTGGCTTTAGAACAGACTCTTTATCAAAATATAAGGCATTCAGCATAGGGTGAGAATTTGTATCTAAGACAGAAGAAAATATAAGATCTTTTAGTATCGAAGATGGTTCATCGTCACTATTAGCGTAATAAGAAAAAGTCCCTTCTTCTAACTCATCTGTTAAAATTTTGTCTGCACCTTCTGTCAATTGAACTTTTACATCATATTCATAAGAAACATGGCTAACCCAAGTTGGAATCTCTATTTTCTTAACCTTCAATCCTAAATTATCTTCAA
>NZ_CALHWC010000184.1 GCF_938036805.1 uncultured Streptococcus sp.
AAATCGAACGAAGAATCCGGCGTAGCACACGCTATTAGAGAGTGGGTTTTAAAATAATGTTTAGCTACAAAATTGGAATTTCAGCTCAGGAACACGATGATTTTGTCGCAGCTCATCCGCAGGCCAATCTCCTGCAGAGTGCAGCCTGGGCTCAAATCAAGGACAACTGGGGAAATGAGCGCTTGGGCTTCTATAAAGACGACCACTTGGTTGCTGCAGCCAGTGTCCTGATCAAACCACTGCCTTTGGGGATGACCATGCTTTATATCCCGCGCGGTCCTATCATGGACTATAGTGACAAGGAGCTGCTGACCTTTGTTTTGGCGTCGCTCAAGAAATTTGCCAAGGAGAAAAAAGCGCTTTTTGTCAAGTTTGATCCCAGCCTCTTTTTGGCAGAGAGCAAGATGGGCGGTGAATTGCAAGACAAAGCAGAGACGATTGAGCTGATTCAACAGTTACAGAAAGCAGGAGCTGTCTGGGTCGGACGGACTGAGTCTCTGGACGAAACCATCCAGCCTCGCTTGCAGGCCAATATTCATAAAGAAGATTTCAGCGAGGATCTGCTTTCTAAGAGTACTCGGCAGGCTATTCGTACAGCCCGTAACAAAGGTATTCAAATCCAATTTGGCGGAGCAGAATTGCTGGATGACTTTTCAGCCTTGATGAAGAAAACGGAAAATAGAAAAAACATCCACCTGCGCGGCAAAGACTATTATCAAAAACTCTTGGATACTTATCCTGAGCACTCCTATATCACCTTATCCAGCATTGATCTAAAGGCACGCTTAGAAGACTTGCAGGCTCAGCTGACCAAGACACTCAAGGAAGCAGAGAAATTTACCGAAAAAACCAAGCCGGGCAAGATTGAGAATAACCAGCAAGAACAAAAACGCCTCCAAGAAGAAATTGATTTTCTGCAGGACAAAATCAGCCAAGGTGCTACTGTCGTTCCCCTGTCTGGCACGCTGGTCTTAGAATACGGCAAGACTTCTGAAAATATCTATGCCGGAATGGACGAGGAATACCGTCGTTATCAGCCAGCTATCATCACTTGGTATGAAACGGCCAAACATGCTTTTGAGCGGGGAGCTGATTGGCAAAATATGGGTGGAATCGAAAACGACCTCAAGGGTGGTCTCTACAGCTTTAAATCCAAGTTCAATCCGACCATTGAAGAATTCGCTGGTGAGTTTAATCTGCCGACCAATCCTCTTTACCACTTCTCCAATCTAGCCTACACTATTAGAAAGAAACTGCGCAGCAAGCATTAACAGAAAGGAATCCTATGACCTTTAAACTTCTCAGCCAAGAAGAATTCATCCAGCATACCTCAGCTAGCTCCCAACGCTCTTTTATGCAGACAGTGGAAATGGCAGAACTGCTGAGTAAGCGGGGCTTCAGTACCCAGTATGTCGGCTACACTGACCCGCAAGAACAAGTAGTGGTGTCAGCTGTCCTCTACAGTATGCCTATGACTGGTGGTCTTCATATGGAAATCAACTGCGGCCCTGTCTCTACTGATGCTCAATACCTGACTCCTTTCTATAAAGACTTGCAGGCTTACGCTAAAAAACAAGGCGCCCTGGAGCTCATCATCAAGCCTTACGAGACTTATCAGACCTTTGACAGCAATGGCCAGCCCACATCTGATGAAAAAGTCGAGCTTATCCAGCAACTGACTGATTTGGGCTTTGACTTTGACGGCTTACAGACAGGCTATCCAGGCGGGGAGCCTGATTGGCATTATGTCAAAGACTTAGCTGGTCTGACGGAGAAAGACTTGCTCAAATCCTTCAGTAAAAACGGCAAGGCGACAGTCAAAAAGGCCAATACCTTTGGTATCAAGCTAACAAGGCTGGAACGCAACCAACTCAGTATTTTCAAAGACATCACAGCTGCTACTTCTGACCGGCGGGAATACGATGATAAGCCACTAGACTACTATCAAGATTTTTATGATAGCTTTGGTCAACAGGCTGACTTTATGACAGCCAGTCTCAACTTCAAGGACTATCTTCAGAATTTACAAAAGGATCAAGAGAAACTGGGCCAGAAAATTCAAAAACTGCAGGCGGACTTGGAAAACAATCCTCAATCTGAAAAGAAGCAAAATCAGCTACGAGAGCTTTCCAGCCAGTTTGACAGCTTTGAAACCCGCAAAGCAGAGGCCCAAGAGCTGATTGACAAGTATGGCGACCAAGACCAAGTCCTGGCTGCCAGCCTCTTTATCTATACTCCCCAGGAAGCAACCTATCTCTTCAGCGGCTCCTATCCTGAATTTAACAAATTCTACGCTCCAGCCCTGCTGCAGGAATACGTTATGACCGAAAGCATCAAGAGAGGCATTCCATTTTATAATTTCCTCGGTATTATGGGAATTTTCGACGGTTCTGACGGTGTCCTGCGCTTTAAACAGAACTTCAACGGCTTCATCGTCCGAAAAATGGGAACTTTCCGTTATTATCCTAACCCTCTCAAATT
>NZ_CALHWC010000185.1 GCF_938036805.1 uncultured Streptococcus sp.
TGTGTTCGAAGTCAGTGGTGTAGAGGACGAGGCGGAGTTGGTCGCCTTTTTTCATTTTATAGATGGTTGGTTGCAGTTCAAAGGAAAATTCCAGCCATTGGTCAGGAGTGACTTCTTCGACAGTCAGTAGGTTGGTCCGGTTTTGCAGGTTGATGAAGCCTTTGGTGATGACGCGATGAGGCGTTTCGGCAAAGGGCAGTTCAACCAGATTGTCCAGCATATAGTAGCGGCCGTTATCCATGACTCTAGGCTCAATAGGTGTAGGAATCGGTGTGAGGCGTTTAGCTGGTCCGAAGTCCAGCAATTGAGCAGAAATCAGTCCTTTATCAGTGCTGGATTTGAGGCGAAGATTGATCTGGCTCGCTCCGTTGAGAAAGAGGTCTTTTTCCAAGGTCCAGTCCAGGGTAACCTGGTTGACCTTACCTTCAAAAAGCTCAGTCTTAAAGCTTTGGTAATTTTTAGCAAAACGATTATAGTCTTCTTTTGTATATTGATTTTGGATAGATTGGCAGTCTTGACCTAGTTGGAGATGAAGATTTTGCTCTTGCCCGCCGAAGTCTTCCAAGGTCAGCCAGCTTTGAGCTTGGCTATTGTCCTGCCAGATGACTGCTGGAAGTTCAAAGTCTGATTCACAAGCTAGTAATTTCTTGCTCAGCAGAGCATTGATAGACTCACGGAAGTCGATGGACTGCCAGTTGTTCATGTAAACATGGGCGCCATTGTGGAAGAAGAGATGCTTTTTGATGTGGTGCGGTAAGGCCCGAAACATATTATAGACATGGAGGGGCTTGACATTCCAGTCTTGAGAGCCGTGGGTGAAGACGACTTCGGCCTTGACCTTATCTGTCTGGAGCAGGTAGTTGCGGTCATGCCAAAATTGATTGTAATCTCCAGTTTGCCGGTCTAGGTCTTTGCGCTGCTGCTCTAGGCTTTGCTGATAAGCGTCGTTGTTGCGCAGGTAGTCACCAGCCCTCAGGTTGCGGGAGTAGGTCAGTTCAGTCAGGGATTCAAAGTCCTCTCCTGGGTAGCCTCCAGGACTAGTGACGAGACCGTTTTCTCGGTAGTAGTTGTACCAAGAAGAAATCCCAGCTTCTGCGATAATGACCTCCAAACCATCTACGCCAGTCGTTGCCAGCCCGTTGGACATGGTGCCCAGATAGGAGATACCGGTCGTAGCCACTTTGCCGTTGGCCCAAGTGGCCTTGATTTCCCGTTGGCGAGTGTGGTCGGTGAAGGCTCGGCAGCGGCCATTGAGCCAATCAATAACGTTTTTGTAGGCCTCAATCTGCTGATAGTCACCGCTGGTCATCAGGCCTTGAGAATCTTTGGTCCCCACACCAGATACGTAGAGATTGGCAAAGCCGCGGGGCAGCAAGTAGTCATTGAGCGTGTAGGTGCCGATATGACCCAATTTTTCCTCGGCTTCAGAGACTTCTTGGGCTGGAGCTGGCGCATCCAGCTGGAGCAATTTGAGCTCAGGATCTTGTACTGTGATTTGATGGAGCTCTTTTTTTACTAAGTCCACATTCATATTATGGAGAGCCTTGTCGCTGGCTGGATCGTTGGTTCCTTGATGATAAGGAGAGGCTGTCATGACGGCAGGGATTTGCCCTTGGTAACGAGGACGGATAATGCTGACCTTGACTAGATCTGGCAGGCCGTCTCCATCAGTATCCACGCGTGATTCCACGTAAACCACCTCGCGGATGGCATCGTGGCTGGAAAAGGTTGCCAGGCTCTTGCCGTTGAAGTAGTGGTAGGTATTGTCCTCAGGAATCAAACCCTCGCTGACCAGCTTATCAACCAGCAGATTGCCATTTTTTGTTCGAGTGTTGAGCAGCTGGTAGAGGTTTTCTAGCAGATCGCCGTAGACGATAGGGAAGTTGCTTTCTGTTCGGAATTTCTCAAGATCGGTGAAATCAACAAAAGGCACAAAGTCCAAGAGCTGAAAGGCAGTCATGTAGAAGACCTCAGCTGTCAGTTCGCGGTCTGACTCGAAGAAGGTCAACAAGTCAGTTTCGCTATCAGCGGCCCAAGCTCGAAGCAAGTAGTCGGTATCCTGATAGAGAAAGAAACAGCGTCGTAGAAAGCTTTGGAGATTGTCTTTGTCAGAAAGGTGCGGCTCATAAACAAAGCCCAAGTCGGCTAATTCTTGGCGCATGGTGTCTGGATTTGTCTTGCGATAACTATACTGATTGAAGCGCATATTTTTCCCTCTTTTTCTTATTTTTGTTTAAAATGACCTTTACATTATCCATTATACTTGATAAAATATAGATTGTCTAAAAAATTTTAAAGGAGAAATTAGATGGATTTCAGTTGGGCTATTAAATATGCCACGGAATTTTTAGGGACAGCTATCCTTATTATTTTGGGGAATGGTGCTGTTGCCAATGTTGAATTAAAAGGAACTAAAGGTCATCAAAGTGGCTGGTTAGTCATTGCCGTTGGTTACGGTATGGGGGTTATGATTCCAGCTCTGATGTTTGGAAATACCTCAGGTAACCACATCAACCCTGCTTTTACTTTAGGGCTTGCAATTAGCGGTTACTTCCCATGGGCTCAGGTAGCTCCTTATATTATTGCTCAAGTTTTGGGTGCGATCTTCGGACAGGCTTTGGTCGTAGCGACACACCGCCCTTACTACTTGAAAACAGAAAATCCAAACAATATCTTGGGTACTTTCTCAACCATTTCAAGCCTAGATCACGGGACAGCTGAGTCTCGTAAAGCAGCAACAATCAATGGCTTTATCAATGAGTTTGTTGGTTCCTTTGTTCTTTTCTTTGCAGCGATGGGCATGACTAAACTTCACTTCGGTGCGGAATTGAAGGTTCTTATCGAGAAGAATGTACAACAACAAGCTGATCAAGCAATTAAAGCTGGTCAAAAAGTAGCAGAATCGGATGTTCAAAGTCTGATTCATAATACATTTGCACAAGCAACAAATGGATCATCTGCTGTTGCTCACTTGGCGCTTGGTTTCCTTGTTATGGCCTTGGTAACTTCAGTTGGAGGCCCTACTGGACCAGGTCTTAACCCAGCCCGTGACCTTGGACCTCGTATCCTGCACTTTATCTTGCCAAAATCAATCCTTGGTGAACACAAGGGTGATTCAAAATGGTGGTATTCTTGGGTACCAGTTGTGGCACCAATTCTTGCAGGTATCACAGCAGTAGCTTTGTTTAAAGCGATTTACGGATAATATCTATCGAAAGGCTGAGAGCAATCTCGGTCTTTTTTTGTCAGCCTTTGAGTAGTGGGGAATTACCATATATTTTAGATTTTTTGACTTGTTTGATTAGGATAGTGGAAATGTTCTGAAAATTGTTGGATTGCGCATAATCTCTTGTAAAAAAAATGAAAATCTATTACAATAAAATGGTTCGGAGGAAGTTATGAGTGTGAATCATGTTGCAAGAATCGTTCCAGTAATAAAAGTAAATAATCGGAACCTAAATCAAGATTTCTATAGTAAAACGCTAGGAATGAAATCCCTATTGGAAGAAGGGGCCCAGTTGTCTTTGGGCGATCAAACCAGAACAGAAAGATTGATTTTAGAAGAATCTCCAAGCATGCGCTCTCGTCGAGTTAAAGGAGCAAAGAAATTGGCTCGACTGGTGATCAAGGTGGCAAAAGCGTCAGAAATTGAGGCTTTGCTGGCTCGAGGAATCCAAGTTGATAATTTATATCGTGGTGAGAAAGGATATGCTTTTGAAGCGACTTCCCCAGAAGGTGATCGTATCTTGCTCCATGCGGAAGAGAAGTTGACTTGTCTGCAACCAGTCCAAGAAACTCCTGCATTTGAAGTGCAGGACGATTTTATTGGCTTGAGTCAATTTGATGTGGAAAAGATTAAACTTCGTGTTCCAGATTTGCAGGCTGTTAAGGACTTCTATCAGCCAGTGAGCAATGTCTTGGATTTCCTAGATGTGCAGGAAGCCAAAGGACAAGATTTGCAAGCTGATAATACGAAAACTTGGGATCTGACTATGCTCAAATGTTTGGTGGCGGACTTTGATGTGGAAAAATTGTCATCGATTTTTGCGACACAGGAGTTTTTTGTCCCTAAATCTAAAAAATTCTTGGTCAGCCAAGATCGAAGTAATATTGAACTATGGTTTGAGCAACTATGACTCAGCGGATTTTAGAAAAGATCGATCAGCAGCTTGCTGCGGGGATTTATCCTGGGGCTAGTTTGTCTCTTTATCGTGATGGACATTGGCAGAGTTTTTATCTGGGCTTGGCAGACCCAGCCAATCAATCAGCAACGCGAGCTGGTCTGGTTTATGATCTGGCAAGCGTCAGTAAGGTGGTGGGCGTAGGGACCTTGGTGGCATTTTTGTTTCAGACTGGCGACTTGGATATCGATGCGCCTTTGCGGCGATATTATCCAGCTTTTCATGATGATCGGGTGACCCTGCGCCAGCTGTTGACCCATACCTCTGGGCTAGATCCCTTTATTTCCAATCGGGATAGGCTCAATGCGCAAGAACTAAAGGCGGCTCTTAATAGCTTGACGGTGCTGGATGACAAAACCTTCCATTATACAGATGTTAATTTTCTCCTGCTGGGCTTTATGCTGGAGGAAATCTATGGGGAGGATTTGGACAAGTTATTTGAAGAAAAGATTTTTCAGCCTTGGGCGATGCGGAAAACTAGCTTTGGACCAGTAGCTTCTGCGGTGCCAACTGTTCGTGGTGTTGAAGCAGGGGTGGTTCATGATCCCAAAGCGCGTGTCCTAGGCCATCATGCCGGTAGTGCTGGACTTTTTTCAAGACTTGAGGATTTGCAGATCTTTTTAGAGCATTATTTGCAGGACGAATTTGCAGAGAGATTGAGCCAAAACTATGCTCTAGAGCCGGGCAAGACACGCAGTCTAGCTTGGAATTTGGAAGGGGAATGGCTGGATCATACTGGCTATACGGGTACTTTTATCATGTACAACCGGGCGGAACAGAAAGCCGCAATCTTTCTTTCCAATCGCACCTATGAAAAGGATGAGCGTGCCCAGTGGATTTTAGACCGCAATGAACTGATGGATCTAATCAGAAGAGAGTGGTAGCCTCCTCCCTACCGAAGCCAAAGGCCCGTCACTGATGATAAAATAGGATAGAACTCCGGCTTTTGCTTGGAGTTTTTGACTGCTTAACGTGACTTTGTCAGTCAAGATAGGAAAAGATCGCTTTTTTTCCAAAAGTATATTAAAATATAGAAGATAGAAGGAAGAAATAGAGAGAAAGTATGACGAAAGAGAAGGGTGTCGGCAGGGCACATAGCAAGATTATTCTTATGGGAGAGCATTCGGTGGTCTATGGCTATCCAGCCTTGGCTTTGCCTCTCAACAATATCGAAGTGACTTGTCAGGTATTCCCTTCTGAGAAGCCTTGGACTCTCTATGAGCAAGATACCTTGTCCATGGCTGTATTTGCCTGTCTGGAGCACTTAGGGAAGCAAGGCGCTCAGATTCGTTGTCAGGTGGATTCTATGGTGCCAGAAAAACGGGGCATGGGTTCGTCTGCTGCTGTCAGCATTGCAGCCATTCGTGCGGTTTTTGACTACTTCGAAGAAGCCTTGGATCATGAGACGCTGGAAATTCTGGCCAATCGGGCAGAGATGATTGCCCATATGAATCCTAGCGGTCTGGATGCCAAGACCTGCCTTAGCGATGTAGCCATCAAGTTTATCCGCAATGTCGGATTTTCAGAGATTGAGTTAGATTTGGATGCTCATCTGCTGATTGCGGATACGGGCATTCACGGACACACGCGGGAAGCTATCAAAAAGGTGGAAAGCTTGGGTCAGGAGGCTCTGCCCCTCTTACAGGAGCTGGGAAATTTGACGAAAATTGTTGAAAAGGCGATCCATCTCAAGGATTTGCTAACC
>NZ_CALHWC010000186.1 GCF_938036805.1 uncultured Streptococcus sp.
CGTATGGGTGGCTACAATAGCGAACATCGACGCTACTTGATCAATGGTAGAGAGGTCACACCGGAAGAGTTTGCTCAATACCGAGCTACTGGAAAGCTTCCTGGTCAAATGGCCAGCGAACAGGATTTGCATGCTGGAGCGCATGGGCCTAAGCAAGATGGCATTCTGGCTAAGCTAGGTCGCAATCTGACCCAAGAAGCGCGTGAAGGCAAGCTGGATCCGGTCATTGGGCGCAATAAAGAAATCCAAGAAACTGCTGAAATCCTTTCCCGCCGGACCAAGAATAATCCAGTTCTGGTCGGAGATGCAGGTGTCGGAAAGACAGCTGTCGTAGAAGGATTGGCTCAGGCTATCGTCAATGGTGATGTGCCAGCAGCCATCAAGAACAAGGAAATTATTTCTGTTGATATTTCTGGCTTGGAAGCTGGTACTCAATATCGTGGTAGCTTTGAAGAAAATATCCAAAACTTGGTCAATGAAGTCAAGGAAGCCGGGAATGTTATCCTCTTCTTTGATGAAATCCATCAAATCCTAGGTGCAGGATCTACTGGCGGAGACAGTGGTTCTAAAGGACTGGCGGATATTCTCAAACCAGCGCTTTCGCGTGGTGAACTGACTGTTATCGGGGCTACTACTCAGGACGAGTACCGTAATACCATTCTTAAAAATGCAGCTTTAGCTCGTCGTTTCAATGAAGTTAAGGTCAATGCACCGTCTGCTGAGGATACTTATCAGATCCTTCGGGGTATTCGGGACTTGTATGAAAAGCACCACAATGTCATCCTGCCGGATGAAGTGCTGAAAGCGGCTGTGGACTACTCTGTTCAGTATATTCCACAACGGAGCCTACCAGACAAGGCCATTGACCTGATCGACGTGACTGCTGCCCACTTGGCGGCCCAGCATCCAGTAACCGATGTCCATGCGGTTGAGCATGAGATTGCTGAGCAAAAAGACAAGCAGGAAGCAGCTGTTGAAAAAGAAGATTATGAAGCAGCTTTGAATGCTAAGACTCGCATCGAAGAGCTGGAAAAGAAAATTCAAAACCACACCGAGGATATGAAGGTGACTGCTACGGTCAACGATGTAGCAGAGTCTGTTGAGCGGATGACGGGAGTGCCAGTATCTCAAATGGGTGCTAGCGACATTGAACGCCTCAAGGGCATGAATGACCGTCTCAAAGCCAAGGTCATTGGCCAAGACAAGGCTGTAGAAGCTGTGGCTAGAGCCATCCGCCGTAACCGTGCGGGCTTTGACGAAGGCAACCGTCCGATTGGCAGCTTCCTCTTCGTCGGTCCGACAGGGGTTGGTAAGACTGAGTTGGCTAAGCAACTGGCTCTGGATATGTTCGGTACTAAAGAGGCTATTATCCGTCTGGATATGTCAGAATACTCCGACCGGACTGCGGTTTCCAAGCTGATTGGTACGACTGCTGGTTATGTCGGCTATGATGATAACAACAACACTCTGACCGAGCGTGTCCGTCGCAATCCTTACTCTATCATTCTCTTGGATGAGATTGAAAAGGCGGATCCACAAGTGATTACCCTTCTCCTTCAAGTTCTGGATGACGGTCGCTTGACAGATGGTCAAGGCAACACAGTCAACTTTAAGAACACGGTTATCATTGCAACTTCTAATGCAGGCTTTGGCTATGAAGCAGGTCTAGAAGAGGATGCAGAAAAGCCTGATCTAATGGACCGACTCAAAGCTTATTTCCGCCCAGAGTTCCTCAATCGTTTCAATGCAGTGATCGAGTTCTCTCATCTCAAGAAAGAAGACCTGATGGAAATTGTGAATCTCATGTTGATTGAAGTAAATCAAACCTTGAGCAAGAAAGAAATTGATCTGGCAGTATCTGATGCGGCTAAGGAATTCCTGCGCGATGCTGGTTATGACCAAGTCATGGGTGTTCGTCCACT
>NZ_CALHWC010000187.1 GCF_938036805.1 uncultured Streptococcus sp.
CAGATGCCTTAACTATCAAGATTGAAGATACACCTGAGTTTTTAGAGTATCATCTCGATCTTGATCCAAGCGATGTTGGACGTGTGATCGGTCGTAAAGGTCGTACTATCTCCGCTATAAGGACGATTGTTTACTCTGTCCCAACCGAGTACAAAAAAGTTCGCATCGTTATTGATGAGAAATAAGAAGCAGCGGGGCCATGTGTCCCGTTTTTCTATTTCTCTTAACGAACTGAGTGCCTAGCACGTAAGTGAGGTTAGAGAAATTGATGCAGTTCGAGCTTTGCGAGAACTAGGTTCCTTTTATTCTCCTTAATAAAACAAGCCGTTAGGCGTAGTTGAAATTAGGGCCATTGATGCAGTTCGAGCTCCGCGAGAAGCAAGTATCTCAGTTAAGACAAACGCAAAATCTACACTCAAATTTAAATAAATTCGAAACGGGAGGGCATATGAAGTCAGAAGATTATGCTTGGAACGCTCATGAGCGCAAGTCTTATGAGAAAGATCAAGTGAGTCTACCGAGCCCTTACAAGCTGAAAATTCTAGATGATGGCGAGAAGAGATTGGAATTGGAGCTTGTTTTGGAGGAACTTCCTCAGGGGCAACTGGCTCGATGGGCTATGAAAATGGCGTCAAGCTTTATAGCTCTGATAGATACGGAAGATGGGTTTGAAAGGCAGAAGATTTTGACTCAGGTAAGAGAGGTTTTTCAGGCTCGACTTGATGGGAGGGCGTCTGCCTATGAACTAAGGAAGGCTGGTTTCTTGGCTAATAAACTGTCGCAGCAAGCCCAATCACAAATCGGTAAGTATGCTGCGCGTGCTTTTGCCCAAGCAGTCGCAACAGGCCACATGCGGGGACATGCTATTGTCGCAGCGGATTATGCCATCAAAGTCAGAAACTTGCAGAGTCCGGATGATTTGCAGCGGGCTGTCAAGGAAAGAGAAGGGCAGATAGAGCTAGCCTCTGCTTTTATTAGATTAGGAAAGGAAACTTTATGAAGCATTTATTTTCACGCTTGTCACCAGCGCAAAAGATTATCTTGTCTTTTCTTCTGGTGATATTCTGTGGCTCCTTGCTACTCAGTTTGCCTTGGGTGCAGACGGAAAGTTCCCAAGCGGGCTATCTGGATCATCTTTTTACAGCTGTCTCGATGGTCTGTGTGACAGGGCTTTTTACTCGATCGGTTGTGGATACATACAATGTCTGGGGACAGCTCCTTTGTATGCTGCTGATTCAGATTGGTGGTTTGGGAATCTTGACTTTTATCGGATTTTTCACCATGGAAAGTCGGAAAAAGCTCAGCCTCAAAGATCGCCGTATTCTGCGGGATAGTTTTAGTTATGGTCACAATCGTACCTTAGGTCAATTTGTCCGTTCGATTTTTATCACGACTTTTACTATCGAAGGACTGGGCGCTCTCCTTCTCATGATTCGCTTCATTCCCAAGTTTGGTCTGATAAAAGGGATTTTTAATTCCATCTTTTTAGCCGTTTCTGCATTTTGTAATGCGGGCTTTGATAATTTTGGCAATGATAGCTTACTAGGCTTGCAGACAGATGTTTTGGTCAATATCACCTTGGCTCTCCTCATCATTACTGGAGGACTTGGCTTTATGGTCTGGTTTGACTTGGCGACTAAATTTGGAGGAAAACAGAAGGGGCTGCACTTTCATACTAAGGTAGTCTTACTGCTGACTGCTGGTCTCCTCGTTATTGGGACGGTCGCGAGTCTTTGGACGGAGTATAATAATCCTGGAACGATTGGCAATCTTTCCTTTGGCGATAAGCTACTGGTCAGCTTTTT
>NZ_CALHWC010000188.1 GCF_938036805.1 uncultured Streptococcus sp.
AAGCAGAATTCTGATTACCAGAAAACTAGTTTTGTTCGCTTTTTATATTTGAGGTTGGACTTTTGTCCCAAACTCCTTTTTTGAATTTATAACTTCGCTTGAGGCTAAGAATATTTATGAACTTGAAACTTTATACCGAAGGATCCAGCATTTATAAAGGAAAATCGAGGAATAATGCATAGCAAGCGAATAGGCAAGCTTAGTTTTTTATCCTTCTATATAATCTCTTAATGCTTGACCGCTTAGGCCGACATTGAGGGCAATCAGTAGCTTGATGCGAGCCTTCGGTGCATTGAGCTCTTTGACAAACATGATTCCGACTTGGTGCAGTTTGACACCACCGCCTTCATAGGCGTAGACAGGCTCAGCAATGCCGTTGAAACAGCGTGAAACGAGAGCGATGGGGAGACCAGCTTCTACCATCTCTGTTAATTTTTCCGCAGTTTCTTTTGGCAGATTGCCTGCGCCAAAGGCTTCGATGATGAGGCCGTCTAGCTTTTGCCAATCCAGCATATCAAGCAGTTCTGTTTTCATACCGGCATAGGCTGGAATGATGGGAACTAGTCCTGAAATACTAGTCAGATCAAAGCGGACGCGAGGTTCTGCTGTTTTGAAATAGAGAATTTCGTGTTTCATGACCAGGCCTAGAGGACCGTGCGTCGGAGTTTGAAAGGTGCTGACGTTGGTGGTGTGGGTTTTAGTGACATATTTGGCAGCATGGACTTCGTCATTCATGACGACGAGAACGCCCTTGCCTCGACTCTTCTCGTCACTGGCTACCCGTAAGGCAGTCAGGTAGTTATAAACTCCGTCACTACCGAGTTCATTTGAGCTTCTCATAGCTCCGGTCAAAACGACAGGGATGTCAGGCAGGTCCATGGTATCAAGGAAGTAGGCCGTTTCCTCCAGAGTATCGGTTCCGTGGGTAATGACAACACCGTCGTATTGGTCAGCGTCAGCTTTGATTTTTTGGTAGAGTTCGAGCATGTGTTGGGGAGTGATGTGAGGGCTGGGAACGTTGAAGAAATCAACGACCGTTACTTCAATACCATCTAAGGGAACTGCCACATGGTTCATGGGATTGTCTTGGCTGCTATTGACAGCACCGCTTCCGTCAGCCTGCATGGAAATGGTGCCACCAGTATGTAAAACTAAAATCTGCTTATTCATAGATGTGCTTCTCCGTGAATTGTGTTATAATTTATTGTATCATAAAAGGAAAGAATGAGAAAATCAATGGAAATAAAAGCTGTCTTTTTTGATATAGATGGAACCTTGATTAATGACAGTCGAACCGTCTTGAAATCGACAGAGGCCGCCATTAAGAGTTTGCAAGAACAAGGGATTTTGGTCGGTTTAGCGACAGGCCGCGGCCCCTTCTTTGTCAAGCCTTTTATGGATAAGCTGGATTTAGACTTTGCTGTCACCTACAATGGTCAGTATATTTTTTCAAAAGATAGGGTTATTTCTGCTACACCGATTGATAAGCAGAGCCTGCGTGATTTGATCGCCTATGCCAAGAAGCACCGGAAAGAGATTTCCTTGGGGACGGAACAGGCCATGCAAGGTTCAAAAATTATGACCTTTGGTATGAGTTCTTTTTCTCAGTGGGCAACCCAGTTTATCCCTAGGAGCATGACTCGGACGGTGAGCCACGGTTTTAACAAGATTGTGAGCAAGGCCTTGCCTCAGCATGAAGAAGACCTGCTGAAATTGATTCAAGAGCCTATCTATCAAGTCCTGATTTTGGCGGATCCGGCTGAGAGTGAAAAAATTGAAGCGGATTTTCCCCATTTGAAATTTACTCGTTCGAGCCCCTATGCAGCGGACATTATCAATCAAGGGATGTCCAAGCTGGAGGGGATTCGTCTAGTTGGTCAAGAATACGGCTTTGATATCCATCAGGTCATGGCCTTCGGCGACTCTGACAACGACTTGGAAATGCTATCGGGAGTTGGCTTGTCTATTGCTATGGGAAATGGCACCAGCTCTGTCAAGGAAGTAGCCAAGCATACGACTAGCAGCAATAGTCAAGATGGGATCCATCGAGCGCTGGAACATTTCGGTATTTTGGCCAGCGAGAAAGTCTTTGTGTCCCGTGATCACCATTTCAATAAGGTCAAGACTTTCCATGGTGTCATGGATGAGTCTACGCAGGAAGAACCCATCGCTTGGACACCAGAGGAAGCTCGGCATCGTGCTGACTTCAAGTTGGAAGAGTTGGTTGAATTTCTTAGAGCTGCCAGCTCTTCAGAGGAAGAATTTGACCAGTCGATGGTTAGAATGCACGAAGCTTTAGATAAAGCTGCTGTCAAGGTTCGTAGCAAGAACAAGGCAGAAATTTCTTTAGTTGGTCAAGTGGATGCTCTGATCGATACGCTCTACTTTACTTACGGTAGCTTTGTCTTGATGGGAGTCGATCCCGAGCGGATTTTTGATATTGTCCATCAGGCCAATATGGGGAAAATTTTCCCAGATGGAAAAGCGCATTTTGATCCCGTGACTCATAAAATCCTAAAACCAGATGACTGGGAAGAGAAATATGCGCCAGAACCAGCGATCGAACGGGAGTTGGAACGCCAGATTCAGGCCTATCAGCGCAATGTGGAAAAGACGCAAAAAGAAACAAAAGACGAAGAGTAGTGACTCTTCATCAGCAGAATTTTTATTTTACGATACTCAATCGAATTATTTTACGGAGGTACCTCATGTTATCAAGAGTTGAAAAATTTGAAGCAGCCTTGGCTCAGACAGAGTGTGATGCTGTCCTAGTAACCAATCTGAAGAATATTTACTATCTGACTGGTTTCAGCGGGACAGCCAGCGACCACTTTATTGGGTGGTGAAGCCCAGTGGATGAAGCTGGCTCGTGAGCTCCACAAGAGATCGACCGGAAGTCTCTCTATATTTTGGATGAACCGACAACAGATCTGCATACAGAGGACATTTCTCGTCTGCTAAAAGTTCTGGATCGTTTCGTTGATGATGGAAATAGTGTCTTAGTTATTGAGCACAATATAGATGTTATCAAGACAGTTGACCATATCATTGACTTGGGACCGAAAGGCGGTGTCGGTGGTGGAACCATCATTGCGACGGGTACACCAGAAAAAGTCGCAGCCAACCCAGCCAGCTATACCGCCCAGTATTTGAAAGGTAAGCTAAATTAATTTAAGAGTAAAAACGATTTTAGTACAATCTTATAACTCATTAAATTTAGATATTAAATCTCAATTACTAGTCTTTATTGAAGTTATAATATATATTTCACAAACTAACAATAAGTGTTGCTAATATTTGTGTGAATTAGAATTAAAAGTGGTATAAATAAAAACGGCCTAAATCCAAAAGATGAAGGTCGTTTTATTAAACTAAACAATAGGTATAGAATACAGCGATCAGACTAATCAACTTCGACTATTTCATAAGAAACAGCCTGCTCTGCTTCCTCGTCAGGGTATTCAAAGGGATCTGATAAATGCAAAACCTCAGCTCCCACGCTCATGTTGTTTTCAAATTCAGAAATAGCATATCGTGCGTCGTCCTCTGTATCAAAGTAATTTCCAAAGTTGTCTTCCTCTACAATTTCACCATCTTCAAAATATGCAAGTAATTTGTATTTTGGCATAGCAATCTCCTTTGTTTATAGATAATATTAACGTAATAATACTATTATTCGCAAGTTTTGTCAATTCTTTTTGGATGAAACTGACACTATCGTAATTGATTCATCAATAAATCAGAGGGGATTACAGCATATTATTGTTTTTATAGGTAAATTTAGAGAATAGTATTTATCAAGATTTTCAACAGATTCTTAGAAGACTCACAAATTACAAGGAGGTGTTTTAAAATGTGTTATTTTACTTAGTGATAGAACTTAAATATTGTCTAATTTAAATTTTTCTCTTTTCTTGGTTTTTTGATATAATAAACGTAGTTATTTCATGGAGGTACCTCATGTTATCAAGAGTTGAAAAATTTGAAGCAGCCTTGGCTCAGACAGAATGCGATGCTGTCCTAGTAACCAATCTGAAGAATATTTACTACCTGACTGGTTTCAGCGGGACAGAAGCGACAGTTTTCATCAGCAAGTCGCGTCGGATTTTCCTGACGGATTCTCGTTATACCTTGATTGCTAAGGGCGTGGTTGAGGGCTTTGATATTGTTGAAACGCGGGATGCGGTTGGTGAAATTGCTAAAATCATTGCGGACGACAAGCTGCAAAAGATCGGTTTTGATGATGAGATTTCCTATGCTTACTTTAAAATGCTGGAAAGTGTTTTTGCTGGTCATGAGCTGGTGCCGATGACAGGTTTTATTGAAAAGTTGCGCATGATCAAGGATGAGCAAGAAATCGCGACCATTCGCAAGGCCTGCCAGATTTCTGACCAAGCCTTCTTAGACGTGCTGGACTTTATTAAGCCAGGTCAGACGACAGAGCTGGCTGTTATGAACTTTTTGGATGCCCGCATGCGCCAGTTAGGTGCTTCAGGAGCCTCCTTTGACTTTATCATCGCTTCGGGCTACCGCTCTGCTATGCCACATGGCGTGGCTAGTGACAAGGTCATTCAAAATGGTGAAACCCTGACCATGGACTTTGGCTGCTACTACAATCACTATGTCAGCGATATGACACGGACTGTTCATGTGGGGCAGGTGACAGATGAAGAGCGGGAGATTTATGACATTGTCCTGCGTAGTAATCAAGCTTTGATAGAAGCGGCTAAAGCTGGACTCAGCTGTATTGATTTTGACCGGATTCCACGCCAGATCATCAACGATGCAGGCTACGGCCCTTACTTTAGCCATGGGATTGGTCACGGGATTGGTCTGGATATCCATGAGATTCCTTACTTTGGCAAGTCAGAAGAACCGATCAAGGCTGGTATGGTTCTGACCGATGAACCGGGTATCTATCTGGATGGCAAATATGGCGTTCGGATCGAAGATGACCTTCTGATCACAGAAACTGGTTGTGAGGTCTTGACCCTTGCTCCAAAAGAATTGATTGTGATTTGAGAATTATCAAGCTTTATGGTAGAATAAAGAGTAAATTATTTATTAAAGAGGTAAAAAACAAATGATTGAAGCAAGCAAGCTGAAAGCTGGAATGACTTTTGAAACTGCTGATGGTAAATTGATCCGTGTCTTGGAAGCAAGCCACCACAAACCAGGTAAGGGAAATACTATCATGCGTATGAAATTGCGTGATGTTCGTACTGGTTCTACATTTGAGACTAGCTACCGTCCAGAAGAAAAATTTGAACAAGCTATCATCGAAACAGTACCAGCGCAATACTTGTACCAAATGGATGGCACTGCTTATTTCATGAATACTGAGACTTATGACCAATACGAAATCCCAGTAGTCAATGTAGAGGAAGAATTGAAATACATCCTTGAAAACTCAGACGTGAAAATCCAATTCTACGGATCAGAAGTGATCGGTGTGACAGTACCTACAACTGTTGAATTGGTGGTAACAGAAACACAACCATCTATCAAGGGTGCTACTGTAACAGGTTCTGGTAAGCCAGCAACTCTTGAAACAGGTCTTGTTGTCAACGTGCCAGACTTCATCGAAGTTGGACAAAAACTGGTCATCAATACAGCAGAAGGAACTTACGTTTCTCGTGCGTAATCTTAATCTTTCAGATAGAAAGGAATTCTTATGGCAAACGAACAATTAGGCGAAATCGTCATTGCGCCACGAGTTTTGGAAAAAATCATTGCCATTGCTACGGCAAAGGTTGAGGGCGTTCATTCTTTTGCAAATAAAAGCATGTCAGACAGCCTCTCTATGCGTACGCTTGGACGTGGTGTTGCGCTTCATACGGATGAAAGTGGCGACATAACAGTGGATATCTACCTATATCTGGAGTATGGTATCAGTGTACCAACAGTTGCAGTTGCAATCCAAAAAGCAGTCAAGAGTGCTGTAAGCGATATGGCTGAAGTAGAGCTGTCTGCTGTCAATATCCATGTGGCAGGCATTGTTCCAGAAAAATCACCAAAACCAGATTTGAAAGATCTATTTGATGAGGATTTCCTCAATGACTGATGTTTTGTTAGAATCTAGAAGAGAGCTACGTCAGCGGGCTTTTCAGGCTTTGATGAGTCTGGAGTATGAAGGGGATGCCATTGAATCTTGCCGCTTTGCCTATACCTACGATAAGGACGAAGAGGAGACAGATGCTGAGGTCAATATCCCAGCCTTTCTACTCAACTTGGTCACAGGGGTGCTCCAGTCCAAGGAAGAATTGGATAAAAAAATTGCCCAGCACTTAAAAGCGGGCTGGACAGTTGAGCGTCTGACTTTGGTAGAAAAGAATATCCTGCGATTAGGCATCTTTGAAATCACAGAGTTTGATACTCCTGAGCGAGTAGCTGTCAATGAAGCCATTGAACTCTCCAAGCAATTCTCAGATGAAAAATCAAGTAAGTTTATCAATGGGATTTTGAGTCAATTTATAACAGAAGAAAAAGACTGAGACGACTGTCTCAGCTTTTTTGGTTTTTGATAGTTGCAGTTGCTGATAATGCTTAAAAAGTTTCCATTATAGGGGCTATGGCTGGAACAGTCCATCTTCTACAGGTTAATAGCGACCTAGACCTCGGCTGGTCCTTTTTCCTATAGAATCATGGCAACCTAGGTCTCGGTCGGCTACTTTCCCTATAAATTCATGGCAATCTAGGCTTCGGCTGGTCACTTTTCCTATAAATTCACAGCAATCTAGGCCTCGGCTAGTCCTTTTTCCTATAGTTTCATGGCAATCTAGACCTCGAACGCTCTTTCCATATCTGTTTATAGGATAAATCGCTTTCGTTTCTTACGATTTTTACTAGGTCTTTTAGAGATGAGGCATGGTCTAGTGAGTCTAAGTAAGAAAATAAAGAGATAATAGAAAATCTCCTAAAGAGCAATTCTTCAGAAGAGAGTGTTTGAGGAGAACCTTTGGATTTAATAACTATTTGAATAGGGCTATACGAGGAAATTTAATAAGAATTAAACAATGAAACTGATTTAGAGAGAATCACAATAAAATGAAAGGTAAAAAGTTGGGTATTTAAAATGAAACATTTTTTTGCAGGTCTTGGTTCAATAAACTTTGCTAGTTATCTAATTGCTATAGGTGTAGGATTGGCACCTCTCTTTCACATTTTTATAATCCGTTCGGAAATAAGTTTTGGGAAAATAGTATTGTCTATAATAGCTATATTTTCAATCATTGTTTTAACAATTGCTCGAATTTATAGAAGATTTTTCTATGTAGATTAGTTCGATTTTCTTTAAAGTTTGGAGAAATCTTATCTTTCTAAAAAACGGACAGTGCTATTGCAATGCAGGTGATAGCCCAAGGAAAGCGGTAGTGATTCTAACACCAAAAAGTAATCAGGGATTGAACTACATTAAAAAAACTTTAAAAGAAAAGCTTTATGAAAGAAAAGCTTTTTTTGATGAGTCTAAAGAAATATTTAGCTTCATTATCTTAAACAAGACAGAGAGAGCTGGTGAATTTCGTATAAAACTAATCTGAAATCATACATAAAGCTTTGGAATAAAAAACGATCAATGAAAACCTTTACATTTCGATGGATAATCTGTATAATAGATACAGAAAACGTTTGCATACGTATTTTCTATAGGAAAAAATAAAGGAGTTTTTTTATTTATGAAAAGAAACTATCATCTACAGTCTCGGACCAGTGAAAAGCGTCATTATTTTGGGATTCGTCGCTTAAAAGTCGGAGTAGCATCTGTCGTGATTGCATCTGGCTTCCTCTTTGGAGGTGCTCAGTTAGCCAAAGCGGATGAGACAAAGGCTACGACTAGCCCAGCAACGGAAACAGTATCAGCTGCTAATTTGGAAGCTTTGCCTAAGCTAGCAGATGAAGCAAAAGCCGAGGAAGTGGATAGTTCAGCGCAAAAAGAAAGCGAACAAAAAGGAGAGATCGAGAAAAGCGCCCAGCCTGAAGCAGTAGTAAGTCAAGCTACCCAGCCTACAGAGGGGGCAGACTCTAGTGCGACTCCAGAAGCAGCTGGGAAAGAAGCAAAGGAGACAGCTGTATCTGACGAGAAAGAAAAGCCAGCGTCAACTAGTCAGTTGGAGACATCGCCAAAGGATGCTATCGCAGATGGCCATATGCGTTTCCATTTCAAAAATCTACCATCCGAGAATCTGGATAGCTTAGGCTTATGGACTTGGGATGATGTTGAAACGCCTTCTGGTCAAAAGGGAGGTTGGCCGACTGGTGCGACTAGTTTTGCGACAGCTAAAAAAGATGATTATGGCTATTACCTTGATGTCAAGATGGCAGAGAAAAGAAGCAAGGTTAGTCTCTTAATCAACAATACGGCAGGTCAAAACATTACGGGAGACAAGACAGTTGAGCTACTGAGCCCTCAGATGAATGAAGTTTGGTTTGACAAAGACTACAATCCTCATACATCCGAGCCCTTGAAAGAAGGAATGCTTCGGATCAATTATTATCGTACAGATGGTCAGTATGATAAGAAATCCCTCTGGCTCTGGGGAGATGTGCAACATCCAGGTCAAAATTGGCCTGATGGCGTGGACTTTGAAAAGACTGGGAAATACGGTCGCTACGTAGATGTTCCTCTGAAAGAGGCTGCAAAGATGGTTGGTTTCCTGCTTTTAGATGAAAGCAAGTCAGGAGATGATGTGAAGATTCAAAAACAGGATTATAATTTCGCAAATTTGGGTAAAACTAGCCAGATTTTCTTGCGTGATGCGGATCCAACGGTTTATACCAACCCATACTTTGTCAATGATATCCGCATGACAGGAGCCCAGCATGTTAGCCTGACAGAAATTGAGGCGACTTTCTCTACCTTAGAAAATGCTAAAAAAGAAGATATTCTGAAAAACCTAAAAATTACCAACAAAGATGGTGGAGAAGTCACTGTTAAAGATGTGGTTCTGGACTCTAAGAATAAAAGCGCAAAATTAATTGGTGATTTTAATCAAGCTCAGTCACCTTACCTTATCAAATACGGCAATGACCAATTCAAAACCAGCATGAACTGGCAGCTGAAGGATAGTCTTTACA
>NZ_CALHWC010000189.1 GCF_938036805.1 uncultured Streptococcus sp.
AAGCACCTGATTCAGTATAAACTTCTACTTCAAGTGTTGGGTTACCGCGTGAGTCGAGGACTTCGCGAGCGTAAACATCAGTAATAATTGACATTTTGACTCTCCTTATTGTTTAAAATTATTTACTAGTCTATGATACCTCAAAAGCGCTTTTTTTTCAAGGAAAAACAGCAGCTTTGCTTGAAAAATCACAATTTTTGAAATGCAATCGGTTACATCCTATCTTTTTCTTAACGGTTTGAAAATCAGAAATCCTTTATTTATGATATACTAGAAACATGACAGATCTAAATAACATTATCATGGAAAAATCTCAGGGAAATGCTAAGCTCAATCCTGATGAACAGCGCAAATTTCTGGAAACTTTTGAAGAGCGGGTGATTGGCTACTGCTCTATTTCTGATGCAAATTCTACTCTCCTAAAGCAGCATTTTAAAGAAATAGTTGAGAAGATCACTAAAAGCTACCATCCTGTCACAGTCAAAATATCGCCTGAAGTCATATCCAGCCAGCAGGTTTTCTACCTAAAAACCGCCAAAGACTTAGGCTGCGAGGCCACCATCGTCTCTGCTTTTTGCCAATCCTCTCCTTTCGGTTTGGTGATCCATAGTGATCGTCCTGTGATTGCGGAAGAAAAAGACTTGAGCAAGCAATTTGCCGACGTCCTCCATCCAGCAGAGAGTAAACCATCTCCCCGCAAGAAAACTTCTCTTTGGAAAAAAATGTTTCATAAATGACGAATTTAGAGAAATTATTTGCCTTTTTCGAGGCGAAAAATCAGCGTGACTGGGACATTTATCAAACTTTTTTAGACGAGCATGTCATCTGGGACCTGCATGGAGAATCCCCAGAAATCATTCAGGGAAAAGAAGGCTACCTCCACAGGATAAAGGAAGCTTATCAGGACAGTTCCACACAGTTTAGTTGCCAATACTATCACACTAATGCCGAGCAAAGTCGGATTCTAACAATTTTGGTCAATGACCACGGAGACCTTTCCTGCGATCTATTTGAATTTGCAAACGGCTTAATCATCAAAGAAATCGAATATTTACTGAAAAAGAGAGGGGGGACAGAAATCGGTAATTCGTTAGAATTCGATTTCGTCGTCCCATCTCCGCACGGTTTAGTAGGGCTGTAAAAGCTGATGAAATCAGCCTAGTAGAGCCCACTCAACCACTGCGTCTTGCTCGACAATCCAAAGACAATTGAGAGGCTAGGACTTTTGTCCCAGTCTTTTTTTGATGGCTAATAGGTTGCCAATATTGCGAGCAGTACGAACCAGATTTTCCCTCGCCTGGGCTAAGGTTTCATCCAAATCCGCAACTTGGGAGATAATTGGAAAAGCTGCTTGAATATTTTCTCTAGGAAATGGGGGCAAATCAGCTGCTAAACTGCCACAAATTGCAAGAACAGGAATCTCTTTCGGCGTCCGCCTTGCTACTCCAACTGGAGCCTTTCCTGCCAAAGACTGCTTATCCATGCGCCCCTCACCAACAACAACTAAATCCGCTTCTTTAACCCTGCGGTCAAAATCCAGCAAATCCAGACAGGTGTCAATTCCTGACACGACTTTCCCCTTAGCAAATGTAACCAGCCCTGCTGCCATGCCCCCTCCTGCGCCAGCACCAGCTTGGGTAAAAATCTGTGGATTGGCCAGCTCATAAAAGTTCCTCATTTCCTGATCGACAGATGAAAGAAGCCATTCAGACAGGTCTTTCTGCCGTCCAAAGACCTGCGTTGCTCCCTGCTGACCACATAAAGGATTGGAAACATCTGTCAAAATCTCAATTTCTATATCATCCAAGCAAGTTGGAACACGTTCCGCAGAAATTCGAGCAACTCTCCCTAAAGAGGAACCGATCGGTCGCAGTCGATGATTGTTTTCATCAAAAAATTCATAACCTAAGCCTGCTGCCATACCGATTCCCCCATCATTCGTCGCCGAGCCTCCAACACCGACCAGAATCTTCCTGACTCCATTTTCGGCCAAATGAAGAATCAGCTCCCCCAGCCCTCTGGTTTCTAAGCCTAAAGGATTGCGTTTTTCCTTAGGAATTAAAGCCAGTCCCACTAAATCTGCCATTTCAAAAAGGGCTAGCTGGTCTTGTCTTGCATATTTCATTTCGACTGGCTGGCCGAAAGGTCCGGTCACCCAGTGGCGAAACTCCTTTAGCTTCATAGCCGAAATCAAGGCAGCCACAGTCCCCTCGCCGCCATCTCCAATAGGCAGTAAGTCAAAAGTCGCCTCTGGCAAGGCTTGGGAAAAACCTTCTTTCAAGGCTTCTGCTACCTGAACGGCAGACAAACTTTCCTTAAAAGAATCTGGTGCTAACAAGATATGCATCGTGCCTCCTATTTTTCCTTCCCATCTAAAATATCCATTACTTGATAGAGATCATAAACATTGATTTGATAGGGCGCTTGCTCTCTTACAATTGGCTTGGCATTAAAAGCAATTCCAATGCCTGCCGTTTGAATCATAGGCAAATCATTGGCACCATCTCCCATAGCAATGGTTTGATTTAATTCCAAACCATTTTCTTGAGCCCATTCTTTCAGCATCTGAACTTTAGTATCTTTACTAACAATATCTCCCAAAACATGACCTGTAAGCAAGCCATTCTTGATTTCTAAGCGATTGGCCTTTACATAGTCAATTCCTAGCTCCTCAGCCAGTCTATCCACCGTTTCATGAAAACCACCTGACACCAAGCCAACCTTGTAGCCACGCACATGCAGCTCATCTACTAATTTTTTAGCACCAGGCGTGAAATGAATCTTGTCAGCTATCCGCGAAAAGATAGTTTCTGGAAGCCCCTCCAAGAGTAAAACCCTCTCCCGTAAGGCAGCCTCGAAATCCAATTCCCCGCGCATGGCTCGCTCGGTAATATCGGCTACTTGCTGCCCAACTCCTGCTTCCTCGCCCAGTAAATCAATCCCCTCTTCCATAATAAGAGTGCTATCTACATCCATAACCAATAGACCTTTGACCTGACCCATCTACTCACCTCATGTTTTCTATGATTTGTTGTATTATACAGGATTTTCAGTGACAAGACAAGCTAGATTGCAAAGAAAAAAGTTCCCGAAGGAACTTTCTTAGAAGCGAATATTTTCGCGTGTTTTTTCATATGAGTTGATGAAACGAGCTGAAACCCCAGGCTCAACAACATCCAAGGTTTTTGAAATAATTTCCAAAGATTTTGCATAGTCAAATTCAACTTCAAAGGCATGAAGGGATTCATTGAAGGCTGCCTGCACATTATCATCGAAGGAACGATAACGGTTAGAGTATTGTAGCAACTGCTCTGTTAAGGTAGAATTTCGAACGATTCGATATGTCTCTTCTTCCAATTCATTCATTGTATTTGCCAGAATCTCTAACCAGCGGTTAACAGATTCGATATTCACACGAGTTGCTTCCAACTCTCTAGCCAGCTCCTCAATATAGTCGCTTGCTCCAAAGAAAATTGTTAAGAAGGACTCTGGAATACCCGGTAAATTACGTTTTTCCATAAATCGCTTAATCGTATGCAATTTATTGGCGTAAATCGTAACTTTTTGACGGGCATTGACATCGTCTTTTTCAATCTTATCTAGTTGCTCACCAAGTTCAACTTGTTCATCTTCGATTTCTCTCAAACGAGCTTGAATGGATTCCAACTCTTCCTTAACAAGTGAGAATGGCTTCTTCATCTCAGCTGCATCTTCGAGAGCAGTCAGAACGACTTCTTCTTGAGCAGACAGTTCAGATTTTAAATCTCTAATATGGCTAATCTCAGGTTCTGACAATAAGAATGAATGCGACAAGCGTTCCATTTCACTTTGAAGCTGTTGGTTATTCTCTTTAGTGTGTTCTAAATAGTCAGGAAGGTAGTTCACCAACTTCTCAACGACTTTATGAGCCTCAATTTCTCGAGTAAAGATAGCATACAGAGCATCGATTTCCTCTTGAATCTGTTCATTCTCATACAAGGCATTATCCAACTCCAAAGCCGCAAGATTTTCTTCATTTCGTTTCAAACTAGCACGAAGTTGTTGGAAACGCGCCTCTAAGTCAGTCTCAATAAAATGATAATTGGTTTCCAATAATTTGCGGTAGCCAGACTCCAAATCTTCTAATTGATCTGGTAATTTCTCAGTCAAGTCTTCTACAATTGCTGGAACTTTTTCGACGATCTGTGTTAGTGCCAAGATACGATCTTCTGTTTTGTCTAAGATTTCTGCCGCTTCCACAGGATCCCCTGAAGAATTGAGAGTAACAAATTGAGAGAAATCAGACTCAATATTTTCCATTTGCTTCTGAATTTCTGCAAGAGCTCGTCCATAAGCGTCAGGATTGCTAGCTACAGTATGCTGCAAATTTTCAAATAGATCTAGGGCATGTAAAACTCGTCCGCTATTTTTAGATTCTTGTTTTTTGAGATCTTCTAAAGCCTGACGAATCGCATGAATATCTTCACTGATTAAATCAATTTGGCTTTCAATATTTTCGATCGCGTGCTTGGCTTTGAGGAAACGGAAAGAATTATTGTAGCCCTCTGCCTCAAAGAGATTGTTCTCAATGTCAGCAAATGAATTTAAAGAAAGGTCTACCCATTTTTGATTCCATTCACGGAAAGTCACTTGACTTTGCCCAATCAAATGTAAATTTTTAACTTCTTCCACTTCATCATTCACGGGAAGATTGTAAAGTTCCTCTTTTTTCTCCTCCAAACTTCGAAGCTTCGCTTCATTTCGTTTTCTCATATAGATAGCAGTAAAATAGCCTAAAATTAATAGTGCTGCTACTACAATAATGAGAATAATCAGTCCATTAGACATATAAAACTCCTTCATTCTTTTACTAAAAAGCAAACATATTGATTATATCACAAATTCATTTGTAATGGTTGTTTTTTCTAACTTTTTAGACATCAAGTGTGCTATATACTGCATTTTTTTCGATAAAGTCACGACGAGGCTCTACACGATCTCCCATCAGCATATCGAAAATCTTATCAGCTTCCGCAGCATCATCGACAGAAACTCGCGCCATTAGACGGTGTTCTGGGTTCATGGTCGTTTCCCACAACTGATGGTCATCCATTTCTCCCAAACCTTTGTAGCGCTGAATCGTCGGCTTAGAGCGACCTTCGCTATAGCGCTCAAGAGCAGCTTGCAGTTCTTCTTCTTGATTAGCACCTGGCTGGATGTATTCTTTTACCTCGCTGCCGACCTTGACACCATAGATTGGTGGTTGGGCGATGTAGACATAACCTGCTTCCAGAACCGGCTTCATGTAGCGGTAAATCAAAGTTAGGAGCAAAGTCCGAATGTGAGCTCCATCCACGTCCGCATCAGTCATGATGACTAATTTATGATAGCGAGCCTTGCTAACATCAAAGTCAGCTCCAAAACCAGTTCCCATAGCAGTAAAGAGACTGCGGATTTCTTCATTAGCCAGAATCTTATCCATACTGGCTTTTTCAACGTTGAGAATTTTACCGCGAATCGGCAAAATAGCCTGAAATTCACGGTTACGCCCAGACTTAGCTGAACCACCCGCTGAGTCTCCCTCCACGATGAAGAGTTCTGTTTCCTGTGGGTTGTTGGACGAGCAATCAGCCAATTTCCCTGGCAGATTAGAGATTTCCAAACCAGACTTCTTGCGGGTTACTTCCCGAGCTCGCTTAGCAGCAATTCTAGCCTTAGAAGCCAAAATTCCCTTTTCAACGATTTTTCGAGCCACCGCAGGATTTTCCAAAAGGAAATCTGAGAAAGCTTCACTGAAGAGGCGATTAGTAATCTTGACTACTTCGCTATTACCCAGCTTGGTCTTGGTCTGACCTTCAAACTGAGGGTTGGGGTGCTTGACAGAGATGACTGCTGTCAGTCCCTCACGCACATCTTCCCCAGTCAGATTGTCTTCGTTTTCTTTGAGAAGCTTGTTTTTCTTGGCATAGTCATTGATGACCCGTGTCAGGGCTGTCCGGAAGCCTTGCTCATGCGTTCCACCCTCGTGGGTATGGATGTTATTGGCAAAGCTCATGACTGTTTCATGGTAGCCGGTCGTGTACTGCATAGCCACTTCAACCGTAATATCGTCCATTTCGCCGTCAGTATAAATCGGCGTATCAAAGATAACATCCTTGTTTTCATTGATGTATTGGACATAGCTGGCAATCCCACCTTCATAGTGGTAATCCTTGGCCTGCTCCATTCCATCCCGCTTATCAGTGATAGAAATTCTGAGACCACGATTGAGGAAGGCCAGTTCTTGCACCCGTTTATTAAGCTTCTCAAAGTCAAATTCCACTGTTTCAGTGAAAATCTCTGGATCCGGTGTAAAGTGGACTGTCGTACCTGTACGATCTGTCTCACCGATGACTTCTAGATCAGCGACTACATGACCACGACGGTATTCTTGGTAATGAATCTGGCCGTTTTTATAAACGCGGACATCCAGCTGAGTGGACAGGGCATTTACAACGGAAGAGCCCACACCGTGCAGACCTCCCGAGACCTTGTATCCGCCACCACCGAATTTTCCTCCTGCGTGAAGGACAGTAAAGACAGTTTCCACAGCTGGACGGCCTGTTTTCTCCTGAATATCAACCGGAATGCCTCGACCATCATCAACAACTGTAATCGAATTATCTTTTTCGATAAAGACTTGAATGTGAGTGGCAAAGCCAGCCAAGGCTTCATCAATCGAATTGTCAACAATTTCCCATACTAAGTGGTGCAAACCTTCCTTAGAGGTTGAACCGATATACATACCAGGGCGCATCCGAACGGCTTCTAAGCCCTCCAAGACCTGAATCTGACTAGCGTCATATTCTTGCGCTTGTATGTCTTGTTGCTTTTCTTCTGTCATGTTATTCCTTTTCTAGTTCAATATCTACAAATTCTTCAAGATTTTTCATATTATCAAAGAGGTAGCAGCTAAAGCCGGCCGCCTGACCAGCTTCGATATCAATCGGGCGATCTCCGATAACCAGCCCAGACTCAATCTGGTACTTGTCTTTTAAATACAGCATAGACTCAGGATCCGGCTTACGTTTAAAACCATTAGTAGCCGTCACTACTTCTGTAAAATAAGGATCAATCTGCGTCTTCTGCAAAATCTCTAACACCTGATCATCTCGGTGAGAAATCAGAAAGTTTCTGCCACCTTGCTGGATAATTTGCGCCAATAATTCTGATGCACCGTCAAATAAAATCGGATGCTCTAATTCCTTGGCCTCGTTCGCCTTATAAGCCTTTAAAAATTCCTTGTTTCTAGGGGCAAACTGGCGGACTGCATACTCTGTCGAAACCTTGAGAGCCTTATAAACTTCATCATGACTCGCAGTCAGACCAAAGTCCTGCAAGGTATGGACAAAAGCTGCGGTTGAAGTCTCATAATTATCCAAGAGAGTCCCACCTAAATCCCAGATGTAATCTTGATAATTCATACCCTTTATTATACCATATTTTTTGAAAAAAAGGGGCTTTTATTTATGATGAAATAGCATATTTTCATCGATTTTTCATCCAACTTAGACAGAAAAAAATCACCCGAAAATCGAGTGAATCTTTTAGTTCTCAAAAACATCTTTAAAAAGCATAGAACTTGCCAATTGATCTGCATCTCCGCCTAACTGGTGAACCAACTCATAGGCAAAAGGCAGGGCTGTGGATGGGCCACGGCTGGTGATTAACTTTCCATCTATGACAACGGTCTGCTTCTGATAGCTACCGTTTTCAATGTTGGCTTCCACTCCATCGTAGCAAGTGAAGTTCTTATCATTCAGGAGCCCTGCGCGGTCAAGGGCAATGGGAGCCGCACAGATCGCTGCGACAAATTTACCTTCTGCTTGAAATTCCTGCAGAACTTCCATCAAGCGGTCGTCATCACGCAGATTAGTTGATCCTGGCATACCGCCCGGAAGAACGACCATATCATAAGCAGATAAATCCCCATTCCAGACTTGATCGGCTTTGACAGTAATCTGGTGAGAGCCGGTCACAGCCTCCTCAAAGCCAATCATATCACAAATAAAGCCTGCACGACGCAAGACATCGACAACGGTAAGAGCTTCTATTTCTTCAAAGCCATTGGCTAACATAAGAGCTACTTTTTTCATATAAAACACCTTTCTAGGATACGAGGTATCCATTTCTTATTTTATTTTTCTAAGTACAACTTTTTTACGAACGGCTGGCGTGACAGCTCGCTTCTCCTCCTCTAGATTATTCTGATAAGAGACAGACAGTAGGAGGCCGATTCCGATGAGATTGCTGACGATAGAGGAGCCCCCTTGGGAAATGAAGGGGAGCGGAATCCCTGTCAAAGGCAAAATCCCTGTCACAGCACCAATATTTTCAAAAATATGAAAGAGGAGCATCATAATGAGGCCGGTCGAGATATAAGTGTAGAACTGATTGTTGGACTTGATAGTGATCTGGAGCATGCGATAAATCAAAACCAGATAGATAACAATCACTAAACTAGAGCCAAGAAAGCCAAAATCCTCTGCAATCACGGTGAAAATCATATCACTTTCACGGACAGGTACCAGCAGATTTGAGACATTAAATCCTTGACCTAACAAACCACCACTTCCAATAGCAATCTGCCCCTGTGCCTGTTGATAAGTTATCGTCTGAGCGTACTCAAAGGGATGCAGCCAAGCTGAAATCCGATTGATCTGATAAGTCGGCATCCCTAACCCATGGAGAAAAGCACGGCCACCATTTGAAATAAAGATCAACATAAAGACAGTAAAAAGAAGGGATACTGTCAAGAAAACTGGTAGAATAATCTTCCACGAAACACCAGATAAGAGAACAATGCCGCAGTAAATCGCAGCAAATACTAGAGCTGTCCCCAAATCACTCTGCAAGGCTAAAAGAAACAAGACTGGCAAGGTATATAATGCTAATTTTACAATCAAAAAGAGATCTAAAGCAATGGTTCGCTCATAGTTCTTATTTTGCTGCAGAAACTTCACTACAACTCGCGACAGCATCAAAATATATGAAATTTTCATAAATTCAGATGGCTGAAAGAGAGTAACCCCGCGAATAGATACCCAGTTTTTCGCCCCTGTAGAAGCCACTAAGCTCTCACTATAAAATACAAGCGGAAGAACCATAAGTCCTAAGCCTAAAACATACAGAAAAGGCGTCATCTTCCAAAGAAACTTAGTGTTAAAAAACATAACGATAAAGCTAATCAGAAAGCCTAATAAAATCCAAACTACTTGCTGACCAACAATCTGCAAGACATTATTTGGATAATCATGACTAACCGCTATATAAATAGCCGTAACTCCGATTGATAGTAAGAGCAAGACAGGTAAAAGCAAGCTGTAATCAATCCGAGACTCAAATGTTCTTCGCTGTGAAGGCATAATTTTCCTTTCTTACAAAAAATATTGGATAATCAAACTAGAAACTGCGACGCAGAACCAAGCAAAAGCTCCGGTTAATAAAGGTCCCGCTCCAGCCTCCCTGAACTGTTTGAATGACACCTTGGTTCCAATTCCTGCTAAGGCCATAGCCATCAGCCATTGGGATAAAAGTTTCGTGTAAGGAACTAGATTTGATGGAAAAATTCCCAAACTGCTCACTACAGAAGCCAGGACAAACCACAAAATAAACCATGGAAAAATCTTCTTCAAGTCTACTTTTTGAGCTGACCGCTTATCTCGAACATATCGATAGCCTGCAAAGGTGAGGCAGGCGGGTACAATCATCAAGGCTCTGCTTAGTTTGACAATAGTTGCCAAATCTCCCGCTGCTTGACTGTAAGTATAACCCGCCGCAACGACTGACGAAGTATCATTGATGGCCGTCCCTGCCCAAGTCCCAAAATAGGCATCAGACATTTGCATGAGATGCCCCAGAAAAGGAAAGATAAAAACAGCTAAAATATTGAAAAAGAAGATGGTTGAAATGGAAAGAGCAATATCCTCTTCTTCTGCTTCTAAAATGGGCGAAGCTGCTGCAATAGCTGAACCACCACAAATTGCCGTTCCAAAGCCAATCAAAATGGTTAAAACACGTCTCATCTTGAAGAACTTCCCAGCTGCATAGGCCGCCAAGAATGCAATCAAAATAGTTAAAAGACTAATCTTCAAAGAGGACAAACCCGTTGCAGAGACCTTGCCGATTGACATAGAAAAACCTAAAAAGATAATAGAATATTGAAGCAGTTTCTTTCCTGAATAGGTCAAGCCCGGCTGAAAGGAGTCTGGCAATTTCCATAAATTACTAAGCAAAATTCCTAAGACAATGGCAAACACACTGGATCCAATCAGCGGAAACCAATTCCCTAAATAAATGGCAATAGCTGCTATCGCAAATGATAGAGCAATTCCTGGTAGATTCTTTTTCACGTCATAACCTTCTTCCTAGTCTTTTCATTATAGCAGATTTTTGGCATCAGTAGCCGAGAAAATTTGCAATCATTTAGAAAAACAGCCAGATAAAATTGACTGTTTTCAAGCAGTTTTAGTCGAAAAATTCTTTTAATTCCTTTACAATATCCCGCTGCGACAGCATTTCTAGAGATGCCAATTGATTTAGATTTTGCTGGATTTGCCGACCATAGCGCTTAGTTGAAATACGCTTGTCGAGAAGTATAACCGCCGACTTTTGGTGTTCATTGCGACGGGTTCGTCCCATGGCCTGCTTCAATCGTAAAATAGCTGACGGCAACTGATAATCGTAAAAAGGATTTTTGCCTTCTGCCTTCAGATGATGATTGATCTTTTGCACAAAGAAATCTCTGGGATTATCAAAAGGAATCCGTGTGATCAGCTGAATAATTTGCTCTTGCTGAGCAAAATCCGCTCCTTCCCAGAAACTGCCTGCTCCCAGCAAGATAGTGGCCTCTCCCTTGTCAAAACGACGCTTGATATTGGCTGGCTCGCCGTTCTTATACTGGGCCAAATGCGGCAAGGTCAGCTGGTCTGAAGTGGCAAGCAATAAATCTTTGGAGGTAAAGAGAACCACCATTGGCAGATTCAATAGAGCTAAACTCTCCAAGCTTGCGACAATCCTCTCAGCATATTCCTGCGTTGATAACTCCACCACATCTGGAAAATCTAGATCTAAGAAAAGTTTCTGCAGGGGCTTCTTTTGCTGAGGAAGTTTATAAAAATAATAATCCTCAAAACCTAGTAACTGAGGTAAATTCACCTTGGAACTAATCTCCAAAGTAGAGGAAACCAAGATTACCTTAACGGTATCAGGCAGGAAATCCTTAAATCTCATGAGTTCTGAGCGTCCAGCATGAAGCCTTGTCACCCGATGATCTGCAAACTGCTCTTCCGTTAGCCAGTAGTATTGGTACTTAGTTGAAAACAATTCCCTGAGCTCTGGCAGCAAGTTTTCATCCAGCTCAGACACATCCTGACGCAGCTTGGCTATCTTCTGTGAATCCAATTCACTGGTCTTGCCCCGATGCTTTTCAGCAGCATCCGCCAGTTCAAATTGGATGCTTTGCAAGAGGCGTTCTTGTAAAATCTGTTTTTCTGTCTGCAAAGCTTGGCTGATAGTTTGCAATTGCTTGGTCAAATTGATACTGGCCTGCGAAAAACTTTCCAAGACAAAAAACATTTTTTGAGCCTCGTCCACCACCAGCATCCGATTGTCCAGCAAAGACTGATCATCTTCAAGGCGCGTCAGAAGGTAAGCATGATTGGTAATCACGACACGACTGCTAGCTGCCTTGACCTGCCCCAGTCGCCAAAAATCCTCTTCATAAAAGAGCGAATGCTTGCTTAATTTCCCATCATGGCGTATCTGACTAAAGTAAGACTCAAAACGATAAGCCTGACCGATTTCATTTAAATCACCCGTCTCCGTCTCTGTCAGCCAGATCAAAAGCTGCATTTTGCAACGATTAACAAGTCGATTGTCATCCAAAACCGATAGACTTTGATAAAAATGATCTAATTTTAGATAATTTTCGGGACTTTTGAGATTATGAAAGGAGATATGAAAGACTTCCTCTAAGAGTCGGCCTTCCTTTTGCATCAGCTGGTCCTGTAAAATCTTCGTCGGAACGGTTACTAAGACTCTATCCTGACCATGAGCCAAAATAGGCAAAAAATAGCCAAAAGTCTTGCCAAGCCCTGTCTGAGCCTCCAAAAAGCTAGGTGCCGTCTGACTAAGCGCCTCAGTCACATACTCCGCAAATCTCAGCTGGTCGGGACGCTCGTCTAGCCCCAGCAGATAAAGGTTGGTCAGAAAGTCCTGTGAAAGTTTCTTCTCAGGCGGCAGGATTCTCGGCTTTTTCAAAAAGATACCGTGCGTCTCCTGCAAAGCCTTTCCAGAATAGTCTGGCATCGACTGAAAAATCTCTTCTATAGCTAGCCGTGACTCATAGATGAGACTATTGGAAAATTCCAGCACCTTCTCCAGAAAAGCTTTTGGCAGTCCAGTCATCTTTTTCTGGATTTTTAGAAATAGCTGAGCTGTCGCCTGAGCATCTGCCAAAGCGGTATGAGCATTTTCCAGAGGAATTTCCAGAAGCTCGCACAGATTTCCTAAGGCATATTTATCAAAAGTCGGATAAAAAACCTGAGCTAATTCCACCGTATCCACTCTCGGAGTCAGCAGGTCAAAGCCTTCCCAAAAGAGAGCTTCTGCCAATAAATTGGCATCAAACTTGACATTATGAGCGACAAAAATCGCATCTTCAATAAGTTCATAAACTTCACGGGCAACCTGTGAAAAATCCGGAGCTTGGCGTAAGCGCTGATCATCCAATCCTGTCAGCTGTTTAATATGCTCATCCAGAGCCTCATGCGGATTCACATCTGTTTCATACGTTTGGCAAATCATCCCGTTTTCAATGATAACAATGCCGATTTGAATAATTTTTGCATTGCTGTTCGCACTTGTAGCCTCCAAGTCGATGACAGCATATTTATAGTTCGATTGTGTCATACTGCTATGATTATATCACAAATGCCAGCCTGAGACATCTGAAAATAAGCTAAGCTACAAAATTAATTTTGTGCAAAATTTCTGCTTTTTTGTTACACTCTTTATTGAGAAAACATACGCAAAGGAAGCCCAATGAAAGTTCACAAAATTGTCAATCTCATTGCTTTTGAAAATACTTATGTCCTTGAAAATGACCGTCATGTCATCGTCGTTGACCCTGGCAGCGACTGGCGGAAGATTCAACGCAAGCTAGAAGAAATTGCTAAACCCATCACAGCTATTTTACTGACTCATACGCATTACGATCATATCATGAGTCTGGATAAGGTCCGAGATAATTTTGCCAATCCACCCGTCTATGTAGCTGAGAGCGAAGCAAGCTGGCTCTATACTCCTACTGATAATCTTTCAGGTCTCGACCGCCATGCAGATTTGGAAGACGTCATTCTCAGACCTGCTGAATATTTTTTCAACTATCACGAGGACTACCAGCTGGATGACTTTTCTTTCTACGTTGTTCCAACCCCTGGTCATTCTATCGGAGGAGTTTCCATTATTTTCCCAGAAGATCAGGTCGTCCTGACTGGTGATGCCCTCTTCCGTGAAACCATCGGTCGTACAGATCTGCCGACTGGTAGCATGGACCAGCTCCTTACTGGTATCCGCGAAGAGTTATTTGTCTTACCCAAAGACTATCGCGTCTATCCCGGCCATGGAAATGACACAACGATTGGTCACGAAAAGAATTTCAATCCATTTTTCCAATAAACTGATAGTGAGGCAGAAATCAATACTGCCTCATTTTTTTTTATATAGTAAACAACTGTTTCTATGTAAGAATGAAAAAAGGGCTTTTGGAAAAAGTCAGGAAATAGGCTCTACAATCTGACTTCCATGTCATGTCGCTTTTTGCTTATTGTGATATACTTAGTTCATAGAAAATAAAGAATGGTCTTCATAATGGATAAAAGAAAAATTTGGTTAATTCTGCTGGCTATTTCAGCTATGATAACTCTCCTTGGATTAGGTTTTTCTGCTTATAATTTTTATGTTTTTGACAAGCCTTTTCTAAACAGTACCACAAGAGGCCTCTTGTCTGCATTCTTTTTTACCCTCATCATAATCAGCCTTGGTCTCTCAAAAACAGACCAATAACAATAATTTATACTTTTAATGCAATAAAAAGAGAGTGGGACAGAAATCGGTAATTCGTTAGAATTCGATTTCGTCGTCC
>NZ_CALHWC010000190.1 GCF_938036805.1 uncultured Streptococcus sp.
CAAGGCAAGGAAGCCCAGAAAGAATTAACTACAGAATAAGTAAAAGAGCCTAGATAGCTCTTTCAAATCGTAGACAAGCATCAAAATTGATGTTTGTCTTTTTGTATTTTCCAAAATTTTTAGCCAAGAAGACAAAAATACACTCAACTCTTATGAAGAATTAAGTGCATTTTTTGGAAAAGTATATTTCTTTACAGACTTTTGACTGCCGCAATGGCTGCATCATAATCTGGCTCGGTGTTGATGTTGTCAACATATTCAGCGTAGGTCACAGTGTTATTTTCGTCCAAGACAAGAACTGCACGGGCCAACAGATGCCATTCATTGATGAGGACAGCATAGTCGCGACCGAAAGAATGGTCGAAGTAGTCAGATAGCATGACGGCATTTTCGATGCCTTCAGCAGCACACCATTTGCCTTGAGCAAAAGGTAAGTCAACTGAAACCGTGATCACAACGGTATTGTCCAAGTCAGAGAGTTCTTGATTGAAACGACGGGTCTGAGTTGAACAAACGCCAGTATCGATAGACGGCACGATGCTGAGGACTTTCTTTTTACCAGCAAAATCAGACAAAGTTTTCTTTGAAAGGTCAGTAGCTGTTAGGCTAAAATCGTGGGCTGTGTCGCCGACTTGCAGTTGTTGGCCCGTAAAGGTTACGGGATTTCCGAGAAAAGTTGTCATAGGAAGTCTCCATTCATGTTTGATAGCTCCATTGTACTGCGAATAGTGATTTTTTTCGAATAATTTGACCGAAAATTTGAGAGCTACTCCATGTGAAGCTTGTCCTTCAGAAATAAAGAGGTCAGGATTTTGTCTTCCCAACCTCTTATTATTATTTAGACAGACCTTCTGCGATCTTTTCTAAGTTGTATTTCATCATGCTGTAGTAGCTATCGCCTTCTTCGCCTTCTTCTGCAACAGAGTCAGTGAAGATTTTAGCGTAGATCGGAATGTTGGTGTCTTTAGAAACGGTCTTCATCGGACGGTCGTCTACACTTGATTCCACAAAGAGTGATGGCACTTTGGTCTTACGAAGTTTTTCAACCAAGCTTTTAATTTGGTCTGGAGTCCCTTCTTCTTCAGTGTTGATTTCCCAAATATAGGCTGATGGCACATTGTAGGCCTTAGAGAAGTACTTGAAGCAACCTTCGCTGGTTACAATCATTTTCTTCTCTTCAGGAATGTTGTTGAATTTCTCTTTAGCTTCCTTGTCCAAAGCGCTCAATTTTTCCACATAAGCCTTAAGATTTTTCTCGTAAGTTTCTTTGTTAGCCGGATCCTTTTCAATCAAGCGCTTGGCAATGTTTTTCGCATAGATAATACCATTTTCCAAGTTAAGCCAAGCATGCGGATCTTCTTTTCCTTTTTCATTTTGGCCTTCAAGATAAATGACATCAACGCCTTCGCTGACAGCGTAGTAGTCCTTGTTTTCTTTTTTCTTAGCATTCTCTACCAATTTTGTGAACCAAGCATTGCCACCAGTTTCCAGGTTGATCCCATTGTAGAAAATGAGGTCCGCTTGGGAAGTCTTTTTGACATCTTCAGGTAGAGGCTCGTATTCATGTGGGTCTTGGCCGACAGGTACGATGCTATGCAAATCTATTTTATCGCCAGCTATATTTTTGGTAATGTCAGCGATAATGGAATTGGTCGCAACAACCTTGAGCTTGGACGACCCACCAGACGAATTCTTTTGACCAGAGCAGGCAAAAAGAGTGCAGACTGCTAATAAAAGCAGTGATAAAAAACCTAATTTTTTCATTGGAAATCCTCCATAAATATATTATTTTACTTTTCTTTTTAAATACCGCTGTTTTGGTGCGATAAAAAATGAAACCAAAAAGATTAGGGCAGAGGTTAGAACGATACTAGAACCTGCTGCAACATTAAAACTATAACCGATGAAGAGGCCTAAAATAGATGCACCAGCCCCCAAGGCAGATGACAATAAAATCATGGTCTTGAGACTCTTGGCATAGAGATAGGCGGTCGCAGCTGGTGTAATCAGCATGGCCACAATCAGAATCGTTCCGACACTTTGCATGGCTGTGACAGAAACCAGAGTCAAAAGAATCATCAGCAAATAGTGGTAAAAATTAACCTTCATTCCCATAGCCTTGGCTAAAAGCGGATCAAAGGAGGTCAGCAAAAGCTGCTTGAAGAAAATAGCAATGACCAGCAACACCAAGATGCCCACACCAATACTAATCCACATATCAAGGTCTTGCACCGCCAATATATTCCCAAAGAGAATATGGAAAAGATCGGTCGAACTCTTAGCAACACTAATCAAAATGACCCCCAGAGCCAAGAAGGAAGAAAAAGTAATTCCGATAGCTGTGTCACTCTTGATAATGGAATTGCCCTTGATGTAGGTGATAATAATAGAAGCTAGTAAGCCAAAGGTAATGGCACCGATGAAGAAATTAATTCCCAAAATGTAGGACAGAGCCACGCCGGGCAGCACCGCGTGAGAAATAGCATCCCCCATGAGCGACATGCCCCGCAAGATGATAAAGCACCCAACGGCACCTGCCACCACTCCAATCACAATGGCCGTAATCAACGCATTTTGCAGGAAATGAAAATCATGCAATCCTTGAATAAATTCCTGGATCATCCTAGTCACCTCCATTCATAAAAAGCTGAGAACCGTAGGTCTTCTGCATATTTTCTTTGGTGAAGGTACTCTCGGTTGATCCGAAAGCGACGACCTTTTTGTTAAGTAGCAAGACCTGATCAAAATAAGCGACCACCTTGCCCAAGTCATGGTGGACAATCAAAATCGTCTTCCCGTCTTTTCTTAGCTGACGGAGTGTTTTCATAATAATCTCTTCGCTGACCGAGTCAATCCCAACAAAAGGCTCATCTAGGAAGATATAGTCCGCCTCCTGAACCAAGCAACGGGCAATCAAGACCCGTTGAAATTGCCCACCAGACAACTGGCTAATCTGCCGCTCAGCAAAATCTTCTAAACCAACGATTTTCAAAGCCTGGGCAACCTTTTCCCAGTCAGACGCTTTGAGGCGTTGAAAGAGCCTGATCTTAGGATACAAGCCCAGAGACACACACTCCTTGACCTTGATAGGAAAATTATAGTCAATGTGAATTTTCTGCTCTACATAAGCAATCTTGCTTAATTCTTGCTTCATGGGTTTTCTATCCAGAAAGGTCTGCCCCTCACTCTCAACAATTCCTAACATACCTTTGATGAGCGTTGACTTTCCAGCCCCGTTTGGTCCGATAATCCCTGTGATAGTCGGTCCTTTTATTGTTAAAGAAGTTGCTTCTAAGGCCAGCTGTCCTTGATAACTGACACTTAAATTTTTCATTTCAATCATTGTTACACCTCTTTCATTTTAATATACATTAAAATGAAAATTAAGTCAAGTTAATTTTTAAAAAATCCTTAGAATTAATATAGGAAATATTTGAAAAAAGGACCTAATTTTGATAAGGTTATATCAAAAGCATGAAAGTGAGAACAAGATGACACGTTTACAAGATGATTTTTATGATGCCATTAATGGTGAATGGGCCAAAACAGCGGTTATCCCAGATGATAAACCTGTAACCGGCGGCTTCACAGATTTGTCAGATGAGATTGAAAAGCTGATGCTCTCCACTACTGATCAATGGCTGCGGGGTGAGGAAGTTCCTGATGATGCTATTTTACAAAACTTTATTAAGTACCATCGTTTAGCTGCTGACTATGACAAGCGGGAAGAACTCGGTGTCAAGCCTGTTTTGCCTTTGATTGCGGAATACCAAGCACTCAACTCCTTTGCAGAATTTACCACAAAGATTGCCGAGTTTGAGCTGGCTGGCAAGCCCAATTTCTTTCCTTTTGGTGTAGCGCCTGACTTTATGGACGCCCGTATCAATGTCCTTTGGGCAGATGCACCAGGTACTATTCTCCCAGATACAACCTACTATGCCGATGGGCATCCTCAAAAGGATAAGCTCTTGAAAAAATGGCGTGAGTCTTCCGAAGCTTTGCTGCAAAAATTCGAATTTTCAGCAGAAGAAATCCAAGATTTGCTGGATAAGGTTTTAGAACTGGATGCTCGAATTGCCAAAGTCGTTCTGTCACGAGAGGAAAGTTCAGAATATGCCAAGCTTTACCACCCTTACAAGTGGGGAGACTTCAAGGCCTTAGCACCGAATCTACCTTTAGATACTATCTTCACCCAACTCATCGGGCAAATTCCTGACCAAATTATCGTACCAGAAGAGCGTTTCTGGCAGGCTGCCGACCAATTCTACTGTGAAGAGGCTTGGCCTCTGCTCAAGGCCGTGCTTATCTTTAACGCTATCGCATCAGCTGAAGCCTACTTAACTGACGAAATCCGTATCCTAGCAGGCGCTTATCGTCGCGCCCTATCTGGAACACCTCAGGCGCAAGACAAGAAAAAAGCTGCCTTTTACCTAGCTCAAGCGCCTTTCAATCAAGCCATCGGGCTCTGGTATGCCGGACAGAAATTCTCCCCTGAAGCCAAGGCCGATGTCGAGCAAAAAGTAGCCAACATGATCCAAGTCTACAAGGAACGCCTCGCAAGCAATGACTGGCTGACACTAGAAACTCGGGACAAGGCTATTGTCAAACTCAATGTCATCAAGCCTTATATCGGCTACCCAGAGGAGCTCCCTGAGCGCTATGCGGACAAGATTGTTGATGAGAATCTCAGCCTCTTCGAAAATGCTCAAAAGCTTCGACAAGTGGAAATTAAGTATGGTTGGAGCAAGTGGAACCAGCCAGTGGATTACAAAGAATGGGGAATGCCAGCCCATATGGTCAATGCCTACTACAATCCTCAGAAAAACCTGATTGTCTTTCCAGCGGCTATCCTGCAGGCACCATTCTATGACCTGCACCAGTCTTCTTCAGCCAATTATGGCGGTATCGGAGCAGTTATTGCCCATGAGATTTCTCATGCCTTTGATACCAACGGCGCTTCCTTTGATGAAAACGGCAGCCTCAACAACTGGTGGACAGAACATGACTACCAAGCCTTTACTGAGCGGACTCAGAAGGTCATTGACCAGTTTGAAGGTCTAGATTCCTATGGTGCCAAGGTCAATGGCAAGCTAACCGTTTCAGAAAACGTAGCGGACTTGGGCGGTATTGCAGCGGCTCTAGAAGCAGCCAAGAAAGAAGCTGACTTCTCTGCGGAGGAATTCTTCACTAACTTTGCCCGCATCTGGCGAATGAAGGGACGCGAAGAGTATATGAAACTCTTGGCAAGCGTTGATGTCCATGCTCCAGCCAAGCTTCGGACCAATGTTCAGCTACCTAACTTTGACGACTTCTTTACGACCTTTGATGTCCAAGAAGGCGACGGTATGTGGCGGAGTCCAGAAGAGCGCGTGGTGATTTGGTAAAGGACTTCAATAACGTTTAATCAATCAAAAAACCTGCTCAGGAAGGGCATTAGAGCCTTCCCGAACAGGTTTTTATAGTTCTTTAATTTCTTTCATATAGCCGGCCGTGATGATACCAGCGAGCAGAGCCACAATGGCGATTCCTAAAAAGGATGAAATCATGGTAATAATTTTTCCAGTCGTTGAAACTGCATAAATATCACCATAACCAACCGTCGTCAGGGAGATGGTTGCCCAGTAGAGGGCGTCAAAAAAATTAGGAAATGTGCTGGGCTCGACATTAAAAATGATAAGGGCAGAGATGAAGATATAGCCGAGAGCCAAAAGACCCACGATCATCAAACTGTCCTTCTGCTTCTTTAAGACATTGGTCAATATTTGGATATTTTTAGAATAGCGAATAAACTTGAAGATATGCAAAATCTTAAAGAGTCGCAAACTATTATTTAACAAAAAGAGGGAAGGCAAAATGCAGAGCAAATCAGCCATCGCCAGAAAGATAAAAGGATAGAGGAAAAAAGAAAGCTTCCCCTTTCCCAATTTATAATCAGCCGTTAGAAGCCGAAGAATGTAGTCAATAATAAAAATAATCGTTGACACAAAATCCAACCACATGAAGACTCCGGTGTGACTTTTGGTGGTCAGGGGGATCAGGCTGACAATAATAGTCAGGAACATAAAGACATCATAGGCTTTTTCAATCGCATTTTCCTTTTGATGGGGCTCAATAATCTGAAATAAAGTCTTCCTTGCCATCCTCAACCTCACTTTTTTAAACTTGCTTTCATTCTATCTGTTTTTAAAAATAAGTCAAGGTCAAGCCGCAAAGATTTTCTTCATTCTCCTTCGCCGGTTGCTTTCAAAATCCCTTGAAAATGGTATAATAGATAGAAACGTGTTTAGAACACAGAAAAGATCGTTGGAGAGTAAATGATTATGGCAACTTACAATCACAAAGAAATCGAGCCCAAGTGGCAGAAATACTGGGCTGAGCACCATACATTCAAGACAGGTACCGACAAGGACAAGCCTAACTTTTATGCGCTGGATATGTTTCCTTATCCATCAGGAGCTGGTCTGCACGTAGGACACCCAGAAGGCTACACAGCGACGGATATCCTCAGCCGCTACAAGCGCGCGCAAGGCTACAATGTCCTTCACCCAATGGGTTGGGATGCCTTTGGTCTGCCAGCTGAGCAATACGCTATGGATACAGGCAATGACCCAGCTGACTTTACAGCAGAAAACATTGCCAACTTCAAACGCCAAATCAATGCGCTTGGTTTTTCTTACGACTGGGATCGGGAAGTCAATACCACTGACCCTAACTACTACAAGTGGACCCAGTGGATTTTCACCAAGCTTTACGAAAAAGGCCTGGCTTATGAAGCTGAAGTGCCAGTAAACTGGGTGGAAGAGCTGGGAACGGCTATTGCCAATGAGGAAGTTCTGCCAGACGGGACATCTGAGCGCGGTGGCTATCCAGTTGTCCGTAAGCCTATGCGTCAATGGATGCTGAAAATCACAGCCTATGCAGAACGTTTGCTCAATGACTTGGAGGAGCTGGACTGGCCAGAGTCTATCAAGGATATGCAGCGCAACTGGATCGGCAAGTCAACCGGTGCTAATGTAACCTTCAAGATTAAGGACACAGATGAGGACTTCACCGTCTTTACAACTCGTCCGGACACCCTTTTTGGAGCGACCTATGCTGTTTTGGCTCCTGAGCATGCTCTCGTTGATGCCATTACAAGTGCCGAACAAGCCCAAGCAGTAGCAGATTATAAACACGCAGCCAGCCTCAAATCCGACCTGGCTCGGACTGATTTGGCTAAGGATAAGACTGGTGTTTGGACAGGGGCTTATGCCATCAATCCAGTCAACGGCAAGGAAATCCCAATCTGGATTGCCGACTATGTGCTTGCAAGCTACGGAACAGGTGCCATCATGGCTGTTCCTGCGCACGATGAGCGCGACTGGGAGTTTGCTAAGCAGTTTGACTTGGAGATTATTCCGGTTCTAGAGGGGGGCAATGTTGCTGAAGCTGCTTACACAGAAGACGGTCCGCATATTAACTCTAGCTTCCTAGATGGCTTGGACAAGGCTGCTGCTATTGAAAAGATGGTTGCTTGGCTGGAAGCAGAAGGTGTCGGAAATGAAAAAGTCACCTATCGCCTGCGCGACTGGCTCTTTAGCCGTCAACGCTACTGGGGTGAGCCAATTCCAATTATTCATTGGGAAGATGGTACTTCAACGGCTGTTCCTGAAAATGAACTTCCACTCGTCCTGCCTGTAACCAAGGATATCCGTCCTTCTGGTACCGGTGAAAGCCCTCTGGCCAATCTGACTGACTGGCTGGAAGTGACTCGGGAAGATGGGGTCAAAGGACGCCGCGAAACCAACACCATGCCTCAATGGGCTGGTTCTAGCTGGTATTACCTGCGTTACATTGACCCTCACAACAATGAGAAATTAGCAGACGAAGACTTGCTCAAGACATGGCTGCCAGTTGACATTTACATCGGTGGCGCAGAGCACGCTGTGCTCCATCTTCTCTACGCTCGCTTCTGGCATAAATTCCTTTATGATCTCGGTATCGTTCCGACCAAAGAGCCTTTCCAAAAACTCTTTAACCAAGGAATGATCTTGGGAACAAGCTACCGTGACCACCGCGGTGCTCTGGTAGCGACAGACAAGGTAGAAAAACGCGATGGTTCCTTCTTCAACATCGAAACGGGTGAAGAACTGGAGCAGGCGCCTGCTAAGATGTCTAAATCTCTGAAGAATGTGGTCAACCCAGATGATGTAGTGGAGCAATATGGTGCTGATACGCTTCGTGTCTATGAAATGTTCATGGGACCGTTGGATGCATCCATCGCTTGGAGCGAGGAAGGTCTGGAAGGTAGCCGCAAGTTCCTAGATCGGGTCTATCGTTTGATTACAAGCAAAGAAATCGTTGCGGATAACAATGGTGCCCTCGACAAGGTATACAACGAAACAGTCAAGTCTGTCACAGAGCAGATTGAGGAGCTCAAGTTTAACACAGCCATTGCCCAACTCATGATTTTTGTCAATGCAGCCAACAAGGAAGAAAAGCTCTATGCCGAATATGCCAAAGGTTTCATTCAATTGCTGGCGCCTTTTGCACCGCACTTGGCTGAAGAACTCTGGCAGGCGGTAGCTCAAACTGGCGAGAGCATCTCCTACGTAGCTTGGCCAACTTATGATGAAAGCAAACTGGTTGAAGCAGAAGTCGAAATCGTAGTCCAAATCAAGGGTAAGGTCCGTGCTAAGCTAGTCATAGCTAAGGACCTGAGCCGTGAGGAACTGCAGGAAATCGCTTTGGCAGATGAGAAAATCAAGTCTGAAATCGCTGGTAAAAAAATCGTGAAAGTCATTAGTGTGCCAAATAAACTGGTTAATATTGTGGTGAAATAATCAGTTGGCTACAACATTATCGTGATTACAAAGAAAGGAGTCGTCTAAAACGGCTCCTTTTTTGATAAGAATTTTCCCCTAAATCGTCGGACTTTTCTCATTTTCCGACTTTCACTTGCTATCCTCATTCTTTTTATTTATAATCATTATAAATAAAAAGAAAAGAGAAAAGTTTTAGAATGGAAGAACATAAGATTGACAAAAATTTTAGTGGACGCCTGAATATTTTGCGGGCTGGGGTTTTAGGAGCCAACGATGGTATTATTTCTATCGCAGGGGTGGTCATCGGGGTGGCCAGTGCGACGGAAGATGTTTGGATTATCTTTCTATCTGGTCTAGCTGCTGTCTTTGCCGGTGCATTTTCTATGGCAGGCGGGGAGTACGTATCCGTCTCCACTCAGAAGGACACTGAGGAGGCTGCAGTAGCTAGAGAGCGAGAACTCTTGGAAAAAAATCCAGATATTGCCAGACAGTCGCTCTACGCCTCCTACGTCCAAAACGGTGAGTGCGAGACTTCCGCCCAACTCTTGACCAATCGCGCCTTCTTGCAGGATCCGCTCAAGGCCTTGGTAGAGGAAAAGTACGGCATTGAGGTCGAAGAGTTCACTAATCCTTGGCATGCAGCTATATCCAGCTTTCTAGCCTTTGCCATAGGTGCAATTTTCCCTATGCTGACCATCGTTCTGCTTCCGGCTGGCTATCGGATTCCAGCAACCGTCCTTGTTGTAGCTCTTTCCCTCTTGGGAACCGGCTATACTAGTGCAAAATTGGGACAGGCACCCATTAAAAATGCCATGATCCGTAACCTCACTATCGGACTTTTGACCATGACTGTCACCTATCTCCTAGGCCAGTTCTTCTCAATTTAAAAGAAGAACTATTCAGGCCAGCACAATAAAAAGATTGAAAAGAAATAATTTCTCTTCAATCTTTTTCTATTTTAGACTTAGATTAGTTTTGGCCAAGAGCAGCTGCCATTGTTGCTGCAACTTCTGATTCGAAGTCGTTAGCTGCTTTTTCAATACCTTCACCAACTTCAAAGCGAACAAACTCAACTACTGAAGCATTCACTGATTCAAGGTAGGCTTCAACTGTCTTGCTGTCATCCATGATGTACACTTGGGCAAGAAGTGTGTAAGCTTGGTCAACTTTAGTGTTGTCAAGCAAGAAGCGATCCATTTTACCTGGGATGATTTTGTCCCAGATTTTTTCTGGTTTACCTTCTGCAGCCAACTCAGCTTTGATGTCAGCTTCAGCTTGTGCAATCACTTCGTCCGTCAATTGAGCTTTAGAACCATACTTCAAGTGTGGAAGTGCTGGCTTATCAACCATAGCGCGGCTTTCATTGTCTTGATCGATAGCATGGTTCAATTGTGCCAATTCATCTTTGACAAATTGCTCATCCAATTCTTTGTATGAAAGAACAGTTGGTTTCATCGCAGCAATGTGCATAGAAATTTGTTTTGCAAGAGCGTCATCGCCACCGTCAATCACTGAAACAACACCGATACGGCCACCATTGTGTTGGTAAGCACCGAAGTGTTGAGCATCAGTCTTTTCAACCAAAGCAAAACGACGGAATGAGATTTTTTCTCCGATAGTTGCAGTTGCAGATACGTATGCAGCTTCAAGAGTTTCACCTGAAGGCATTGTCAATGCAAACGCTTCTTCGTTGTTAGCTGGCTTGCCTTCTGCGATAACTTTTGCAGTAGTATTTACCAATTCAACGAATTGAGCGTTTTTCGCAACAAAGTCAGTTTCTGCATTGACTTCAACGATAGCTGCAACGTTACCATCCACATAAACGCCTGTCAAACCTTCAGCGGCAACACGGTCAGCCTTCTTAGCTGCTTTTGCCATACCTTTTTCGCGAAGCAATTCAATCGCTTTTTCGATGTCACCATCAGTTTCAACCAATGCTTTCTTAGCGTCCATGACACCAGCACCAGATTTTTCGCGCAATTCTTTTACAAGCTTAGCTGTAATTTCTGCCATTTTTCTTCTCCTATGTTTACTATTTTTAAATAAAGGGGCCGGGCTGAGCCCCGCCCCTTTAGGTTAATTGACTTATGAAAATTATGCGTTGTCGCCTTCTACAACTTCAACGATTTCTTCGATTGAGTCTGCTTGAGTTTCAGTTGCAGCAAATTCTGCTTCAACAGTCGCTACAGCGTCCTCACCTTGACGACCTTCGATAACAGCGTCAGCCATTTTCGCAGTGATCAATTTAACGGCACGGATAGCGTCGTCGTTAGCTGGGATAATCACATCGATATCGTCTGGATCAGTGTTTGTGTCAACCATCGCAACTACTGGAATACCAAGTTTCTTAGCTTCCTTAATAGCGATTTGCTCTTTATGAGGGTCAACGATGTACATTACATCTGGGATGCGAGGCATATCTTCGATACCACCCAAGAATTTTTCAAGACGAGCACGTTGTTTGTTCAAAAGTGCTACTTCTTTCTTAGGAAGAACTTCGAAGATTCCTTCTTCTTCCATACGTTTGATTTCTTTTAAACGAGCAACACGTTTTTGGATAGTTGTCCAGTTTGTAAGAGTTCCACCCAACCAACGGTGGTTGATGTAGTATTGACCAGCACGTTCTGCTTCTTCTTTTACAGCTTCAGCAGCTTGCTTTTTAGTTCCAACAAACAAGATAACTGCATCGTTTGCAGCTGCATCACGCATGAAGTCATAAGCTTGATCTGCGTATTTTACAGTTTGTTGAAGGTCGATAACGTGGATACCGTTACGCTCAGTGAAGATGTACTTAGCCATCTTAGGGTTCCAGCGACGAGTTTGGTGACCAAAGTGAACACCAGCCTCAAGAAGTTGTTTCATTGAAATTACTGCCATGAGTAAATTCTCCTTTTTGTTTTTTTCCTCTTTTAGATTTCAGCTCGCAGAGCTACCAATCGGCAACGGCTCCACAATTCATCTAAAATGAGTATTTCTGCCGTTTAAACGGCATCTACTATCATATCAAATTTTCTAGCTTTTGACAAGTATTTGGGCAGTATTTTCTCTCCTTAATCCAGTTCATCTATTAGGATTCCCTCAAGAAATTCTCACTTAAATCGGGTCAAGCTCTTGACGAACAGGCCGTTTTAAGGTAGAATAGTAAGAGTTGTGGCGGTATAGCCAAGTGGTAAGGCACGGCTCTGCAAAAGCTTGATCGTCGGTTCAAATCCGTCTACCGCCTTTTTTATCGGTTTAAATCCGACTTTATACTAACCAAGAGGCTGGGACAAAAGTCCTAGCCTCTCAATTGTCTTTGGATTGTCGAGCAAGACGCAGTGGTTGAGTGGGCTCTACTACGCTGATTTCATCAGCTTTTACAGCCCTACTCAACTGTGCGGAGGTGGGACGACGAAATCGAATTCTAACGAATTACCGATTTCTGTCCCACTCTCTTTTTTGTTTGTCTTTTTTACATCATTGGTCAAGTTTAATGAATTTCAATGAGACCAGAAACACCAGTCTTTATCTAACATATCAGCGCTGCTAACAAAAAAGAGCGGAAAATGATTTCCGACTCTTTTTCATGCATTCAAAAATTATAATTCAGCAATTTGGCTGAGGTTGACTTCTGCAACCGTGTCATTTCCAAACATAGAGATAATCATCTTGACCTTATTATTGTCAATTTCCGTGATTTTGCCAGTATAGTTAGCAAAGGCACCGTCAATGATGCGAACTGTATCGCCCACTTTGACATCCAAGTCAAACTCTTGAACTGTTTGTCCCATAGAAATCAGAATGCTGCGGATTTCTTCTTCCAAGAGCGGCGTTGGTTTCGAACGATTTCCGTGTGAACCTACAAATCCAGTTACGTTTGGTGTATTCCGCACGACAAACCAAGCTTCGTCCGTCATGACCATCTCAACCAATACATAACCTGGGAAGCGGTTTTCTTCGACTTCCTTGCTCTTGCCGTTTTTCTCAACTTGCACGGTCTGAGTCGGAATTTCCACGCGCAGGATATTTTCCAGCATATTATAGGTCTGGGCACGTTGCAAGAGATTTTCCTTTACCTTATTTTCATAGCCTGAGTAGGTTTGCAGTACAAACCAGCCTTTATCAAAACTGTCCATGTTTTGTCCTTTCCTAAATAAAAAAGCCTAGGGCTTCTGCTTGATATCTAGCCTTATTATACCATAAAATCTAAAATTACAAAGCATTTTGGTAAATATTTTACAGACAAATGAGAGTGGGACAGAAATCGGTAATTCGTTAGAATTCGATTTCGTCGTCCCACCTCCGCACAGTTGAGTAGGGCTGTAAAAGCTGATGAAATCAGCGTAGTAGAGCCCACTCAACCACTGCGTCTTGCTCGACAATCCAAAGACAATTGAGAGGCTAGGACTTTTGTCCCAGCCTCATCTTTCTTATGAAAACATGTTGATTATGCGGAAGAGACCGCTGGCAACTACCTTATCAAAAATATAGATCACAACAGCAAAGAATGCTGTGTATTCCATTACGGAAAGGAAATCAGTCCATCTTTCTTTACGGGTAGGCCAAGTTGTATCTCGTAGCAAAACGAAAACATCTTTAATGAATTTCACAACTATCTCCTATCTGGTTTCTTTATGCAGCGTATATTTACTGCAGTATTTACAATATTTATTCACTTCTAGACGCGTAGGTTTTGGAGTGCTACTAAGTTTGATTGAGTAGTTTCGCGACCCACAAACTGTACACGCTAGACTCGCTTTTTTTAATGCCATGACGCCTCCATTCCCCTTATTATAGCAGTTTTCTACTTCTTTGACAAGCCGTTTAGACGATTAATGGAACCAGCCAGTAATAGTATCCCATAGATTTTTGGCTTTTTCAGTAATCCCAGACTCATCGATAGCCTTCTTGGCATCATCTACCAGGTTTTGGGCCCGCTCCTGGACATCTTTCAAGAAGTCTTTATTTTCGCTAGTCGTATTCGTTTGACCAGTACCGTAGGTATCGACTGGGGAAATTCCATTTTCAGCATAGGCATTTTTCTCACCCGAGAAGGAAGTTCCTTCCGTATAAGGCAGGATGGTGTTGGCTACATTACGGAAAATAGCCGAAGCTTCATTGGCACTTGTACCAGTCAGATAGTGAGTTTCATCCGTCTTAGGGAAGCCCAGCCATTGGCTGATAACCACATCTGGTGTGTAGCCGATGACCCACTGGTCTCCTGACAAATCAGGGTTAAAGTCAGTCTCTGTCGTTCCTGTCTTTCCAGCCATTGTATAGCCATACGGAGCTGCATAGACTCCCGTTCCGTTTGAGAAAGTTCCCAGCATCATGCTGGTCATCTTTTCTGTGGTTGAGCGATTGAGAACGCGGGTAGAAGTCTGCCGGTGGGTTTTAACAACCTGACCACTAGCATTTTCTATCTTGGTGATAAGATGGGCATCATTCATAACTCCATCATTCGCAAAGACTGAATAGGCTTGAGCCATCTGAAGTGGATTGGTCGTCACGCCGCTTCCCAGAGCCACACCTAGATTCTGTTCTACCTTGTCCATATTAAGCCCAAACTTTTTGCCGTATTCAAAGGCCTTGTTCACGCCTAATTCATCCACTGTTGAAACCGCGGGAATATTGAGGGATTCAGCCAAGGCTTGATACATTGGAACCGTCGGTGAACTTTGGATATTGCCATAGTTATTAACCTTATAGTCACCAAAAACTGTCCGACTATTATCTAGTTCCTTATCCGTTGACCAACCGGCTGCTATAGCTGGGCTGTAGGCCACCAAAGGCTTGATGGTTGAGCCTGGACTACGAGCAGACTGGGTCGCATAGTTGAAAGTCCGAAAAGCAGAGCCATCAGCACTATTGACACGGCCAACCAGAGCCCGAACACCACCCGTCTTAGGATCCAGCGCTACGCTTCCGGACTCGGCCCGCGTCCCATCTTCAGCCAGTGGGAAGAGATCGACATTGCTATAGATGACCTGCATGCTGGCTTGGTAATTTTGATCCAATTCGGTGTAAATCCGATAGCCGTTGTTGACGATTTCTTCTTCCGTCAGACCGTAATCATTGACCGCTTCATTGATAACCGCATCAAAATAAGATGGGTAGCGATAGTCTTCTGACTTACCTTCGTAGGCATCGACTAGCTGACCTCCAATACCAACCGTCGCAGCCTGATCCGCCGTCGCCTGATCAATGTAACCTGCCGCCACCATATTTTGAAGAACGGTGTCACGACGGTTGGTCGCATTTTCGACTGAATACAGGGGATTATATAGCTCTGGTCCTTTGAGCATACCAGCTAGAACCGCTGATTGATCCAAGCTGAGCTGGCTGGCAGATACACCAAAATATTTCTTGCTGGCATCTTCCACACCCCAAACGCCATTTCCAAAATAAGAATTATTGAGATACATGGTCAGGATTTCCTGCTTGCTGTATTTTTTGTTAATTTCCAAAGCTAGGAAAAATTCCTTGGCCTTCCGCTCAATGGTCTGATCCTGAGAAAGATAGGCATTCTTGGCCAGCTGCTGCGTGATAGTCGAGCCACCACCCGAACGCCCCGCAGTCAAAATGGCCAGAAAGAAGCGACTGTAGTTAATCCCGCCATTCTTATAAAAAGAACGGTCTTCTGTCGCAATAACAGCGTTCTGTAAGTCCTGACTAATCGCGTCTAATTCGACATAAGTTCCCTTTTGCCCAGACAAGCTGCCCGCTTCATTTCCATCCTTATCATAGATCAAGGTCGTGGCTTTAAGAGCATTCTGCAAGTCTTTGACATTGGTCGTCTTAGCTACATAAAAAAGATAGCCACCGACCACCAGACCAAAGGTCAAGCCGAGAATCAAGAATATCTTGGTCAGATGAAACCTGCGCCAAAAGCGACGGAAAGGATGTTGAGACAGGGGCTTCTTCCGATTCTTACCAGACCGGCTATAGCTAGGCTCAGGCATCTCGCCCTCCAGCTCCTCAGCAACCTTCTTCTCAGGCTGATCCGTTTTAAACATATTGACTAATTTTTCAAATATATCATTTAATTTCTTCATAAAACATATTTTATCACCTTATCCATGCAGACACAAGGCACGACTCCGCTACTTGCCACTCCTTTTAGCTTTCTTTAAGGAAATAGCAGATCTGCTTTCCTCTTTCCAACGGAGCATTCCCAAACGGGCTAGTTTTTGCTACAATGAAAACATGAAATTTACCATTACTATCCCCGCAAGTTTACCTTCAATGACCGTCAAAGAATTACTAGAAGGCCAACTGCTCATTCCTCGCAAGATTCGTCACTTTCTCCGAACCAAGAAACACGTCTTAGTCAACGGTGAGTCCATCCATTGGCAAACTTTGGTCAAGCCTGGCGACAGCATTCAACTAACTTTTGACAAAGAGGATTATCCAGAAAAAGAACTCCCCGCTGGCCTGCCTCATCTGGTCGAGGAGCTCTATCAGGACGAGCATCTCATCATCGTCAACAAGCCAAACGGCATGAAAAGTCACGCCAATGAGCCAACAGAAGTCGCTCTGCTCAACCATGTGTCAAGCTATGTCGGACAGACCTGCTATGTCGTCCACCGGCTGGACAAAGAAACCAGTGGCGCCATCCTATTTGCCAAAAATCCCTTTGTCCTCCCCATTCTCAACCGCCTCTTGGAAAACAAAGAAATCTCCCGTGAATATTGGGCCCTTGCTCAAGGAAAATTTTCCAGCAAGACTACCGTCTACAAAGATAAAATTGGGCGCGATCGCCATGACCGACGGAAACGACTCGTTGATCCGAAAAAGGGGCTCTACGCCGAAACTCATGTAACCCGACTCAAGGAGTTCGGAAAGACGACTCTGGTCAAATGTCAATTGAAAACCGGACGGACTCACCAAATCCGCGTCCATCTCGCCCATCACGGCCATCCCATCATCGGCGATCCTCTCTACCATCCTCAACCCCAAGGTCGCCTCATGCTCCATGCCCACCGCTTGACATTGACTCATCCATTCACCCTAGAAACCATCAACGTGGAAGCACCGTCAGAGAGTTTTGAAGCAGAAATCAAACGGCACAAAAGCAAGGCTAAAAAGGGATATCTTACCTGATTGCCAAGTCCCCAAGACTTATACTCCACATCGACAACTAGCCACAATTCTTTCAAAAAACAGATTTTCTCCAAAAAGACGATTCCCTACCGGACATCGTCTTTTTCTTCTCCTCTATCTAGCAACTTAGCATGCCAGATACAAACAAGCATCTACCCGTTCTTTATAGGTCATCTACCTTGTGTCAAATGGATTTTCAGTCCATACTTGACTATTAGTTCTTACTGCTGCAAGCCCCGAGCCGCTTTGAATCATCCTATCTGACCAAAGAGTAATCACAAAGTCACAAGAAAAAGCTCAGCTAGGCCGAGCTTTTTGATTATTGATTTTTAAAACGTTCTACATCACGCGCAATGACTAACTCTTCATCTGTCGGGATAACTAGAACTCTGACTTTAGCAGCTTCTGTTGAAATATCTCCTGTAGCGCCAAAGAAATTCTTCTCTGGATCGACATCGCAACCAAACCAAGAAATTCCTTCGATAACCATGCTGCGGATGGTCACAGAGTTTTCACCGATACCAGCTGTGAAGATAATGGCGTCTGCTCCATTTAAAACAGCTAAATACTGACCAATGTATTTTTGAATACGATCCACAAAAATCTCATTTGCCAATCGTGCCTTTTCATCACCCGCACGCATAGCTTCATGGATATCACGCATATCACTTGATCTCTCAGAAACACCCAAAAGTCCAGACTCACGGTTCAGAATCCGACTGATATCCTCTGGTGTATTAAAGTCATCTGTATGCTGCATCAAGTAAGGAACAATCGCTGGGTCAATATCACCCGTACGTGTTCCCATCATCACTCCACCAAGAGGAGTGAAGCCCATAGAAGTATCAACAGACTGGCCACCTTTAACTGCTGTAATAGAAGCACCATTTCCGATGTGGCAAGTGATGAGTTTCAATTCTTCAATCGGTTTACCCAAAAGTTTTGCAGCTTCGTGGGCTACATACTCATGGCTAGTACCGTGCGCTCCGTATTTACGAACTTTATTTTCAGTGTAATACTTGGTTGGCAATGGATAGCGATAAGCCTTTTCTGGCATAGTTGTGTGGAAAGATGTATCAAAAACAGCCACACTGGTAATGTCTGGAAGAATCTCCTTGAAAGCACGGATACCGTCAGCATTGGCAGGATTGTGCAAAGGAGCCAGTAGAGACAACTCTTCAATCTTCTCCAATACATCGTCCGTCACAAGAGCTGATTCTTTGAAATACTCGCCTCCAGCTACGACACGGTGCCCAACACCTGTGATTTCATCATAAGATTGAATAATTTCAAATCGTTTCAAATCATCCAATAAAATTTTCACAGCTTGTGTATGATCAGCAATATCCAAGGTTTGGCGTTCAGAACGACCATCAAATTTAACCGTAGAGATTGAGTCCTTGAGACCAATCCGCTCAATCAAACCTTTAGCCAGCACCTTTTCTTCTGGCATTGAATAAAGTTGCCATTTTACACTCGAACTTCCAGCATTGATAGAAATAGTTTTTGACATCTCGTCACCTCTTTAAGCGTTTTCAAACTATTATATCAGAAATTTGTTTGAATTTCACTAACTTTGACCCAGTTTTGAAAACTTTCACGAAACTTTAAGATTTCATCCTGACTTTGCAAGTCCTGCAAAGGGTAGATAAACGGCTGGATATCTGATTCGCCTTGTTTTCTCAGGACAAATATCGTCTTAGCGTTCTGCCGGCTCGCGAAAATCTTCTCTGGCAGGGAAATCATTGCCAAGAGCTGGGCGCTAGAAAGCAGCCATTTTTTCAGCAGATGGCTTTGAGGGCTTGTCAGCAGATTATTTGGGGCCAGAAAGATAGCGTAGCCTCCCGGTTTCAAATATTTTAACGATTGCTCCATCAAGAGATGATGGGCGTAAGTATGCTCGTCTGGACTGGCAACTTCATAACGAGCCGCCACGGCATCATCTGGATAATAGCCCACTGGCAAATCACTGACAATCAAGTCGCTTTCTTTCAGAACCTGAGGCCGTACCGCATCTCCTTGAGCAAAGTGTGCCTTGGAATTCATGACTTCGGCAATGCTGGCAGATAAATCAATCAGCAAGTCGTCAATTTCTAGGCCTAGATAATCCATATTTTTCTGTGTGTGGTTGAGCAGGGTCTCCGCCAAATTGCCTGTTCCACTGCCGATCTCCAGCAAATCAACTCGTTCTCCTTGGGCCAACTGGTCAATCAAAAAACTCAGCAAAAAGCCGACCGAATCAGGTGTGAACTGATGATTGGCTTGAAGCGGCTCTGTCTGAGAAGCCTTCATAAAAATAAACTGATAAGCCCGCCGCCACTCTTCCTTGGTCAAATGCAGGGCACGAAGCTTGTCATTGTTTTTCAGAATTTCCTGTAAGTCTGTATCTCCATCCAGATAAATCCCATTTTGCTCAATCAAGGCATCATAAAAATTAGTTCCCAGCGCATTTTGGATATTTTGCACATTTTCTAAAAGCAGGTGAAAGGCTCGTTCTATTTTTTCAAATTTCATGGCATCCTCCGTTGTCTTATGATACCAAAAAGAAGCCCTCTTTCCAAGGGCTATCGGATTACAAATCTTTTACATTTATATTAGTCGCTTTTCTTGTCTGTTGAAGGAGAGGGCTCTTTACTTTCTTTGGCATTTTTGGAGGGTTTGTCATCTTTAGCCTTCTTTTCTGGCTCCTTCTTGCTCTCAAAATAGAAAGAATAGCTCTTCTGATTGGCGAGTTGGCTGCTGACTTCCAGTATATTTCCCTGCCTGCGATAATGGGTGCTCCCTTTGTCAAAGGTTAATTGTCCACTCTCCTCTGTGACAGTCTCCTTGGTCAAAACAGCCAAGGCATAGGCTTCTGCCCGCTCCCGATTGGCTTGAAAGAGGCGCTGATTGGTCACCTGCCGATTCAGATAAAACTGCAAGAGCAAGCTGAAGACCGCTGCCATGAAGAGGGCGTAGAGCAAGATGCCTGCCTTAACTTTTATCTTGGACATGATAGATATACTCTCTTTCTAAATCATTGTCAAACTGGAAGCGGAAGCGGACAAGGTTCCCCTTTTGAGTGATTGGAGCAGCCTTGAGTCCATAAACCATGGGCTGATAACCACGCCCCGAAGCATCCGTCTTGCGAAAATCATCACTCCTAGATTTTCCTAAAGCTATATTTTTGCCATCCTGTTTGATGTAGATTTTGTCGTTTTCGACCCTGTCAAATTGGCTGCGCGATAGCTCTGTCTCTAACTGATCGACAAATAAGAGCCATTCCTGCTGCTTATTTTCCTGTTGATGTCGCAGTTCAAAAGCCAGAAGCTTGGTCATCGACTGAAAGACTAGCATCCCGCCACTCAAGAGCAGCAGGGCAACTAGCGTTTCTAAAAGTGTAAAAGCTTTGATTTTAACGTTTTTTAACACTGAGCACCTTCTCCTCTTGATGGTAGACGGTTAATTGCTGGTCGGTCTTGACTTGACGGACTGTGATGCCGTTGACCGTCAGATTTTCCTGCCCCGTCTGCATGGCCATCCGAGCAACACGCAGCACTTCCTCCTCCTGCAATAAACGAGTCTGTTCCTGCCGCGACTGACTAATCTGGCCAAGCAGGAGGCTGGCAATAGCCGCAAAAACCGCCATTGCCACTAAGGCCTCCAGCAAAATATTAGCTTCCATTCGTCGTCTTTTTAAACTTTCCATTACCCATATAAAGCTGGTAAACAACCTTTTTATCCTCCGTTTGAAAAACAATCTTGCTGAGCGAAGAATTCCCGCCAGCCTGGTCAAACTGAATAGTCTGAGGAGCATGTTCCTGCAAGGTCTTGGGAAATTCTACCTGCTGATAGTCGTTGGAAATCTTACGGTCCGAAATGGTCAATTTGATCTTTTCATGTCCAGCCATACTTAGCTTTTGGCTCTCCTGATAAAGATGCTCAAATTCCATGAAAAACAGCTGCTCCTGCACTTGATTGAAACCAGCCTGAACAGAGCCAGATAAACCTAATAAAATGAAGCTGACCACAAATAGAGCCAGGAGACTTTCCAGTAGTGTAAAAGCCTTAATCCGCAACTGAGCGAGTTTCACTGCTGTTTTTTCCATAGTAAGCCTTATAGGATGCCACCTGCTTATCGGTAATCCGACCATCAGCAACCAATTTCCCGAGAGTGGCTTTTTCATTAACATTCTTCAATTCATAAAGCTCAGCCTGACTTTCCACGACCTTGACTACGGCCGCATTGCCCGTATCTGAAACAGCATCCTTCTGCTTAGTCAAATTCGGAACAAACAAGAGCATCAAGATGCTGATGATGAGAAGAACGACTAACATTTCCACCAAAGTAAAGGCTTTAACCTTCAAAGCTTTTAATTTTTTCATAATTGAATCTCCATATTCTGATAAATTGGCAGCAACATGGCTGCATAAAGTAAAACGATCACGAGGGCGACAAAGACGAAGACGAGAGGCTGAATCAAATTCATAGCACGATTGATTCTCAGGAAAAACTCTTCCCAAGTCTTTTCGGCATATAGCTCCAATTCGTCGCCCAACTTGGACTTGACCTCGCCGTATTCGATGATTAAGGCCAACTCTTTCTTAAAGAAGGGATAGGTACCGACCTTCTCGGCATAGCCCTGACCTGCACCTAGAGCCGTCTCCAAGTCTCGCCCCAGCTCCTGAAAGAGCTGAGAAGGCTGGTCCTGCATGATGAGAAAGATCTGGCTCAATTCCAGCCCTTGCCCAATCATATTGCCCCATTCACGCGCATAGTAGGCCGTCAGATAGGCCCGCACTAAGGCGCCAACAAAAGGAAACTTGGCCAAACGACTGAAAAATCTCATCTTAGAGCTCTTGCGATAATAGAGCCAACCACCGCAAATCAGCAAGCATAGCACCAGAACGCCTCCCAGGAATATCTGCGGTAGATAATGAATGAACTGAGTAGCCATATTTTGACTGTCCAGCTGAGGCAGGAGATAATTACGCAAGCCCAGCATAATCAGCACCAAAAACCCAAGCAGCATCAAGGGATAAGTCCCCACCTCAATCAATTTCTTACGGACCTTGGATAGATTTTCTAAATAATCTTCGATTTTACCCAAACTAAGATTTAGATTTCCATGCAACTCTGACAAAGACAGCTGGGTGACCACATTATCTGAAAATCCTAAACGCTTCATAATCTGGGAAAATGACTGGCCGGCAGCCAAACCTGAACGCATTTCGGAGACATAGGCCTCTTCTAAAAGGGCACTCCGCCGTAGAAAATCAACAATCTCCGCCAGATGAAAACCGCTGGTAAAGAGATTGCGAAACAGCTCGATAATCTTCTTTTGCTTAGGCGTAGATAATTTTTTCCGCCTGCCTTTGATCAGCTGTGATATGTCCATCTGCAAAAAGCTGGTCAATCTGCTGGTTCCAAAGACTGGCTTCGTGCTTTTGATAATCTTGGTTGACAAAGTCGATCACACCTCCTCCCCCGATTAAGCGCTGATAACAAACGCCCTGTAACACCATGCGCAGCTCATCCTCACTGACACCCAGCTCCAGCAGGCGCTCATACACTCCGCGAATGCTCTTAGCATGGATAGTTGAAAAGACCGTTGCCCCTGTCAAACTAGCCCTTACCACCGCACGAGCCGTTTCTTGGTCTCGGATTTCCCCGATAATCAAAAGGTCCGGTCGGTGGCGCAGAGACAATTTGATAAGGCTGTCGTAGGTCATCCCGATAGTTTCATTCAGCTGAAGCTGGAGCATGTTTTCCTGCTTGATTTCCACAGGGTCTTCGATAGACATGACCTGTTGTTGCCCAAATCTCATCTGAGCCAGCTGGTGCATCAGCGTCGTCTTTCCACTGCCAACTGGCCCTGAAAACAGATAAAGGCCGCGAGAATTTACTTTTTCACGAAGATCAGGCAGATTGTCAAACCAGAAACGCAACTCACGCTCCTCATCGTGTAAGAGCCGAATCACCAAGCTCTCATAGCCACGGTAATCGCCGACAGTTGATAGACGAAGCGAGACCGTCACATCTCCACAATCATAATCGCAGGAGCCTAACTGGCTGCGCCTCTTCTCTCCAACATTCATGCCCGAGACAAACTTAAAATGGCTGATGACTGACGATAATAAATCAAAATCATAGGTCTGAATGAAGCGCCTCTCATCACCCACCCGCATATAGAGCTCGTAACAGGAGCTCTTGGGAATCAGATAGACATCTTGAGCCGCTTCCTGCCTGGCCAATTGAATCATTTCCTTTGCAATTTTTTGAACCATAAGTCCTCCTCACCTTACTATTCGCACAAAATGAGAAAAAATAAAAAAAGAATGAAGAAATTTTCTCCATTCTTTGACTTCTATCCTATCTAGCCCGCACTTTAATTTTGCAAATACGGTGTTTTTCAGTAGCATTTTGCTTGCGGTAGCCTGGACGATACTTGCTCTTGGGGATCTTGCGTTCATTTTCTAACAAAAGCAGGGAGTGGTATTGCTGAATATCTTCATTGCACTCCTCACACCAACGTTGATCAGTCGGATCCCAGAAAATTGTCATAAGATCACTGCGGCTTTTATAAAGTGGCGATGCTTGAGACATCTCTAACCAGCGGTGCTTATAGTATTTGAGGGCGGTGTAATAATCATCGAAATACCTTTTTCCAATGATATCATCCTCCCAACCGTCTAAAAACCACCAGGGCTCATAATCGCCATACATTTCTATTACGCTGTACATACCTGTCCCCTTTTGTATCCTATATTATATATAAAATTCTTTGATAATGAAACTATTTTGCTCGTGGGCTCTATAATAGTTCGTTTTTCAACAAAGAAAAGCAAAGAAACAAAAGGGAGTGTCGTTTTTGTGCTTATTTCCAATTCAGATGCACATGCTCTTTCATTTCCTTATAGGCCGTATCAATCCGATCTTTGGTCGCTTGATCCAGCTGATTGCGATATTTTCCACCCTCAATGAAATCTTCTAAAATAAGGGTTTGATAAGTGTAAAGCGGGTATCCTTCTGGTGAGTAAGTTCCCTTTTCCACACGACTGACCCAGCTTGGATGCGCCTGAGCTGTTTTGATAATGGTTCCCTTGTCCGTCTTTTCAATGGTAACATCCATCAAGACGCCACGCTCGGTCCACTCAGCCGTGTCCACACCAGCCATGGTTTCAATCCGCTGGTTGGAGATAAAATTCCCCATAGAGTAGATAATCAACTTCTTCTGACCATCTTTTTCAAGAATTTCTGAAGGCTGTACTACGTGCGGATGCCCACCAAAAATGATGTCCGCTCCCCAGTCCACCATCTTATGATAGAGCGTCACCTGCTCCTCATTTGGCTCCAGCTGGTATTCGATCCCCGTCTGTGGCATGACTACCGTGATGTCCGCTTCTTTCTCCGCCTGCTTAATCTCAGCCTTCATCTTGTCCTCATCAAAGGTCGATAGGTGATGATCAATCTCCTTCTGACTGAGATTGGACTCCAAGCCATTAAAACCATAGGAGTAAGCCAGAATAGCAATTTTGATGCCTTTTACTTCTTTGATCAGGATAGGCGATTTATCCCTATTTTTGTGAGTATAGACACCGACTGGGCTAATTCCGTGATCTTCAAAGGCTTTGGCGGTCGTAAAGACTCCCTTAAGCCCTGAGTCTAGGATGTGATTATGGGCCAGATCCACCACTTGGTAGCCAGCATCTTTGATGGCGGGCACAACAGCCTCTGGAGCATTGAAAAGCGGATAGCCTCCCAAAGGATAGTCAGATCGAATGGTTCCTTCAAAATCCCCTAAGACCAAGTCGCCTTGCTGGAGCCAGTCCTTGACATAGGTGAAATTTTCCGAAAAATCATAGCTGCCATCGGCCTTTTGAGCGCTCATATAAAGCCCATCGTGGTACAAAAGGTCGCCATTAGCCATAATGCGAACCGTTTTCGAGTCAGACTTCTTTCCTGCTACCGAGGAGGACTTGGGGGCATCTTTAGCAACATTCCTACCGCTTCCCTTAGGCAACCCCATGATACTTTGGAAGAATAAAATTGCTGCCGCTGATACAAATACCGCTCCCAGCAGAGCAAGGATAAAAGCGCGGTTACTTGATGCTGCTTGTCGCTTGATTTCAGATCTTTTCTCCATTTTGCCAACCTCCGTATTACTTATATTTTATCATAAATTATCCTCCCAAGGGAATAAAAAAGAGAGTGGGACAAAAGTCCTAGCCTCTCAATTGTCTTTGGATTGTCAAGCAAGACGCAGTGGTTGAGTGGGCTCTACTACGCTGATTTCATCAGCTTTTACAGCCCTACTCAACTGTGCGGAGGTGGGACGACGAAATCGGATTCTAACGAATTACCGATTTCTGTCCCACTTTCTAAATATCAAGCCGAGCTCAGCATCAAGGACTGCAAATACCAGCGGTAAGCTGCCCGATAATGATAGGCATTAAAAAACTTCATCTCCCCGATACCATAGCGTATCAGGTAGTAAATCAGATAGCGCAGATGCAGGCTCTCCCACTCCGTACTAGCCTTTTGACAATGAACATACTCAGCCTCAAGCTCCCCATAGTAATCGCTGAATTGATTATAAATTTCTTGAATTTCCATTATAACTCCAATCTTTTTGCTTTAACACTAGTTTATCGCAAAAAGAAAAGGATTAGGGGCAAGAATCTCAACTTGTCTCGTTTAAGAGCCAAAAGGTAGGGCAAGTCACTAGAAAATAACATTTCAGGGAATATTTTTGACATTTGGGAGTTTGAGATTATCTAATATGAAAGAGTAAGCAATCCATAACATATACAACCGTCAAATCTTCAATATAACTTATAGAGAACTCAGTTAACAGTATAATCATTATCTAAATTAGAAATACTTTTATTAATTCCCTTTAGAACTCGCTCATCCAACAGAAACCTGATTAAGCTTTTCTATATCAAAAAGGAAACAGTTTGATCTGTTTATCTACTTTAATCCCAAGGTTCCCATTTCTCAGTAACATTTCAGTCTTTTATTAATGATTGAGACAAGATGCTAAACGCTATAAATCTTTCTTACTACAATAAAAGACTGAAAGCCACTAATAATAAAGTACTATCGCCTTCTTAACATGGAAATTTCTGATTTTGAAACTGTTTTAGTAATTATTAATAAACCTAAATACACAATTCCATACAAAATAATCTTAAGAATTATTTTCAAAAAGTCATTTTCAATAGATATTACTTCAAAAGTAATAAAAACAACCGTACCCACCAATATACTGATTATTAGAGGCTTAACTGCAACTTTAAGTAGTTCTAAGATGTTCAAATACCTACGAGCAAAATAAGTCATCAAAACACAGACTACTGTTTCTACAACAACTAATGT
>NZ_CALHWC010000191.1 GCF_938036805.1 uncultured Streptococcus sp.
CTAACTTAGAAAGCGCCATTGAAAAACTCCTTTGTCTTTTCTAAAGCATCTACCAACTTGTCACAATCCGCATAGGTATTGTAGATATAAAAGCTGGCCCGCACAGTCGCTGGCACCTGCAGGTAGGTGAGCAAAGGCTGAGCACAATGGTGACCCGCCCGAACAGCCACTCCTTCGTAGTCCAGAGCCGTTGCGACATCATGTGGATGAAGACCATCCAGATTAAAGGCAATCACGCCTGAGCGCTGGGCCAAATCCTGAAAACCATAAATGGTCAAACCTTCCACTGCCTGAAGCCTAGGAAATACGTAGGCAATCAGGTCCTGCTCATGCTGAGCAATAGCATCCATACCCAAGTCTTCCAAATATTCAATGGCCGCCGCAAGACCGATTGCTCCTGCCATATTTGGAGTGCCGGCCTCAAACTTCCACGGGAGCTCCTTCCAGGTCGCTTCCTGCTCATAGACAAAATCAATCATTTCGCCGCCAAACTCGACTGGCGACATCTGTTCTAGCAGCTCTTCCTTGCCATAGAGAACCCCGATACCAGTCGGACCTGCCATCTTATGTCCCGAAAAGGCGAAGAAGTCTACATCCAAATCCTGCACATCAATCTTCATGTGCGGAATGGATTGAGCCCCGTCCACCACCAAAAGCGCTCCTTGCTGATGAACCAACTGGGCAATTTCCTTGATGGGATTGATGATACCGAGAACATTAGAAGCATGAGCCAGAGAGACAAACTTGGTCCGCTCATTGAGCTTGGCACGGAAATCCTCCATATCCAGAGCCCCGTCCTTTAGATAGACATAGACTAACTTGGCTCCGGTCTTCCTACAGGCTTCCTGCCAAGGAATGACATTGGAATGGTGCTCCATGATCGAAATCATCACTTCGTCACCAGGCTGTAACCTTTCAGCCGCAAATTGAGCCACCCAATTGAGACTCGTCGTGGTTCCTCGTGTAAAGAGTACTTCTTTGCTAGAGGCCGCATTGATAAAAGAACGAACTCTTTCTCTGGCTGCTTCATAGGCTGCTGTCGCCCGCTCAGCTAGCGTATGCACACCGCGGTGGACATTAGCATTGTCTCTAAGATAGTAGTTTTCAATAGCTGCCAGCACCTGCTTAGGTTTCTGAGTTGTCGCCGCATTGTCCAAATAAACCAAAGGCTCATCATTGACAATTTGGTCCAAAATGGGAAAATCTTTCTTGATTGCTTCTGCATTAAATCCAGACATGAAGACTCCTATCTACTTATACGGGACAAGGCCCAGCTTTTTATCTTTTTGCGAGAATAATATCGATATTTTCAATCATTTCATCACGGACTTCTTTAACAGGGATTTCCACAATCACTGAACCTAAGAAGCCGCGCACGACCAAGCGTTCAGCCGTCGCCTTATCAAGACCCCGACTCATGAGATAATACATATCTTCTGGATCCACCTGACCGATAGAAGCCGCGTGACCAGCCGTCACATCGTTTTCATCAATCAAGAGGATTGGATTAGCATCTGAGCGCGCTTGGTCAGACAGCATGAGAACCCGACTTTCCTGCTGGGCGTCTGCTCCCTTAGCACCTTTGATAATATGTCCGATACCATTGAAGGTCAGGGTTCCTTTTTCTAGGATAACTCCGTGCTGCAGGATATTTCCGATAGAGTTGCAGCCATAGTTAGTTACGCGGGTGTCAATTCCCTGAACCTGCTTACCGCTGGAAAGAGCCACCACCTTCATATCCGCATGGCTGCCCTTACCATAGAGGTCGCTGTCAAAGTCAGCTACGACATTGCCTTCGTTCATAACGCCGATAGCCCAATCGATCATGGCATCATTATCCAGCTTACCGCGACGGCTGATATAAGCCGTTACATTTTCGCCTAGGCGGTCAATGGCTGAAAACTTAATCTGAGCTCCAGCCTGAGCAATAACTTCGACAGTGATATTGGCTGTTACTGGAACAGAGCCCTCGCCGTAAGTTTCCAAGCGTTCCAAGTAGTTAACCTTGGAATGCTTGCCTGCGATAATCAAAATATGCTTGTTAAAAGGAACATCGCTTTCGCTGTCCTGATAAAAAATTCCTTCAATCGGCTGGTCAATCTCAACATTGTCCGGCACATAAAGAACTGCACCGCTGTTGAAATAGGCAGTGTGATAAGCCGCTAATTTGTCCTCATCATACTTGACTGCGGACATGAAATGCTGCTCCACCAGCTCTGGAATTTCTTCCAAAGCAGTGTGAAAATCAGTGAAGACCACACCTTGCTCTGCCAAGTCAGCTGGCAATTGCTCAAGGACAGTTTGAGTTCCCATTTGGATAAACTTGAGATTGTCTCCAAGAGCCGTAAAATCTGGCACACTGGTCAAAGGCTCGCTATCAGAAATCCGTCCGTCTCCCAGATTCCAGCGGTGAAATTTAACCCGCTCAATAACTGGTAAATCTAGTTGGTCCATCTTGTCAAAAGCCTGCTGACGTTGATTAGCCAACCAATCTGGTTCTGCGTGAAGCTGTGAAAATTCGTGAATTAATTCTTTCGTCATGTCATTCTCCTATCTTTTATCAAAGTCAAAAGAATGTTTGACTAGACTTCTTCAGTATAGTTGAAGCCCAACTCTTCAGCCAATTTGGCATAGCCTTCTTTTTCCAAGCGAACTGCCAATTCTGGACCGCCAGAAAGAACAACTTTCCCCTCCATCATGACATGAACTACGTCTGGAGTGATATAGTTGAGCAGGCGTTGGTAGTGGGTGATGATCATAGCGCCAAAGCCCTCTCCACGCATAGCATTGACCCCTTTAGATACGACCTTGAGAGCATCAATATCCAGACCTGAGTCAATCTCATCCAAGAGCGCAAAAGTTGGTTCTAGCATGAGCAACTGGAGGATTTCGTTGCGTTTTTTCTCACCACCTGAGAAGCCTTCATTGAGGTAGCGCTCAGCCATTTCTTCTTTCATGTTGAGCAGTTCCATTTTTTCATCTAGTTTCGTGATGAAGTCACGGACAGAGATTTTTTCATCGTCTTCCTTGCCAGCATTCATGGCCGCACGGAGAAACTCTGCATTGGTAATGCCAGGAATTTCACTAGGATACTGCATCGCAAGGAAGAGTCCCATACGAGCACGCTCGTCTACTTCCAGCTCCAAGATATTAACCCCATCAAAAAGCACCTCTCCTTGAGTTACTTCGTAGTTAGGATTTCCCATAATGGCTGCAGACAAGGTAGATTTCCCTGTTCCATTTGGACCCATGATCGCTGCAATCTCTCCCGTTTTCAGAGTAAGATTTACCCCTTTGAGAATTTTTTTCCCTTCAATTTCAACATGAAGATCTTTGATTTCTAAGACAGACATTTCTTTTTCCTTTCTTTACTTAGCTGATTTACATACTTTAGTATACCAAAAAAAAGCCCAAAAGGCTTTTATTTTGTTTAGAACTATTCTTGTTTGTGTTTCTTTTGGTATCTCTTCTCTCGAACTTCTTCTCTATAAGAGGAGTTTCCGATAAAGCGCAGGATATTGAGCAGAGGCGTCCTCTGCGGCCCCAGAACCCCTATTAGTTCTACTAAGAGTTCGACACCTAGCAGAAGACCAATTACGAGGAGGAGTCCACCGATGCGAGTCGATACATTTAGCAGGAGGGAAATCATAGAGAAAATCATCGAAATCCCATAGATAACCAGAACTGTTCCCCGATGTGTTAATCCCAAGGACAAGAGTCTATGGTGAAGGTGGTGACGGTCAGGCTGGTAAAATTTCTGACCAGACAAAGTCCGACGAACGATTGCTAAAAAAGTATCGGTAATCGGCACACCCAAGATAATCATAGGCGTGACAATCGCTACTGCCGTTGCATTCTTCAAGCCTTGCAGAGACAGGACCGAAATCATAAAACCGATGAAAAGAGCGCCCGTATCCCCGCCATATATGATGGCTGGATGATAATTGTAAGGAAAGAAGCCAGCAATAGAGGCCACTAAAACCAAGATGGTCAGGGTCAGGAATAAATTATGACCCGGTAAGAAAAAGTAGGAAACAATCCCCATGGTCAGCAAGGAAATAATGGAAACTCCGCTGACAAGGCCATCCAAACCGTCCATTAGATTGACCGCATTGGTAATGGAGACAATCCAGAGAATAGTCAAAATGAAAGATAGCCAAGGTGGGAAAAAGAGATGAGGACCTCCAAAAGGAATCTTAAAATCATCCAAGCGGAAATCCGTCAGCCACCAAATTAAACAGGCAGCCAGCACGATTCCCCCTAGCTTCAGCAGAGGACTTAATTCTTTAATATCGTCGATAAGACCCGTCAGGGCTACAATCAAGCCTCCTAGCACTACTGGCCAAATATAATCAAAATAAGTTTGTTCAAAGAAAGTGACGCTAACAATCTGCGGCATGAAGACCAAAGTCGCCACTGTAAAAGCCGTCACAACTGCCAGCCCGCCTGCACTCGGCATGGGCTTTTTATTGATTCGTCGAGCATTAGGATAGTCGACTGCATCCATTTTAAAAGCCAAGAGCCGAACTAGAGGAGTCAGCAAAACTCCGACAAAAAACGTCGCTAGCAGCACCAAAATGAACTTTAAGGGAAAAGCAATCATACGCATTCAACCTTTTGCAATTGTTGGATGGCTTCTGTCACCAAAAGCAGACGTCCGTGTTCTTGCAGGACAGCACGAGTAATATCTGTATCCTCAGCAAATTCCCGCATTTTAGCCAGTAGCCAAGCTGGATAGAGCTCCGGTTGCTCTTCCAAATCTACCAAAATAGTCAGGTAGTAGGCAGAGTCATATTTATAGAGTTCTGACAGGTCTATCGGATAGTCAACCGTTTTGGCGAAAGAAACGACGCTGCGCAGGTCAGCAAAAGACAGAATATAATAGACATAACGGTCTAGGTTCTCTTCTTCCTTCTCTTCTGAAGAATCTGCAGAATCCTCCTGATCAGCCTCTGCTGCCTCTAAAGATTTAACCGCCTCGAGATCATCCTTACTCTTTTCAAAGATATTTTTTTCCAAAGTCTTTAAAAATTCATCTGGAGACATCTGGCTGAGCTCATCCAGGTCTGGTAGATTGCCCAAATCTTCAAAATTCAAATTCTTATCAATCTTCGATCTTGTTACAAAGACATCCAGCTTGTCTGGCTTAGGCGTCACCCGAAAACTCAGCATGCCACTATCTAAGAAGCTTTCCGGCATTTCCAGCTCATCCAAAATAGTATAGAAAAATTCTTCTGTTTTTTCTTGGGGAACTAGGAAATCTGCAATTTCCATTCCGTGTTCTTCCAAATCTTCCAACTGGATGGTGATTTTAATCGTCGAATCATTAATCTGTTTCACTTCCATCTCATTAACCTCATACTTTCATAGTCTTTCTATTATACTAAAATTCTAAACTTATTTCAAAAAAATAACTGGTCAAATAAGAAAAGAGAGTGGGACAGAAATCGGTAATTCGTTAGAATCCGATTTCGTCGTCCCACCTCCGCACAGTTGAGTAGGGCTGTAAAAGCTGATGAAATCAGCGTAGTAGAGCCCACTCAACCACTGCGTCTTGCTCGACAATCCAAAGACAATTGAGAGGCTAGGACTTTTGTCCCAGCCTCTTGATCAGCCAATAATGACCTTAATCAGACCGTAAATCAACAGAAAAACTCCGAGTCCGATCCGATATTTACCAAAGATTGTAAAGTCATGATTCTTGACATAGTCTGTCAGGAAGCGAATCACATAAAGACTGACTCCGAAAGCCACTCCCATCGCTACCAATAAAAGGAATAATTGATCGAAACCTAAAGAATTACCCTTGATGATAAATTTCAGGATTTTCAGCCCACTTGCACCAAACATGATTGGAATACCCAAGTAGAAAGTAAACTCTGTTACAACTGGTCGACTGATACCATTCAAGAGACCACCGACAATGGTCGCACCTGATCGGCTAGTTCCTGGAAAGAGGGACAAGACTTGGAAAAGACCGATATAAAGAGCGGTTTGATAAGGAAGTTTGCTCAATTCTGTAACAGTCGGTTCCACCTGCTCTCGTTTTTCCAGATAGATAAAGGCAACCCCGTAGATAATCAGCATGATTGCGACGGATACCAGATTATAAAAATGTGCTTCAAACCAATCGTCTAGGAAAAGGCCGATAATTGCAGCTGGCAAAGCAGCAACGACTACCTTGGCCCAGAGCTGCCATGTCAGCTGAATTTGACGAGCTGTTTTCCCTGGTTTAAAAGGGTTGAGCTTATCAAAATAAATCACCACAACCGCCAAGATGGCTCCCAGTTGAATGACTACATTGAACATTTCCATGAAGGCTGGATTTTCATTTTTATACTTGATAAAATCTTGAATCAGAATCAAGTGGCCGGTACTCGAAATGGGTAGCCACTCTGTAATTCCTTCAACAATTCCATAAATAATGGACTTTAAAATTTCAATAATAAACATAGATAACTCCTAAAACAACTTTAGCATTTATTATACCACATATTGGAGGAGAGGAAAAGCTTTCTCAAGGGCTTTAGCAAGCTTTTTATCAAAAGGCTCCGCCCCCGCCGCCTCCACCGCCACCAGAGAAGCCACCTCCTGCTCCGCCTCCTGATGAAACCGAGAAATGGCTGGCCGTCGAAGCAATGTGGCCATAATTTGAAAAACTATGGGAACTTGCGTAGAAAATAGGATGAAGATTGTATTGTAGATAACTATTCATAGACGCGTTTTCCAAGGAAATCTGACGCAGCTTCATGACCCGACTAACACGATCCGCATAGCCAAATAGGGTAGCATAGACCAAAAGTCGGTTCCACAGAACAATGCCCTCTACCTCTGTATCGTATAGGCGAGCGATGTAGCGTAGCATATTCGCAAAGCTATTCCAGAGATAGAAATCATGGGCTCCCTCATCGCTCAGGACACCATCCCGCTGATATAACTGTAAGGCTCTGCCCAGCAGAACGGTCAAGACTGAAGCAATAGCTGCAAGCGGAAGATGGAACCAAATAAAGCCATCTAGCTTGATCAGATAGACAAAAAAGGTCAAGAGAGACAAGCTAAAAGCAAGGAAACTTGCCATTAGAGCCAACCACAAGAAAAGCTTTTCTCCTCGTTTCAAAGGACGATAGTGATCCAGCAAGTTTAGCTCCCGAATCTCCTTTAATACTTGTTCAGACAAAAGGTTTAAATCAGTTGAAAAGCGATTTTTTATTCGATTGCCTATTTGGCGGATTCGTGCTTCATCTGTTGATTTTTTATTTTTATAAAGATCTTCTGAAATCTGATAAGATGCAAACAAGTCTGCTACAGCTGCCTGTTTATGGTCGCCAAATGCCATCTTCAGGAATTGACCTTCAAACTCTGACAAACCTTTTTTAGAAGTCGGTTTCAGGATTGGCTTGTCAGCAGTTCCTAAAAGCTCGATGTAGCCTCGATCCATCAAATCCAGCAAGGTTGCCTGCACTAGATTTTCAAATTTTAAATGCGCTCGTCCGCCACTGGTCGGATCGACTTCTCTCATATCCACAGCAAAGATATTGGCCGCTACAATGAGCGGGGCCAGATCTTGCGGAGCTTCATAGAGGCGAGCGTCTTTTGGAAAAGCTTGGCTGGGACGAATCTTAACTCGAAAGATCAGATAAAATATTCCCGAAAGGATCAGCAAAAACAGGCATATAAGAGGCATATAAACTTCCCCCAAGCGATGATAAAACTGCCTCTTAGCTACAATCTCTTTCTCAACTGCTTGAAAAGTCTGTAGATAGTTGGTTGCTTTTGGATCCTCTGCTGCTTGATGCAGAGCTTGGCGATGCCAATATCCATGCAGTTCAACCTTCTTCCTACTAGGCAAATGAGATAGCTGAATCCGATAATCACCACGGTCCCTATCTATAGTAGCCGATTGGCCAAAATAACCTGTATGAACATACATGTCCGTTAAAGTCCAGGTTCCCAGGCCCCAAACCTTAATCGTCACATTTTGCAGCTCTTCTTCCCAATCACTGATCGGCGTCCATTTGAGCTCTGCTATATCTTTGTGGAGAAACAGAAGATTGGTCAGGTTCCATGTGACTGTTACTTTGACCGTATCGCCTTCTTTACCAGCATTGTAAATCTTAACCTCGTAGCCATCTCCTAAATCTGTGACTCGTGGCTCAAAGTCATATTTTACGACTCCATTCGTTCTCACGGAAACTTTTGGATCTGAATCAATAGCAAAGCCTTCTGGCATCTTTCCTGCCGATCCTAAAGAGACCATCTGGCCATTGTAATCATCATCAAAATGATAGGTCACCTCTTCTGTATAGGTGGCTGTATTATCGGCATGGATCTCCAAATCTCCATTATAAGACTGGATTTGATAGTCTAAAGCTGACACTGTCCCAGCAAAAAACAAACTCAAAAAAAGAATAAAAATCCCTGACAAGTACCTTTTCATAAACCAAAGTCCTTTTCTAAATCTTTATCCTATTATAGCATTTTTCTCAAGTAAGGGCTTACCAGGATTGAAAAGTCGAATATTTTTCGGTAGAATAGAAAGAACTATTTTAGAAGGACTAGGAGAAAATATGAAAAAATTCATTTTAACCTTATTTACAGCCCTCCTCGTCTGTCTGGGGACCTTTACCGTAGCTCAGGCGGATGATTATCTTAGAATTGGGATGGAAGCGGCCTATGCCCCTTTCAACTGGACCCAAGATGATGATTCAAATGGTGCTGTTAAAATCGAAGGAACAAATCAGTATGCCAATGGCTACGATGTCCAAGTTGCCAAGAAGATTGCTCAGGAAATGGGCAAGGAACCTCTAGTTGTGAAAACCTCTTGGAACGGACTGATTCCAGCCTTGACTTCTGGTAAAATCGATATGATTATCGCTGGTATGAGCCCAACAGCCGAACGGAAAAAAGAAATCGCCTTTTCTAGCAGCTACTACACCAGTGAGCCTGTTATGCTGGTTCGAAAAGACGGCAACTACGCCAATGCCAAGACCCTTAAGGACTTTAAAGATGCTAAAATCACCTCCCAGCAAGGTGTCTATCTTTACAATCTGATTTCTCAACTGCCGGGTGCTAAGCAAGAAACAGCTATGGGGGATTTCGCCCAAATGCGCCAAGCTCTAGAATCTGGTGTTATTGACGGATACATCTCTGAACGTCCCGAAGCTCTGACAGCTGAAGCTGCCAACTCTAAGTTTAAAATGATTCAATTCAAAGAGGGCTTTGAGGTTGGCGAAGAAGATGCCTCCATCGCCGTCGGCATGCGTAAAGACGACAGTCGAATCGAGCAAGCGAATGCCGCTATCGCTAAACTCTCAACGGATGAACAAACGCAACTGATGGATCAAATGATTAAAAATCAGCCGGTGGACACCGATACTGACGATGCTGAAGACACATTCTTCAATAAAGTCCTAAAGATTTGGAAGGAAAATTGGCCACAATTTTTACGCGGAGCTGGTTTGACCTTGCTCATTTCTATTACAGGGACAATCGCTGGCCTCCTCATCGGTTTGCTGATTGGGGTTTATCGGACAGCACCGATTTCAAAAAATAAGGCTTTAGCCTTTCTTCAAAAACTATTCGGTTGGTTCCTCAATGTTTACATTGAAATCTTCCGTGGTACTCCTATGATTGTACAATCCATGGTTATCTACTATGGAACGGCCCAGGCTTTTGGCATTTCGATTGACCGGACGGCTGCAGCCATCTTCATCGTTTCTATTAATACTGGTGCTTACATGAGTGAAATTGTCCGCGGTGGTATCTTTGCCGTTGATAAAGGACAATTCGAAGCAGCTACTGCGCTAGGAATGACCCACGGTCAAACCATGCGCAAGGTCGTCCTGCCACAGGTGGTCCGCAACATTTTGCCTGCAACTGGTAATGAATTTGTCATCAATATCAAGGATACCTCTGTCCTCAATGTTATCTCTGTGGTGGAGCTCTACTTCTCAGGAAATACCATTGCAACTCAGACCTATCAGTACTTCCAAACCTTTACCATTATCGCAGTCATTTACTTCGTCTTGACCTTTACCATCACTCGAATCCTACGTTTCATCGAGCGGAAGTTTGACACAGATCATTACACAACAGGTGCCAATCAAATGCAGACGGGAGAATTGAAACAATGACCGAAACAATTTTAGAAATTAAAAATCTCAAAAAATCCTATGGAGAGAATCAAGTCTTGAAAGACATTTCTCTGACTGTCCACAAGGGCGAAGTTATCTCCATTATCGGAAGTTCAGGTAGCGGAAAATCAACTTTTCTCCGCTCCATCAACCTCCTCGAAACACCTACTGCTGGCGAAATTCTCTACCGCGGAAAAAATGTCTTGGATGAAAATTACGACCTGACTCATTACCGCGAAAAATTAGGCATGGTCTTCCAAAGTTTCAATCTTTTTGAAAATCTCAATGTCCTAGAAAATACCATCGTAGCTCAGACAACCGTACTCAAAAGAGAGCGTGCTGAGGCAGAAAAGATTGCCAAGGAAAATCTGGAAAAGGTGGGAATGGGAGAACCTTACTGGCAAGCCAAGCCTAAACAGCTTTCAGGTGGACAAAAGCAGCGGGTTGCCATTGCGCGTGCGCTTTCTATGAATCCTGATGCTATCCTTTTCGATGAACCAACTTCAGCTCTTGACCCAGAAATGGTCGGCGAAGTCCTGAAAATTATGAAGGAATTGGCTAAAGAAGGCCTGACCATGATCGTCGTGACCCACGAAATGGAATTTGCCCGCGATGTTTCCAGCCGTGTTATCTTTATGGATAAGGGCGTCATCGCAGAAGAAGGCACTCCACAAGAATTCTTTACCAATCCCAAAGAAGAACGGACCAAGGAATTCCTACGTCGCTTCTTAAAATAAATAAACAATCAACCAAACAGAACAAGACGGAAAAAAATACATCCGTCTTGTTTTTTTATTCGCAAAATAAAAAAGCGGGTTTCCCCACTTTTTGAAGATTAGTCTTCAAACTTTTCATGATTTTTGTCGTAGAAATCAATCAAGCCAAGAGCTGTTTCAAAAGAAATATTCTTTACTTTTGCACGTCCTTGAGCAAGAGCAATAATTGACATTTCACGCGCGTTTGTTTCTTTACTAATACGGTAACCTGTAATTTTTTTGTCACGAACCCATCCAACGACTGACTCTACTTTTTCAAAATTTGATTTAGCCATTTCTTACTCCTCTCTAACTTATTTCGAATACTAATATAATGGTTTTTATACAGTTTGTCAACTTAGAAAAACCAAAACAAACAAATTAAATAATTCTGAATATTCTATATTTATTTAGCTTTGAGAGCTGAAAGGATCTGGGTGCGAATACTCTCCACTCCATCAGGATTTGCTGGAAGGAAGATCGTGTTATTTCCTTGCTTATCTGCAAAATTATTCAAGGTATCTAGATACTGGTTTGTCAAGAGGATGGACATAATCTGTTCTTCTGTCAACTCAACATTGGCGCCTTTGAGCTCCTTAATTGAGTCTGCTAAGCCATCTACGATTGCCTTCCGCTGCTCTGCAATACCGACCCCATGAAGACGGTCTTTCTCAGCCTCAGCCTCTGCTGCAGTAACGATTTTGATCTTATCTGCTTCTGCCAATTCCTGAGCTGCCACCCGCTTGCGTTGAGCGGCGTTGATTTCGTTCATAGACTGTTTAACTTCTGCATCTGGCTCAACCTTGGTAATCAAGGTCTTGACAATGATGTAGCCATAAGTCGACATTTCTTCAGCTACCTGCTTTTGAACTTCTAGGGCGATCTCATCTTTCTTTTCAAAGAGCTCGTCCAAGGTCAGCTTAGGAACGGAGGAACGCAGAGCATCTTCAATGTAGGACTTAATCTGCGCTTCTGGCCGCATGAGTTTATAGTAAGCATCTGTGACATTGTGTTCATTTACCCGATACTGGGTCGCAACATTCATGGTCACAAAGACATTATCCTGAGTCTTGGTTTCGACAATAATCTCGCTCTGCAGCAAACGCAACTGGACACGAGCAGCAATTTTGTCAATTCCCAGAGGCAAACGCACATTCATCCCACTTGTACTGGTCTTGTGGTAGCGGCCGAAACGCTCAATGATGGCAACAGACTGCTGTCGCACGACATAGAGCGAACTAAATGCCGCTAAAACACAAAGAATGATAAAAAAGAGAAAGAATAAAAAGAAGAAATTTAAAAACATAAGCGCATCTCCTTAATTTAATATAGTATATTCTAGCACAGTCCTCAATCGCTTGCAATTAAAAAGCGGACTTTTGCTAAAATATTTTTAGGATCAGACTAGCATGTTGTAAAGCGTTTCATTTCCGTTTAGATTGATAAAGGATGGGTCAAACTGCTCAATTCGATTGATCAGGCCTGCATAGTCATGTTTATTGGCCAGAGCAATCCCAATCAGGACTGGTCCGGTTCCCTTGCTGGCCCGCTTGATGTATTCAAATCGAGTAATGTCATCATTTGGTCCCAAAATATCATTTACAAATTCACGTAAGGCACCTGGCCGTTGCGGGAAATTCACCACAAAATAATGCTTGATGCCATCATAGATAAGGGCGCGCTCTTCCATTTCCGGCATGCGGTTAATGTCATTATTGCCACCCGAAATGATACAGCAGATCGTTTTTCCTTTGATATATTCACGCAACACTTCCAAGGCTGCTACACTTGCTGCCCCTGCAGGCTCTGCGATGATTCCTTGTTTAGAATAGAGATCAATCAAGGTTTCTGAAATCAAACCTTCATCAACCCCGATAAGTGTTTCAACATTCTTTTTCGTTGCTTCGTAAGTGGTCGCTCCAACCTTCTGAACTGCGATACCATCCGCAAATTTGTCAATTTCATTGAGTCTTACAGGACCGCCTGCTTCAAAAGCCGCCCTCATACTGCGGGCACCATTAGCCTCTACCCCAATCACTTCAATTTGTGGCTGACTTTCCTTGATGTAAGTGGATACTCCTGCGATGAGACCGCCGCCTCCTACTGGTACCAAGACTAGGTCTAAATCGATGGACTCTCGAGCTGTATCTTCTAGGATTTCATAAGCAACCGTTCCCTGACCTGCTTGAACATGAGCATCATCAAAAGGATCGATGAAAGTCCGATTTTCCATCCGTGTGAATTCCATAGCTGCCCGAGCAGAAGCGTCGAAAGTATCTCCTACCAGCTTGATGGTCACAAAGTCGCCACCAAAGAAGCGAACCTGCCCAATTTTTTGCTGAGGAGTCGTGATGGGCATAAAAATGGTCGCTGGAATTTCCATCTCATTACAAGTGTAAGCGACCCCTTGAGCATGATTGCCCGCAGAAGCACAGACAACCCCGCGTTCACGTTCTTCCTTGCTCAACTGAGAAATGGCATAGTAGGCACCACGGATTTTGAAAGAACGGACACGTTGGGCATTTTCCTTTTTAAGATAAATCTTTGCCCCATACTTCTCTGACAAGTAATGATCATAATCAAGCGGTGTATTGACAACAACATCTTTTAATACCTTATGAGCACGGACGATATCTTTTGCTGTTAACATTCCTTTTCCTTTCCAAATGAGGTAAACAAACTCAGCTGGGATACCAGCTGAGTTTTCCACACAATCTTAGTTGTAGATCTTGAAAGCATCGTCATCGTTTTTACCAACGAATGGCATTGCTTTACGCAATTCTGCACCGACTTTTTCAATCTCCAGATTAGCCGCTTGCTCACGGTAAGCAGTCAATTTCGGACGACCAGCCTTGTAGTCGTTTACAAAGTCATTTGCAAATTTACCATTTTGGATGTCAGCAAGAACAGCCTTCATGTTTTCTTTAACTTGCTCTGTAATCACGCGCGGACCAGATACATAGTCACCATATTCAGCTGTATTTGAGATAGATTGGCGCATCTTCTTGAAGCCACCTTCGTAAATCAAGTCAACGATAAGTTTCATTTCGTGCAGCACTTCAAAGTAAGCTAATTCTGGTGCATAGCCTGCTTCAGTCAAGACTTCAAATCCTGCTTCGATAAGAGCTGTCAAGCCACCGCAGAGAACGGCTTGTTCACCAAAGAGATCTTCTTCTGTTTCTTCTTTATAAGTTGTTTCAAGCAAACCAACACGGGCACAACCAACGCCTTTACACCAGTCCATTGCGATGTCTTTGGCATTTCCAGTCGCATCTTGGTAAACCGCATAGAGAGCAGGAACACCAAAGCCTTCTTCGAAAGTACGGCGAACCAAGTGACCAGGACCTTTCGGTGCACACATGAAGACATCTACATCAGCAGGAATCTTGATAAATTCAAAGTGGATATTGAATCCGTGGGCAAAACCAACAGCATTGCCTGCTTCCAAGTTTGGAGCGATTTCTGCTTCGTACAATTCTTGTTGGATTTCGTCTGGAGCCAAAATCATGATCACATCAGCCAATTTAGTAGCTTCTGCCACTGTGTAAGTGTCAAAGCCGTCTTCTTTAGCCTTGTCAAATGACTTACCTGGACGAACACCGATAATCACATCGTGGCCTGTATCACGCAAGTTTTGCGCATGGGCATGCCCCTGTGAGCCATAACCGATAACGGCAATTTTTTTACCGTCAAGTGCTGCTACTTTTACATCTTTTTCGTATTCCATTGTTACTGCCATAATGTTTACTCTCTTTTCTATTTTTATTGCCTCTTAGGCGGTTTTAACAAATTAAAGGTTCCGTTTAATCTCGGGTAAAGCCAGTTGCCCCAGTCCGCGCAATATTGCGAATACCGTAAGGACGGATGACCCGTAAGAGGGCCTCGCTCTTTTCAGCATCACCCGTCATCTGGATGGTGATCGAGCTTGGTGCTACATCGACTACTGTTGCCCGGAAAGGCTGGATAATGGCCAAGATCTCTGCACGCTTAGCAACTGGTGCTGATATCTTGATCAAGATGACTTCCCGCTCCAGGTGAGGATGATCTGTAATATCCCGCACCCGAATCACATCAATCTGGCGATTGAGCTGCTTGATAATCTGCTCCACTTCATTGAGGGAATTTACATCAATGATAATGGTGATCCGAGAAACATTTTCATCCTCGGTCGCACCGACAGAGATGCTTTCGATATTGACTTGACGTCTGGAAAGCACCCCAGTAAAGCGGTTCAAAACACCCGAACGATTTTGGAGTTTAGCTGTCAACATTCTACGCATGGAACTTCACCCCCAACATTTCATGATTGCTCTTGCCAGCTGGCACCATCGGCAGGACATGCTCCTTGCGCGAAATATCCACTTCGATGAACATGGGGACATCTTCCTTGATGACTTCCAAATCCTGAGCAAGAGTTTCAGGATTGTCAAACTTATAGGCCTTAACCCCATAAGCCTGAGCCAAGAGCTGGAAGTCAGGCAAACTGTCAAAAACCGACTCTGAAGTTCGCCCTTCATAGAAAGACTCCTGCCATTGCCTTACCATTCCTAGCGAATGATTGTTGAGCATGATGACCTTAATCGGAACCTTATAGATATTTAAAATAGCCATTTCCTGATTGGTCATCTGATAGCCCCCATCCCCAACAAACAAGACAACTTCCTTGTCTGGATTGGCAATCTTAGCTCCAATCGCTGCTGGAACACCAAAGCCCATGGTTCCGAGACCACCTGACGTGACCAGTTGACGCTCATTGCGATAAGGATAGTACTGGGCTGCCCACATTTGGTGCTGGCCGACATCCGTGACGACAATAGCATCACCATTTGTCAGCTCTCCAATACGCTCAATGACTGGCTGAGGCTGGACAACTCGTTCTTTCTTATCGTAAGAACGAACTCGGTTCTTATCCTCTGTCACCTTGGCAATCCATTTTTCCGTGTTGTTTCGGACAGTCTCTTCAGCTAGCAGCATCTCCAAGGCTTGCTTGGCATCTCCCACGACAGGAATGTCCACTGCGATAATCTTGCCGATTTCTGCTGGGTCAATATCGATATGGACCACCTTAGCATTCTTAGCAAAGGTCTTGGGGTTCCCCGTCAAACGGTCATCGAAACGAGAACCGATATTGATCATCAAATCCGCCTCGGTCATGGCAATATTGGCCGCGAAAGTCCCGTGCATTCCTCCCATTCCAAGGAAGAGGGGATGATCCGTGGCAATCGTTCCCTGTCCCAACAAGCTAGTGACTACTGGAATCTGATAACGTTCAGCAAAAGTCTGTAGAAGCTCAGAAGCACCTGCGTAAGCAACACCACCACCAGATAAAATAACTGGCTTTTTAGACTTGCTCAACTGGCTGAGAATCTTCTTGATTTGCAGTTCATTCGGCTGAATGGTCGGCTGATAGCTTGGTAGATTTACATCCGAAGGATAAACAAAATCTACTTCCTTGGCTGAAATATCCCTAGGCAAATCAATGACCACTGGGCCAGGACGGCCAGTCGTTGCAATGTGAACCGCCTCGGTCACAATCCGAGGAATATCCGCCGTATCCCGCACTTGATAGTTATACTTAGTGATCGGCATGGTCATCCCGACCATATCTGCTTCCTGAAAGGCATCCTTACCGATACCCGGAGTCGCTACCTGCCCAGTGAAGACCAAAAGGGGAACACTGTCACTCATGGCGTCCGCAATACCAGTAATGGCATTGGTCGCTCCCGGACCACTGGTGACAACGGCTACACCGATTTTACCAGTTGATTTAGCGTAACCTTCTGCTTCATGAACACACCCCTGCTCATGGCGACCAAGAATATGGCAGATACCTTTAAAGCTATAAATAGCATCATAGAGGGGCAAGACTGCACCACCAGGATAGCCAAAAATGGTATCAACACCAAGACTTTTCAAGGTTTCCAAGACCAGCTGTGAGCCAGACATGGGAGTTTCTAATTGGATTCTTTCCATAATTCCCCTTTCATTTATTTACAATTTTCTAAAAATTCAAAAAGCTTTCTACTATGATAACATTTTTGAAAAAAATTGCAAGTATTGCGGATCTTTTTTTACATTTCAGAAAAAAAGATAAGAAAATCTCGCTAAATCTGAATTTAACGAGAAATGTTTCTTATATCCATCCTTGATCTTGCGCAATCCGAACCGCTTCTGTGCGATTGTCGGCTGCCAGTTTGGTCAGGATGGCTGACATATAATTGCGAATAGTCCCATTTGATAAATAGAGCTTTTCAGCAATTTCTTTATTAGAAAGCCCAGTTGCTGCTGCCTCTAAGACTAGAAGCTCCTGATGGGAGAGGGGATTTTTATGAGTCATCAGCACTTCCATGAGTTCAGGTGAGTATTCTTTTTGCCCAGCTAAGACAGTGTGGATAGTCTTCATCAGGTCTGCAATGCTCCGCTCCTTGAGTACATAGGCATCAACATCCGCCTTGACAGCCCGCTCAAAATAGCCTGGCCGCTTAAACGTCGTCACAATGATGACCTTGACAGCCGGATGGTGTTCCTTCATCCATTCTAGAACATCCAGCCCCGTCTGATAGGGCATTTCCACATCCAAGATGGCCACATCTACCTGCTCAGTGCTGAGCAATGCCACCGCCTCGCGTCCATCAGCTGCCTGATAAACAACTTCAACATCTGACTGCAACTGCAAGAGCTGGCAAAGTGCATCCCGAAGCATACTCTGGTCTTCTGCTAATAATACCTTCATCTCTCGTCTCCTTTAACCCTATACGGCAAGCACACGCGAATAATGGTCGGCTTCTGGCTACTGATGACCTCCACTCTACCGTCAAGCCCCTCCAAGCGCTCTCGAACTGAATGCAGCTCTCGGCCAGTGACTCGCTTAAAGCCTCGACCATCATCTTCAACATCCAAGATCAAATCTTGATCCTGACTATGCAAATCAATCTTGGACTTCTTGGCCTCCGCATGCTTGATAATATTGGTTGCTAATTCCAACAAAATCATACTAATAGTAAACTGGATTTCCGTAGGAATGCTGGCGACATTGAGCTGATTATGAAGCTCTAGGTCAATATCGCTCATTTCCAGCATGGTTCGGATTGTTGCTAATTCTTCATCCAGCGTCCGCGTCTTGAGATTGTCTACAATCCGTCGAACATCAGCCATGGCCTGCTTACTGATTCGTCGCACTTCCTCCATCTCTTTCTCCGCCTGCTCGTAGGCCTCCATTTGCAGGAATTGCTGGGCCAACTCTGTCTTGACACTGAGCATGGCAAAGGTATGGCCCAAACTATCATGTAAATCCCGTCCGATTCGATTGCGCTCATTTTCCGCTAAGAAAAGATTGAGCTGAGCATTCTGCTTGCTTTTTTCCTCCTTGAGCTGTTCAGCAACTTGGATACGATGCAGACCTAGCGTCAAGAAATCCACAAAGAGAAAGGTCGTTGAGAAAAAGACCAGATAGCCAGTGCTCAATTGATGTTGCAGATACACCCCGACCAGAAGAGCTGGTTGGACAGCTAGGAAACTCCAAAAGCGCCAAGATTTAAGGGAAATCTCATTGTAATGATAAACAAGAAGGTTGGACAAATTGAAAATATACCAAACGAAGCCCCCATTCAGCCAAATGGGAGTGTAAAAAATGTAAGCAAGCATGACCCACCAGGACAGAGCCTGGTAGAAAGGCTTTTTCTCCGTGAGGATGGTGTAATAGGCCCCGATAAACAATGCTGTCCAAAGCAAAGTCAAAAGCGGGTATTCACCACTGATGACACCCGCTACCGGAAAGATAATAAAGACCAGAGAAATATGAAACATGTGATGTATGTTTTTGAACTTTTCCCACATATAATTATTTAACCTCAATCCGTTTTTTGAGCTGAAGGACTAAAATACTAAAGAAAATGGTGTAGGCTAGAACGATTAGCATAGCAGACACATTCCAGTTATGGTGTTCCAAATAGGAAGAGACCACCTGCATGAGCTGATAACTTGGCGTTAGCTTGCCGATGGATTGTAGCCAGTCTGGAAACATAGTCAGAGGAAACCAAAGGCCACCCAAGACCGCTAAAGCCATATAAACGATATTGCCTACGACCGACATGAGCTGGGCACTGGGCAGGAGACTGACCAAGACGCCCATGGCGATAAAGACCATACTGCCGACCAAAAGAATTAGAGCAATCGCCAGCCAATCCATCATGGGCACATTGACTCCACGAACGAAATGTCCGACAGAGAAGACCACGATGATGGAAAGCAGAAAGGTCAGTAAAGCACTGAAAAGCTTTGATATATAATATTCTACCATAGAAACAGGCGAATGCTGAATCAATTTTTGCCAGTTATTGGTCTTGTCCGACTGCAAGGTGCTGGGAATGCTAAAAAAGGCACTAGACATGATGCTAAAAAGTGTCATAGAAAAGAGATAGGTTTGGAGCAAAAGCGCCGGTACATCAGAACCTGTCATCATTCCTGAAAAGATCAGATAGAAAACGCTGGGTAGCCCGATAGAGAGCAGGTAGTAGGCCGCCTGCCGCTTCATCAAAATCAGCTCCATTTTCATTAAACTTGCCATATTTTTCATGATGCTGCTCCTTTACTCTTGTGTCGTTTCAAAAATACTATCCAGCAGGGTGCGATTGCGGACTTCGATTTCTTCAATCGTACAGCCATGCTCCTGCAGAATTTGCCAGACTTGACTGGCATCCTTGGTCGCAAAAGATAGAGCCTTTTGCTTGATTTCAATCTCTGTCACACCAGCTATCTTTTCCACGATTTCTTTATAGGAAAGGGGCAGGGTGAAGTGTTTTTCCTGCTCTTCCTTGCGCATGGCATAAGGCGTGGTGTCGCGGATTAGTTCTCCCTTATGAAGCACCAAAATCCTGTCAGCCGTATGCTCCACTTCTTCAATATAGTGGGATGAATAAACAATGGTCACGCCTTGCTTCTTAAGTTGATCCACAATTTCCCAGAAATGCTGGCGGGTCGAGGTGTCCATGGCCGAAGTCGGTTCATCCAAGAAGAGGATCTTTGGACGGCCAATCAAGGCTAAGATAAAGGAGAAGAGGCGTTTTTGACCACCAGAGAGCTTGGAAGCCAACTGGTTCTTTTGCTTGTCAGAAAAGCCCAACAAGGCATCAATTTCCTTTTCAGATAGGCTATTAGGATAAATAGAGCGAAAGAAAGCGAGGAGTTCCTTGACTTTCAAATCCCCCACCACTGTATTTTCCTGAGGCAAAACAGCAACCATCTCTTTCAAGCGATTGTCCGTTGGCTTTAGCCCCTGAATCAGCGCTTGACCGGAAGTCAGAAACTTGTCGCCTAGGAGACAGTCCATTAGAGTTGTTTTGCCTGCTCCGTTGGGGCCAATCAGAGCCACACAATCCCCTTCTTCAATGTCAAAGGAAATGTGACGTAAGATTTCCTTCCCCCGAATGCTTTTAGATAACTTTTTCACTTCAATCAATTTCATGACTTACCTCCTTAATAAAATCATCGATGAGCGGCCAGATGACAAAGATAGCTAGAATCAACTCCCAGATACCTAGATAGAATTGCTGGGGTAGAAATTCCAACAAGAGACCTGTCGCCATCTGCAGAATCCATAAAGCAGCTGAAAATCCAATAAATAGGATGGACAAGCATCTTTTCATTTCTTCTCTACCTTCTTTCCTAACTTGGTCACTTCCTTTAGAACATAGCCAGCCATTCCCAAGCCAGCAAAAATTTCCCAAGGAAAGTGGTAAAGACTTGCTCCGCTCATTCTCGCTAACTGATAAAACATCATCCCAACAAGACTCAAGACTGTTACTTTTATCAACCACATTTTCATGTAACCACTTCTAATTTCTTCATTTCTTACTTTTATTATAGATTTTTCTTCGTCCTCCTACTAGATGATTTTGTCACTGCCTGATATGACAAATGTCATAGTTTCAGACAGCAAAAAAAGACGAGATGACTCGCCTTTTAAATATTCTTATTCTTCTTTCAAGCCGCCCAATTTCATCCCTAGGATAAACATTGAAGGAGAAGCGTCTTTTATGTCATTAAGCCCCAAGTCTTTAAAGAAAGATAGACTCGCTGCTTTCGCTACGTCCATTTTCTCAAAGTCCAGATCAACTATGGCCTGTAGTTTCTTATCAGCTGTTACGGAGTATTCAATCGTCACTCCTTCCATATTCCTAGCTTCCACATAGTTTGGTTCTGATTCCATGCCTTCTCGGATGATAGCTGTCATTTCCTCTGGGCTCATAGTAGCTGCAGCTCCACTGGCTTCTTCTGGCAAGTCGCTCAGTAGCTCCATTCGTAGTTTCAAGAGCTTGTCTCCCTGATAGGTCACCGTGTCGCGATGATGGATACCTTTAAGGTCTCCGACCAAGGTTTTAGAGACAATAGCTGTACTTTCAGAAGAAGCACTCGTAGAGGAGTCACTTGGGCTTGAGCTAGAACTTGTTTTAGCAACTTTTGATTCAGCTGGAGCCTTTGGACGATGCTTGCCAAATTTCGGAACTACACATCCTGTCAATAATACAGAAGCAGAAATAACTAGAATAAATAACTTTTTCATAGTACACCTTTTCTTTTTATTTTTTCCAGTATACCATAATGCCACTATCTTGTCTAAATCTTGCATATAAAAAAATCAAAGAGGCTGGGACAAAAGTCCTAGCCTCTCAATTGTCTTTGGATTGTCGAGCAAGACGCAGTGGTTGAGTGGGCTCTACTACGCTGATTTCATCAGCTTTTACAGCCCTACTTAACTGTGCGGAGGTGGGACGACGAAATCGAATTCTAACGAATGACCGATTTCTGTCCCACTCTCAAATAAATCATTCTACACTAAAGATATATGGATAAACTGGCTGATTTCCTTGGTGGATCTCCACTTCCAGATCTTCATATTCTTCCATCAGATCTTGAGCCAGGCCATTTGCCAATTCCTCGTCACCGTCTTCACCGATATAGATAGAAACAATTTCACTGTCCTCATCCAACATCTTCGCAAAGGTTGCCTTCAAAGTCGTCAACATATCTGGATTTGACACAAGGATTTTGCCATCAACCATACCCAAGTTATCATTTTCATGGATTTCGAGGCCATCAATGGTCGTATCACGAACTGCAGTCGTAATGCTACCGCTGACCACGTCGCTCAAGGCAGCTGTCATTCTCTCATGGTTCTCTTCGATTGTTTTTCCACTATCAAAGGCCAAAAGACTTGTCAAGCCTTGAGGAAGCGTACGTGTCTCAATGACAGTCGTTGGTTTCTCAAGCACTTCTGCTGCAGATTGAGCCGCCATGAAGATATTTTTATTGTTTGGCAGGAAAATGATATTGCGCGCATTAACCTGGTCAACAGCCTTGATAAAGTCCTCCGTAGAAGGGTTCATCGTCTGACCGCCAGAAATGATATAGTCCACGCCCTGAGCCTTGAAGATTTCAGCAAGACCTTCACCAGCTACTACTGCAATAATAGCGTACTCTTTTTCTTCAGCTGGTTTGGCAGCTTTTTCTTCCTTCTCAAGCTGGGCTTCGTGCTGGTTACGCATGTTGTCCACTTTTACCTTGACAAGGCTACCATACTTAAGACCTTCTTGCATAACAAGACCTGGATCTTCTGTATGGACGTGGACTTTCACGATTTCATCATCATTAACTACCAGCAAGGAATCTCCAAGCTCATTCAAATAATTACGGAATTCATCATAGTCAAAGTCCTTGACATAGGTTGGTCCTTGCTTCAAGGCCACCATGATTTCTGTACAATAACCAAAAGTGATATCTTCTGTCGCCACATGGCCTGCTACAGATTTGTGGTGTTCAGCATTGATCATCTGGCTCATCGTAGCCGGAGTCGCTTGGAAATCTTCTGATGCGATGTATTCGCCAGTCAGGGCAGATAGGAAACCTTCATAGATAAAGACCAAACCTTGACCACCAGAGTCCACGACGCCAACTTCCTTGAGAACTGGCAACATATCTGGCGTTTTAGCAAGGGCAGTCTTTGCTCCTTCAAGAGCCGCTTTCATGACTTCGACAGCATCATTTGTCGCTTCAGCTTTCTTCTTAGCACCGATAGCTGCACCACGGGAAACGGTCAAAATTGTTCCCTCAACTGGCTTCATAACAGCCTTATAGGCTACCTCTACACCAGACTGAAAGGCAAGAGCCAAAGCTTGTCCATCGAGCTCAGCTTTGCCTTTTACGCTTTGTGAAAAACCACGGAAGAGCTGAGACGTGATAACACCAGAGTTCCCACGCGCACCCATCAAGAGTCCCTTAGCAAAGATAGCGGCTACTTCACCAACTGTTGAAGCAGACTTATCAGCTACTTCTTTAGCACCATTTTCAATGGTCATGCCCATATTGGTTCCTGTATCACCATCTGGAACTGGGAAAACATTTAAAGAATTGACATATTCAGCCTGTTTATTTAAACGAGTTGATGCCGCCTGCACCATTTCTTGAAATAAACTAGTAGTAATATTTGACACGATTATTCTCCTACAACTTTAATATTTTGGATATAGACATTCACTGTGTGGGCAGTAATCCCAAGTTGATTTTCCAAACTAAACTTAACGCGTTCTTGGATATTTTTGGAAACTTCACTGATTTTAATGCCGTAGCTCAAAACGGTATAAACATCAACTGCAATACCACCATCCTCAGACGTTTTTACTACCACACCCTTGGCATAGTTTTCTTTACCCAAAAGAGCTTGAAAGTTGTCTTTAATTGCATTTTTGCTGGCCATTCCAACCACACCAAAAATTTCGGTTGCTGCACCGCCGACGATGGTTGCAATTACATCATCAGTCAGTTCAATTTGACCATCTTTTGTATTGATTTTTACAGTCATCATTTGTACCTCAAAAGTATTTTATAGTTTATTTTACCATATTTTAGACAGGGTGTAAAAGAGGAAGAGCAGAAATAAACTGTCTAGTCTGAAAATTCAACAACAAAAAAGGGAAGGAATAAATCTTTCCAATCCCTTTCATGTATTAAACGCGTTCAACTATTAAACGCGTTCAACTTTACCTGACTTAAGCGCGCGAGCTGAAGCCCAAACTTTTTTAGGTTTTCCGTCGATCAAAACAGTAACTTTTTGAAGATTTGGTTTAACAGCGCGTTTTGTTTGGTTCATCGCGTGAGAGCGGTTGTTTCCAGATACAGTCTTACGACCTGTAAAGTAACATACTTTAGCCATTAGTGTGTTTCCTCCTATTAGATCTAATATTACGGATGTGCTAGCACCACATACCGTACTATATTATCAAAAAACTTGGCTTTTGGCAAGTAAATTTTCCCAAACTTTGCAATTTCTGACCAATAATCCGTTTTCTTAAATGTAAACAATCTTCAAAGCTCCAAAGGCGACATCTCCGCGCACATATAAAGTCTTGTCTTTTTCATTGACATTATGCGGATCGACCACTGTACCGAAAGCATTGTCCACATTTAGCTCTACCCGCCAGTTGCTTGGAATGTAAAGCACCGCATTCCCGAAAGATACTTCCACATCAAAACTAGCAGAATCACCTAAAATTCTGGCATTATCAAAATAGACGGCCGCACTGCCAAAAGCACACTCTACTTTATCATGGATAAAATTATCCGAGTTGATATAGCGAGTCCCACTGCCAAAGGAAATCTCTCCTTCCTTTGTAGACAAGCCCTTGCCAGACAAATAACGGACACCCCAGATTCTTCTCGGCTTAAAAATCATATTGAGCCCAATGCAGGCCAAAATGCCACCCATGATCAAGGTACCAGTGGAGATGGCTAAGAAATGATAGGCAGAATTAGCGATCATCAGAGCAATAATCGTCATGATCAGAGCAGCCCCAAAATCTCGCTCCAAGAAATTTTCCAGAGCAAAATAAGCAAACATGCCGACCAAAAGCAGGGGCCAGATATTAAAATTGAACATAGGAATACCAAAGTTTCCCTGAAGCAAAATCCAGCCGGCTAAGACCAAAAAACCGACGCCTAGAATTGTTTTTTTCATGATGATTACCTCACTTCACTTAACTTTTCTTTTAGTAGTTGATAATAATGCCTTGAAACATGCACTTTCTTATGCGTTTCAGAAAACTGGACGGAACTGGTACCCGAGAAAGACTTTTCTAGAGAATAAATCGCCCTAGCATTAGCAATGGTTGATTTGGAAATTCTGCAAAAATAGCGGGGCAATAATTCCTCCAGCTCGTAGAGTTTCAACTTGACCTCATAGGCATCATTGCGCGCGTGGGCAAAGATTTTGGCTCCGTCCGTCTCGAAAAAGAGAATCTCCGCCAAGTCCACAAAATACTCACTATTTTCCTTGTAAAAGAGAATAGCTGGAGCAGTCGCTTCATTCAAAGCATCTTGAATCTTCTGAATCCTGTCATCAATCCGCGATACTCGAATCACCAATTCTGTATCAGCTAAACGATCGTCTAGCTCAATCCGAACCTTCATAAGCACTCCTCCCCTCTTTCTATCTTCATTATAACAATTTCTTGAAAAGAAACAAGGGACTTTCAGTAAGTGGTCAATATAGGCTGGTAAGTGGTTGTTTTAAAAGTTTAAAATGAAATAAAAAATCTTGAATTTTCCAAATATAAGGCTTCAAAGAAATTGATCATTACCTATTTTTTTCAACACGACAATACTGATTTACTACTATTTCCACGATCATAAGCTCTCTATCCAGCCTAGTAATGGATAAATCAGGTTTGAACAATTCTAACGCTACTTCTCAAACCACACTTGGCTCTTTCGCTTAGTTTTAGATAAAAACTAAAACTTATTCTCCATACCGGCTTATGTCTCATTTGACAATTTTTTCCGTTTTGATATAATGGACGCTCAGGAGGTATCGTATGTCAAAACAAAAAATTAATCGTTTCGTCGGATCTATTGGAGCTTTTATTGGAATTCTTGTATTCGTCGCTTATATTCCACAAATTATCGCAAACTTACAAGGATCCAAAGCTCAACCTTTCCAACCACTATTCGCAGCAGTTTCTTGCCTGATTTGGGTTATCTACGGTTGGACAAAAGAACCTAAAAAAGACTGGATCCTCATTATTCCCAATGCTGCGGGAGTGATATTAGGTGGCCTAACTTTTCTTACTTCTTTATAAGAATTATATAAACAAAACCAGCAACCCCATAAAAAAGGTGCTGGTTTTCTTTCTGCCGATTGCAGGGTTCGAACCTGTGACCTACGCGTTACGAGTGCGTTGCTCTACCAACTGAGCTAAATC
>NZ_CALHWC010000192.1 GCF_938036805.1 uncultured Streptococcus sp.
GATAGCATGGCCCAATTCGTGCGCTGCTGTATTGACAATCCGCTCATGAGAATAACCATAGCGTCTGTCCAACAAGTAGTAACTATTAAGGCGAACAGTCACATGGGTGAAACGATTGGTCAGCAGGTTGGTCTTGGACTCTGCCTCACCAGCTGCACTGACACTGCCATCATTCATCTCCGTCGCAATGATATCCGCTTCTTCTTTGTCATTGATGATTTGAAAGGTGAAGGCACCTGTCTGATTCCAGGAATTAATAGCCTCCTGATAGGCTGAACGTAAAGTTTCATTTGTGGTATCGATATATACCGTAGCACTAGCCTTCTCCCAGCGAGCTCCCGTCCCTTTATGCTCATCTGTCAGCTGATGGGGCTGAATTCCCTCACTAGTCTGAAGACCAGTGGAAAGTCCTTGATGCGTTAAAAATTGATCCACTTGAGTAACAGTAGTTCGAAGAGCCTGCGATAATCCCTCTGCCCCTGTCTCTGTCGAAGTAGTAAAATAAAAAACACCTACAAGAACAAGAAAACTGAGTGCCACAGACCAAATAAGCCCCCAGATGAGCCGCCAAAGCAAGCGAACTATAAATCTAATAGAATTGAAAATAAACTTCACGGCAAGCTCCTTTCTCATAGAATGCACGAGAGATTTAGTCTAGCATCTTTCGCTTAAATAAAACTGAATATGCATAAAGAGCAAGTATCGCAATAAATGACTCGAATGCAAGGTCCCACTTGAAAAGACGAAAAAAGAAGCTGAGAAACTCAGCCTCTTCTTAAGAAAATTACAATTCGATATCACCGAAAAGATCAGCCATTGAGAAACCAGTTTGAGTTTCTGGAAGCTCGAAGTCACGTTTTTCTTGACGACGTGGACGACGTGGACGAGATTGACGTTTTTCTTCTTTTTGGCCTTCTTCTTGAGCTGGACGCTCTTCAAGAGCCTTGATAGAAAGTGATACACGCTCAGCAGCAGCATTTACTTCAAGAACTTTAACAGTTACTTCTTGACCAACTTTAAGAGCATCTTTTGGATTTTCAACACGTTTGTGTGAAATTTGTGAGATGTGAACAAGTCCGTCGATACCTGGCAATACTTCAACAAAAGCACCGAAGTCAGTCAAACGTTTTACTGTACCTTCAACTACATCGCCAGCAGCAAGTTTTTGTTCAACACCATCCCATGGTCCAGGGGTTGTAGCTTTAAGTGAAAGAGACACGCGGCCTTCTTCTTCGTTCAAATCAAGAACTTTCACTTCGATTTCGTCACCAACTGAAACAACAGATTTTGGTGAAACGTTGCGTTCGTGAGAAAGTTCAGTCAAGTGAACCAAACCATCAACACCACCAAGGTCAATGAAAGCACCGAAGCTTGTGATGCGAGCAACTTTACCAGTTACAACATCACCAACATTCAATTTACCAAATACTTCTGCACGTGCTGCTGCAGCTTCTGCTTCTACAACTTCACGACGTGAAAGGATGAAGCGGTTTTCTTTTGGATCTACTTCTTTGATCTTAGCATCAAATTCTTGACCTACAAAACGTTCAGTGTTGCGAACGAAACGAGTATCGAGCATTGAAGCTGGAATAAATCCACGAAGTCCTTCAAACTCAACAGAAAGTCCACCTTTAACAGCACGAGTGCCCTTAACAGTAACAACTTCTTCTTCACGACCAACCAATTTGTCCCATGCTTTGCGAGCTTCTAAACGTTTTTTAGATACTAGGTAAGTAACTGTATCTGTATCTTTACCTACTACTTGACGAAGAACAAGCAATTCAAGTGTGTCACCTGGTTTTACAAAGTCATTGATGTCAGCATCACGATCATTTGTCAACTCACGCAGAGTCAAAACCCCTTCAACACCAGTACCAGCAATGGCAACATTAGCTTGGTTAGCATCCACTGTCAATACTTCAGCAGTAACGACATCACCTGGCTCGACTTGGCTAACACTGTTTAGCAAATCTTCAAATTCATTCATCTAAAAAAATCCTCCAACAATCAAGTATACTACTTGACATACTTATAATTATTTTCCTAAGCACCCGCAAACGACATTGATTTATCTTTACCGTTTTCCACCCTATAAAGAAATAAAATATCCGACGATATTTTATCCTTTATCTGATATATTACCTAAGAACTGGGGTAGCTGGATTCGAACCAACGCATGAGGGAGTCAAAGTCCCTTGCCTTACCGCTTGGCTATACCCCAATGATGAAATGGAGAGAGAGGGATTCGAACCCCCGAACCCGAAGGAGCGGATTTACAGTCCGCCGCGTTTAGCCTCTTCGCTATCTCTCCGACAATCAACGATATCAATTATATCATTAATCTAATAAAAGCGCAAGCCCTTATTTTCCTAAATTGTAGGTTTCAATCAAAGTTTCCACCGCTTTTTCAAGCTTTTTATATAAACTTTCAACATTTCCATTCTTGACAATAGCAAATTGGCCGTCAAACTCGGCAATCTCGCCAATGACCTTTTTCCCAATAGAAAGGGTGTAGCCATCAAATTGATCAGTGCCAAGCTTCACCTTACTATCCGCAATCTGAATCTCAATTTTTTTATCTTTTTTACTCATTCTTCTACCTCTTTCAAGTCTCTATTTTACACAAAAATAGCAAAGCTGGCAAGTGATTTCCTCAATAAAAAGAGCCTCAAAAGGCTCTTAAAGTTATTCGTCTACTTTTACAATCCAACCTTCTGGAGCTTCCACATCACCAAATTGGATACCAGTCAGCTCATCGTAGAGTCTGCGAGTCACTGGCCCGACTTCTGTCTCACTATAGAATACATGGAAAACATCGCCATGCTGGATACCTCCGATTGGCGAGATAACGGCTGCCGTACCACAGGCTCCTGCTTCGACAAAGCGATCCAAGTTGTCAATTGGAACATCGCCTTCAACTGGCGTCAAGCCCAAGCGGTGCTCTGCCAAGTAAAGCAAGGAATATTTGGTAATGGACGGCAGAATGGACGGGCTCAGCGGAGTCACAAATTCATTGTCTGCCGTGATTCCAAAGAAGTTGGCTGATCCGACTTCTTCAATCTTTGTATGTGTAGATGGGTCTAGGTAGATAACGTCAGAGAAGTTGCGAGACTTAGCCATCTTACCTGGTAGAAGACTAGCTGCGTAGTTACCACCCACCTTAGCAGCACCTGTACCATGTGGAGCTGCACGGTCATATTCGTCTTGGATCAAGAAGTTGGTTGGAACCAAACCACCCTTGAAGTAGTTTCCAACTGGCATAGCAAAAATCGTAAAAATGTACTCCTCTGCTGGTTTTACCCCGATGATATCTCCGATACCAATCAAAAGGGGACGAAGGTAGAGAGTTCCTCCTGTTCCATATGGCGGTACATATTCTTCATTGGCGCGGACAACAGCCTTACACGCTTCCACAAACATTTCAGTTGAAACTTGTGGCATCAAGAGACGATCGCAAGTGCGTTGCAGGCGCTTAGCATTCTCATCTGGACGGAAAAGTTGGACACTGCCATCCTTGGTACGATAAGCCTTTAGACCTTCGAAAGCCTGCTGACCATAGTGAAGACTTGGTGAAGACTCAGAAATATGCAGGGTCGCATCTTCTGTCAGCTGTCCTTCCTCCCACTGACCATTCCGATAATAAGCGATATAGCGATAGGGCAATTTCATATATGAAAAGCCAAGATTTTCCCAATCAAGATTTACTGTCATAGTCTTTTTCCTCTTTTCCTTATCTTTCAATTTGTAGATACTCCCTATTGTACACCTTTTTCTGAAAAATTCAATCATTATTTTCAATTTTCTGAAAATTTATTTTTTAAAAAACCAGTTCATGTGAACTGGCTTGTTGACTACTTGATATAAGCTGAGAAGACTTCTTCGTCTGAAATAGTATCAGAAATGAAGCTGCCGTTGCTAGTGCGCTCAGACAGGCTGAGGTCAGCCAGATTGATTTCATAGACCGTTCCCTTATTAGAAAGCACCTGCAAAATCTGCTCCTCACTAGCTGCAGCTTCAGTAGTAAAGAGGTCAAAGTCCGTAGCTTCGCCAAAGACTGGTCCAGCCAAAAAGACACGATGCGGCTTTGTCTTAAGCTCTCTCAGAATTTGAAGACCGCGATTTGCTCGACTAGTAACAGGAATATCTGCGACTGCCATACGCTTGAGCGAACCGCGCTGCGTCAGGATATAAAGCGAGTCTGTGTTGGCGATAAAGGCTGCCGCTAGGACATCGTCTTTCTTGAGGTTGATGGCTTTAACCCCAGCTGCCTTAGCTCCGATAACTGGTACCTCCTCAATATTGAAGCGGAGAGCATACCCATTCTTGGTTACGAGCATAACATCGTCCAGCTTAATCGGCGCCAGAGCAATGACCTGATCGTCTTCATTTTTCAGCTTGGCAAACTTGAGCGACTTGGACTTGTAGGTCCGCCAAGGACTGAACTCCTTGCGCTCTACACGCTTGATTTGACCTAACTTGGTCGCTGCAAAGTAAGTCCCTTCCTCAAAGTTGTCCAGCAACTCTGCATAGATAACCTCTTCTTTGGTATCAAAGTTGCTGATGGTCTGGCTGAGGTGTTCTCCAATTTCTTTCCAGCGGATATCTGACAGCTCATGAACAGGCCGGTAAATAACATTTCCCAGACTGGTGAAAATCAATAAATGCTGAGTCGTCTTGGCCGGGCTAACAAAAATCAGTCGGTCATCGTCACGCTTGCCCATCTCCTCTAGGGTTGAAGCAGAGAAGGAACGCGGACTGGTCCGCTTGATATAACCAGAACGTGTCACGCTGACATAGGTTTCTTCCTCCACAATCAGACTAGCTGTATCAATCTCGATGGCGTTTGCTGTATCTTGCAGCTCACTGAGACGCGGATTGCCAAACTTCTTCTTGACATCGCGGAGCTCCCGCTTCATAAGATTATACATGGTACGCTCATCGCCAATAATGGCTTCCAGCATGGCAATCTTCTCGCGCAGCTCTGCTTCTTCCTCTTCCAGAACCACTACGTCTGTATTGGTCAAACGGTAGAGTTGGAGGGTGACGATAGCCTCAGCCTGCTCCTCAGTGAAATCATAGCTGACCTTAAGATTTTCCTTAGCATCTGCTTTGTTTTCGGAAGCACGAATCAGGGCAATCACCTCGTCCAAGATGGAAATAACCCGAATCAGTCCTTCCACGATATGCAGCCGTTTCTCAGCCTTGGCCTTGTCAAACCGGCTACGAGCCAGAATAATCTCCTTGCGGTGGGCAATATAGCTGGTTAAGATTGGCACAATCCCCACCAAACGCGGCGTGAAATTGTCAATCGCTACCATGTTGAAGTTGTAATTGACTTGCAAATCAGTGTACTTGAAAAGATAGTTGAGAATCAGCTCGGTATTGGCGTCTTTCTTAAGCTCGATGGCAATGCGAAGACCGTCACGGTCGGATTCGTCCCGCACTTCAGCAATGCCGGCCACCTTGTTATTGACCCGCACATCGTCAATCTTTTTGACCAAGACAGCCTTATTAATCTCGTAAGGAATCTCGGTGATGACGATTTGCTCTTTTCCGCCCTTCAGCTTTTCAATCTCAGTTCTGGAGCGCACCACGACGCGACCTTTGCCAGTCTCGTAGGCTTTCTTAATCTCATCTCGACCTTGGACAATAGCTCCTGTCGGGAAGTCTGGACCAGGCAGAAACTCCATGAGTTTGTCCACCTTGGCAGACGGATGATCAATCATATAGATAACCGCGTCAATGACTTCGGCTAGATTATGAGGTGGAATATCCGTCGCATAACCAGCGGAAATCCCAGTTGCTCCATTGACCAAAAGGTTAGGAAAGGCTGCCGGCAGAACAGTCGGCTCCTTCTCGGTATCGTCGAAGTTCCAAGCAAAAGGAACGGTATCTTTCTCGATATCCTGCAAAAGATAACCAGCCATCTCAGACAGGCGCGCCTCAGTATAACGCATAGCCGCCGGTGGATCACCGTCCATGGAGCCATTATTTCCGTGCATTTCAACGAGAATCTCACGGTTTTTCCAGTCCTGAGACATGCGAACCATGGCATCGTAGATGGAGCTGTCACCGTGAGGGTGGAAATTCCCCATGATATTCCCGACAGACTTGGCAGACTTGCGGTAGCCCTTGTCAAAGGTGTTGCCGTCCTTGTTCATGGAATAAAGAATACGGCGCTGAACAGGCTTCAAGCCATCGCGAATGTCTGGCAAGGCCCGCTCTTGAATAATGTATTTGGAGTAGCGACCAAAGCGCTCTCCCATGATGTCCTCAAGGGACATGTTTTGAATGTTACTCATAAGATACAAAGGGACGTTTCGGCTTGCCGAAAATTTCTGTAGAAAAATAGGAAATCTATGCAGGGTTCGATGAACCCCAAGCGATTTATCTTTTTTCCTAAGAAATTAGTCCCGTGTTCAGTTACTATAAGTAACCAAACTATCCTTTCTGTAGTTTAATGTTTTAAATGACGTTCTTTATTTAGTCAGTGATTGGGAAGTCTTGCCTCAGCATACTCAATCATCTTCTCTGCGGTTACTTTGTCATAGTGGAAGCCAGTTTTGAGAGAGAAAGCTTGTGCTTCTTTGTGGAAAAAGTCCAATGTAGCTAAGAGAGACTTGGTGAGACTTTTCTGGTCAGAAAAGTCAAGCAAGGCTGTAAACTCTTTCTCTTTCTCAGCAGGCAAATAATGAAAGAGGTACTTGTAGTTCTTGCCAACATCGACAGTTCCCTTATCTGCTGCCACTTGCCAAGCTAAAAGTCTGAGCAATTCTTGCTGGCAGATTCCATACAGATGATCCGTCGCATAGACCAGGTGGTTTCGATAAATGCCCTTGACCACATAGGCTGAGACCCACCAGAATTCATTGCAGGATTGATCGAAGTCAGCCGCGCTGGCTGGTGCCGTCCAATAGCGCTTGGGTGTCGGCGCATAAGGTGCAAACAGCCCCTGAGGGTCATCCAGCACCGTGAAATCCGCTTCGCTATCCACCCACTCTTTGATGTACTCCTTTGGGCAAAGGGTCAAATCTATCCGATTGCCATCTTCAAAGAGCATGAGATAGAGGCGGCGATGGTCTACTAGAACATGCTGCTCAATCATGCGCTTGCCAAACTTTTCCAACCAAGCAAGGTCAGCCACCAGACCATCCAAATCCTCCAAAATGTAGACCACATCATAGTCTTGGAACTCGTCCTTGGGAGCCTTTGAGTTTGTTCGCGAGCCGGACATAGCGACAGCGTTGACCTGTAGCACTTTTGCAGTTTGCAAAATCACATTAAGCATCTCGGTTTCAGTTCTCATGGGAATACCTGCCTTATTAGTGAAGACTTTTGATTTTATAGAGGACATGTCTATAAAGCGGACTGTCAGCTGGAACTTTTTCATTATCGAATTCTTTGACAAAGTCCATGCCTAGCTTTTGCATGACTTTGACAACAGACCTTTTCCCTAGCTATACAACTCATTTAGTCATTTTACAATCTCTACCCATACTATTGCATCATTGATAAAAATTTTTATTCATCTGATACAAGTCTTAATTTTTCAGTAGAATTATAGTCAATAATTCCATCAATTTCCACATTCGGAATGAAGTAATTAAAATTAAGCTCCTCAAACTCTTCCGGCTTATTGCACAAGCTTCTGATATGAATTCCTCTCGGAATCAATTCATCATCATGGTAAATCAAATCAGCACGATATTTCACTTCAATAGGATTATTTTCATCTTTGATTTTGTTTACAATAATATTTTCAAAGAATGATTGGTTATAGCCCCATCTAGCACTTTCATGATTACCTTCATTTGACCATGTTGTCTGCCGATATATGTTTTCCATGTTTTTTTTGCTGGTATTAAAATCACTCCCTAAAAACAGTTCTCTTCCCAATATATGCCCTGCATCAAAACCTGTTCCTGTGAACGGACTGCTTCCTCTTAACCCTCTATCCTCTTTATCGCTTTCAGTTATTGATACTTTTGTTACCAAACCGGCCCCCCCTACTGGACGACTAAAGCTATCAAATCCAAAATTGTAAGGTTCATCCCAATCAATACCTTCAAAATCACATTCCTGAACATCAGGCAATTTATAGCTACCAAATTTGTATACTAAGCGATCAGAAGTTACACCAATTTTTTCTAACATATCTTCTTTGAAAAAATCTTGACCAACAAGATCTTCCGGATATGCTCTATCATAGTCTTTTGCTCTCATTCTAAAAACTCCTTAGTTCCCATATTCACAACTCCTCAGCTTTATATAGGCTATAGCCTTCATAGTAGTAACTATGGTCAATGCCCTTCATATAGAGGTTGCGGTTATGAATGTCCTTTGTGAGGGCTTGCTTGAGGACATGCTTGATTTCTGTATCTCGAATGGGGCTGCGCTCCATAGCCAAAAGGTAATCTTCCTTATCTACTTGAGACCAGTCCACGACTTGCCCCAGCTCAGCCTTTAGTAGGTGGTCCAGCCAAAGCCTCATGCTCCTACCATTTCCCTCGCGGAAAGGATGGGCAATATTTAGCTCCACATACTTTTCGACAATCTGATCAAAGGTCTGCTGAGGCATGCGGTCAACATTTTCCAAGGAAGCTGCCAGATACATGACAGGCGCAAAGCGAAAATTCCCTTTGGAGAGATTGACTGTCCGAATCCGGCCAGCGAAGTCATAGATTTCTTCAAACAAGAAAGCATGAATAAAGGCCAGAGTGGCATAGGTGCCAGCTGCTTTATCGTCCAGAAGCTGCTCTTCAAAAAGCTCTTTAGCTCGGGTCTTGCTGATTTTTTCTTCCATCTTGGCTAGTTCAAGCGAATCCGTCAGACCCAGTTTATTGTCAAGCGTCATTGGCTTGCTCCTCTCATTCAGATTTTCTAAATCCTGTACCAACAGGCTTAAAACCTACTGCCCGATAAAATCCATCTGCTTCAGATATTAATTCAATCCGTGTCAAAGGATATTTTTTGTGGATCTCCTCAATCAGCTGCTGTCCCAGTCCTTTTCTGCGGTGGGATTTATCAATAATTATTTCAGCTAAAAAGATCGTTAGCACTTCATCAGTCAGATAACGGGCAAAGCCAAGGATTTTCTGGTCCTCTTCAAGCACCAAGTAATGAGACAGATTTGTTGAAAATAGAGATGTCACTTTTTCCTCTGTAAAAGAAAGCCATTTTTCACTTTGATAAAGGCTATAAATAGCTTGACAATCTTTTCTGCTTGCAGGTCTGATAATCATCTTCTATTCCTCCAAATCTGTTAGACTTAATTAACGCTCCGCCACTTCTTCTTTCACCTTCTTAGCAGGTTTGCGTTTTTTATAGCGACTGCGGATGGTGTTGAGGTGGTCGCGAAGATTGACCACGTGAGTTCTTTCAGGATAAGCATAGGCAATGATTGCAGTGAAATCCACTAGAAAATCATAGATTTCTTGCAGCTTAATGCGGATGGTCTTATTCTGGCTTGGAGCCTTGCCCTTGAGCTCAGTTAGTCGCTCCTTGTAGATCTTGTTAAAAGCTTTCTGAGCAGCAGCCAGACTGTCGACATGAGCTTCCAGATGAAGCTTGCTCAGCGCTGTCTGGTAGACTGGCTTTTTCAGCTCTTGAAGCAGATGGTTGATGCCCTCGGTCTCCTTTTCCAAGCTAGTACTAGCTAGGCCACTGTAGTTTTTCAGGAGCTGGGATAGGGTCTCGTAGGCTTCCTTGGTTGCTGCGTCCTTGACCCGTGCAAAGGCCCGAACTAAAGACTGGAGCGTAGCCAAAGCATCGTCACGCTCACGGTCAGCCTGATCCAGACTAGCCACTAGCTTGCTGGACTTGGTCTGATGAAGCCCGCCTTGTAGCTTAGCCAAAAGCTGCTCCATCTCCGCCAACTTAGTCGTGTAAATAGCATCCACCTTGTTGGCTTTATTAAAAGCCGCAATCTCCTCCATGCTCTCAGACATGAGCTGGAAAAATTCGTTGTTTTCTAAAGATTTAACATCCAAACTGGTAGTTCCATAAATTTTTTTCATTCTTACAATCTCCTAATTTTTTATTTTAATGTACTTTTAACTTCATCCGATTTTCGGAAAAAGTTTTTTGCTCTTGCAAGAGCTCGTCCGAAAAACAAACGTTCGTCTTTTACTCAAAAAACACTCGTCCGATTTTCGGACAAACAGAATTTGCTAAGAAAGGCCTCACCCGAAAATCGGACAGACTCATTCACGCTCTGGAAAGCTTGTCCGAACTTAAGTCCGAACTTAAGTAAGAGGGAATTATTGTTTTAGATATGGGGGAAGAAGTTATTTATAAATAACTTCTTCCCTTATACGCTTTATAAAGCCTATAATCATCATAAGTTTTTAAATCTTTTAATGATTTCAATTCATTTTTTACAACCACTTCTAAGAATTTTTCTGTGCTCAGCAGCTTTTCTTTGTACTTTTCACCACCATAAAAATAACATTCTTTTAATTTGTAATAATTTGGTTTTATTGAAAGTAGCTCAACTTCCAATATTCTTTGTGCCTTTTGACATCCTTCAATATATAGTTCATCAATAACAACTTTTGTCCCATGGCTTGATATTGTAACAATAATGAATGTCAAACTCCAGAAGTAATTTTTTTCCAAATTAACACCACCTAAAATCAAACCCAAAATACCAAGAATTGCTAATATCGTTGTGGGACTGGAAGTATAGTCTCCAATTAGAAACCTTGGCTGTGAGTAAGTTATCCTCTTTAAGATCCAGGTCATCATCCTTGTTGCTATCAATATAGAAATACAAATCAATGTATAATTGTTCTTAGTAACAAAAATAGGTATAAAAGTAGATATCATAATCGAAAAGGCAAATATAGGTAATAGCAAAAAGTAATGTTTTAACCAGAACAATTCAGGAAATGTTGTAATAATTATATTTAGAAATCTATTTTTTCTAAAAGAATCTTTCCTAATAGATAATGAAATACATTGGATATACAACATAAATTGGATAGACAACATCAGAAGGATATAGTAAGATATAAAAATTAAGCATATCAAAAAGAATAGATACATAATTGGCCATAAAAGATTTAACCAGCTATGTCCAATGTTATCATAACTAGGACGACAACTTAAGAATACTAACAATAAAAGCCCGTAAAATATCCCATAACAAATATATTTTCCTATATCTTTCTCAGCCTTTTGTTTGATATATATAGTATTATTTAAAATCTTTAAAACTTTTAACTTTTTTAAATTTTCTTCTCTACTCTTATACTGTTCATAATCCTCATTATATTTATCTAAAATACCATTTAAAAAATTTAAAATTCTAGTCAAAACACCATCTCCCCGCTCTCCTCAAGCGTAAACTTGACATTATCCTCAATCCACTTGCGGCGGGGTTCGACCTTGTCTCCCATGAGGACATTGACACGGCGTTCGGCGCGAGCTAGGT
>NZ_CALHWC010000193.1 GCF_938036805.1 uncultured Streptococcus sp.
ATGGTCAGGAAAAGCTGCAGGCCTTTACAGCAGTTGGCAAGATTCTAGATGACACAGCCTACCAAGTAGAAATGTTTGAAGGTTTCTTACCTTTTCGACGTGACTTCAGCTACTACCAGCCTGTCAAAGACTGCCCCATCGAGCAAGTACGGCCACACCCCGAATGGCGTCAATACGCTTCTCAACTACGTTATGGACATTTTGAAGTTTCGAAAGAATTTTTTCTCTATGTCTTTGAACAGATGAAGGAAGAATAGGAGGCTGGGACATCCCGACCTCCTATTCTTTCGTATCCGATGTCATATGCTCTATAATTGTTTTAGCAGGAATTATGGAGTTTTTTAGGAAAAATCCTATCTACCTTACTGAAAAGAATAAATTAGATCAATAGAAAGATTTATAGAAAACAACCAAATCACATCACAAACCTCCTAGAAAGACCAAGGCTTTTCTGATCAAAATAATACTCTAGGCACTTCCACTTCATCAAGTTTTTTAAAAGAAAGAAAAGATCCCATTTACCCCCTTGCAAACCTTTTCACTTTTTGCTAGAATGATGTCAAAAAAATTAAGAAGGACAAGATTATGCCACAAAATCTCTTTAAAGAATTAGCCCAACTGGAGCAAGTAGAGGCTCTGGCTCTAGGAGGCTCACGGGCCGGGCAACATTTTGACCAAGACTCAGACTATGATGTCTATGTCTACCTGAGCGCTCCTCTCGCGCCAGCCATCCGCCAAGAAATCCTCAGCAAGTACTGCTCCTATATGGAAATTGGCAATCAATTTTGGGAACTGGAAGACGACTGTGTCCTCAATAATGGTATCGAGATTGAGCTGATTTACCGCTCGCTGGACGACTTTGACCAAGACCTGCAGACCGTCGTCTTAGAGCACCAAGCCCAAAATTCTTACACCACCTGTATGTGGTACAATCTGATCCACAGCAAGATTCTCTACGATCGAGACGGCCGCTACGCTGCCCTCCAGAGCAAGTACAGCTTGCCCTATCCAGCTGAACTGAAAAAGAATATCCTCAGCAAGCAGCTCCTGCTCCTCGACCAAGCGATGCCAGCTTTTTCAAGACAGATCAAAAAGGCCCTCAAGCGCCAAGACCTGCTCAGTATCAATCACCGTAGCAGCGAGTTTTTCGCCTCTTACTTTGATGCCCTCTTTGCCCTCAATGAGCAGCTCCATCCAGGCGAAAAGCGCATGCTCCAGTATGCCAAAGAAAATTGCTCCCGCCTGCCACAGGATTTTGAAGCCAATGTCCAAGACTACTTCCAACATCTCTACCAGCCAGACCATCAGCAGGAAGCAGTCCTAGCCTTGGATAGCCTCCTAGACAATCTTAAGCACTTGATTGAGGTATCCATCTAAAATTTCAACAGATAAAAAGCTCATGACTCAGCTAAGTAGCTAGTTCATGAGCTTTTTACTATTTTCGACAAGCAACTTGAGGCTTATTTGTTAAAGATTGACTGCCTGAAGTCGTCTGTCTCACGAAGATAAGCGTTGTAAATCTTCTTCTTGAGCAGGTTGACCCAGCTAGCTTCCACACGATTTGTCGCATTGGTAATGTTGCGCACATCCTCTGCGACTGCTTCGTCCATCAGCTTCTGCATCTCTGCATAGGAGCGGATGGTTACTTGCTTGGTACTGTTTGGATTTCTGAGTTCGTACTCGATGGTGATTGGTTTGAGCTTGGTTAGCTGGTCAATCCGCTCTTGGTACATGGCCTTCTTGAAGGCTGCCCATGAAGCATACTCACCCTTGAATACATTTTCCAAGACCTTCTGGTCTGTCACCAGACCAACGTCTCTTCTGAGCCAACCATCCCAAGTTATCTTACCTTCTGCGACAGCTTCTTCGGAGAATTCACCTGAAACATAAGGGACAAATCCTTCATGGTAGCCTTTGGCTGCTAGTAATTCATAGGCCGTGCGACGAAACATGACATCACCCGGCGCTCCATTTGGATTGCTCAAGGCTGAGTAAATTGGCGAGAAGAGACTGAGACTGAGGTAGCCATTGCGTGGGTACTGTCCGCTATCCTTATTCTCCCGACGGGTGATGACATCATTGTCAATCAGGGACTCAAAGCTGGTCAGCTGCTTGATTTCCTCAGCAGTAAAGCTGCGCGTCTGGTTACCAGCATGGGTCTGCTTACCATATTTATCTGTGATATAGTAATTCTCCATCTTTCTGAACCACTGGAGCTTGGCTGCATCGCTCTGCTTGACCATCGAAGTCCCCTCTAGGTAATCCAGCGTGTAAATCATGTCAAACATGCCATGGACATAGTGCTGCAAATCTGCCGCATTTTGAACACGTTCCTTGAAGTTGTAGGTATGCATCCGTGTCTTAGAATCCTTGTCCGTCTTGAAGAGGGTATTGAGGGTAATGGTAGGCTCATTTGGACTTGGTGTAGACTGCAAGAGACCACGCGCATAGAGCTCAGCCCCCAGTCCTTCGCGGCGACCATAACCTTCAAAGTAGATAGAACCATCGGAATTATGGGTCATCTCATGAGTGTAGACAGAGTTCCCATAGTCTTCTAACAAGCGTGCTCTATCAAAGTGGGTAACACTTCCCGTAGCATAGGCATTGTAGCCCTTGCTTGGATACCACTTGCCAGCCGGTCCAAAGAATTCCTGCATAGCCAGTGATTTCTTGTCATTAGCTGAAGCCCAGTAAGTTTGCCCAGTCTTATCTTTCAATAAGAAACCATCATAAACCAGAACAGAACGGAAGAGCTTATCCTTGCTTTCAGGACTTAGAATCTTATACCAGAAATCATAGTGGTCACGCTGGTATTCAGCAGTTTTTCTCACTCTGTCTTCGACATATTCAGCTAGCTCTGCATCTGTCCGAACCCTGCCATTGGCATCAAGGCGATAGCGATCATAAGCTCCCATAGAGATGGTGGACATATTGGAGATGACATAGACACCCTTCTCAGTCATGGTCAAGAGTGGCAGGAGCATGCCCTTGTGTTCCCAATTATCCGCAGTAATCTTGTCGTAAACGCCGACAGAATACTTGCTCTTGTCCTTAGCTGCATCCTGAAGCTGTCTAGCTTCTGCTATATCCGACTTAGACTCAACGATGTAGGCTTTTGTATTGGTCTTGAGCCATTCGTTATTGGTCTTGTCTGGCAGGAAGAGCTGGCGATAGCTTTCCAGATAGTTGAAAAGGCCGCGCTTGCCAGTCGCTTCAGAGAGCGAGTTGTCGTAAGCCAGATGATTGTTCTTGGCCTTGAGATTTTCAAAACCAGACTGGCCGAGTGCAATGATGGTGTCTAGCGTCGAAGCCTTATGATTGCCAAAGAAGTCAAACTTATAGGCTGACAAATCCTTGACATTGGTCTTGTCATAGTTGATATTATACCAACGGTTGAGATAGGTCAGACCCAACATGAAGGCTTCCTTATTGGCTGTAATCTTCTGAGCCACATAGTCAGCTACAACATCGCCTTCAGTATTGATGGACTGGTCCATAGTTAACACCTTGCGCAGCTCTTCTGCCAGCTTGGTCTTGACTTTCTCAAAGGCTGTATCCAGATAGAGCTCATCCAGAGAAGCATCCGCATTCACTCCTAAAACAGTTCGCATGGCTGGTGAGTCAAGGGCAACCTTGTTCAACTCTGGCAGCACTTGATTGAGAACCCTGCTATAGTCTGATAGGAAGGCTTCTGGTGTATAAAGGAGGTCTAAGCCATTCACAGTGTATTCTGCGATAGCTTGATGTTTGAAGTCTCCCTTATAGGTCAGATTCAGGTAGTCAACCGTCTTATCCTCAAAGTGCAACATCAGGCGGTTAATCGCAGTCTTGTTGCTATGGATATCAGTAATCATCTGGTCGCCCTTCATCGGAACCACATCCAGCAGATACTCTGTATTGAGCTTGTGATGATCTGGAAGTTTATTTCCGTAGGCAACAATGGTTTCCTTATTGTAGAATGGCAGGAGTTTTTCCATATTAGCATAGGCTATCAGACGGTCTTCACGAGCATTCTTTTCCTTGCTGTAGTCAACAGTATGGAGGTTGAGATTGCTATCATCTAGCGTGGTCCTAATATCTAGGCTTGCCAGCTTCTCTGATGCCTGGTCCAAAGTTAGGGTAGACGTGACAAACTGATCATTGCCTAGACTTTCGTTCCCTTCAACGGCATAGGCTTCTCTGATGCGATCATTCTTGTAATCTTGGTCGCCAGAAATACTGTAAACATTTGTACCGCTGACATTGCTGATAACATTGTCAATCAAGCCATTAAAGTAATTGGAACCAACCACTCCGCCGATTTGACCATTCTTGGTGGAATTTTGGATCTTTCCAGTCACATAAGAACGGCTGATGCGGGCATTGTCTTCCAAGCGACCGACTAAACCGCCGAAGCGCTGTTCGTTTGTTTGTGCACCTGCCAGAATAGTCACATCTGCCCTGCTCTGACTGAGCAAGGAATTTCCTCCCTTGAGGTTGGCAACTAAACCGCCGACATTATAGGCCTTGTACTGCTTGTCATTGGCCTGGATAGTTCCTGTAAAGGAGCTGTTGGTGATTTGGCTATTGCTTGCAACAACGACCAAACCAGCCGCTTGCGAAGCATTGCCCACTACCGACACTCTACCTTGGGCAGAAACATCCGTGATTCGCGCATTATCTGCACTACGAGCCAAGGCAGCAGAGTCATAGGTGCCGACAATATTGACCTCTTTCAGGTCCAGATTAGAAATAGAAGAACCGCTCTTGAGGTTTTCAAACAAAGGCTTGGCTAGATTATAAATCGCATACTGCTTGCCATTGTGATTGCCAGTCAGACTGCCTGTGAAGTTTCCTCGGAGATAGACATAATCCGCAGGTGCCAGACTGACCTCACTCGCATCCAAATCGGCTCCTAGAACAAAGTTGCCAGCCATATTTTTCTTCATGGCGTCTACCAAACCAGCAAAGCTCGTGTAGACACTTTGCTGACTAGGCACTGCCCTGCTGATATAGAAGTCATAGCCAGACTTGTAGCCTGTTTCGCTCTCTTGCACCAGCTCAGGCAGAGAGACCCTTACCTTGTAGACAGCCTTGCCATCCTTCTGGCCTTCTGCCATGCTGTGAACCGGCAGGAGCATGTCCTTGGATTCACTTGATTTGACTTTAACAAAGTAGTTAGACAGGTCCGTAGGTATAGCGCTCATAGAAACGACACGCTTGAACTGGTCCTTTTCTTTTCTGTAAAACTCTGCCGAATCAATATCACGGAAGGCAATCTTCTTGTATTGCAACTCAAAGTTGTGACTGTCTTTTTCAAGTTCAGTCAGGCTGCCAGCATCCAGCTCATAAGTCAGCTTAGTTTTCAGGGTATAGCCTGTGTAATAATCCAAGTCATCGATTTTCAGACTTCCTGCCACATTGTCAATCGGAAGCGAGCGGACAAGCTGGTCTCCCTTGTACAATTCAGCAGTCGCTGAACGGAAGGATTTTGTCTTGTCTTCCAAGCTATATTGAACCGTGACCGACTTATCCTCTGGATTTTCTGTCAGGCTTAAGATCGAAACTGTCGGCTTGACCTTAGGCACACCATTTAGAGCGGTCTTGCTTGCTGTCAGGCTGACAAAAGCTTGATTGACCTGCACTTGTGTGGCGGTTTGATTATTCAGAATTCCTTCTGCCTTGGCCAATTCGTTTGTATAGGCTGCTTTCTTATCTGCATCCGCATTCTTATATTGGACGGTCGTCTGCACAGTTCTGCCCGAATCATGTTCATTTTGCAAGCGCGCTTTGTCCACTTCAAGACCCTGTAACTGAACCTTGGCTTGATTGATTTGGTCCACCAGCTGGTCGACTTCCGCTTGGCTGGATTGTGATTGACTCAGAAGCGCTTGACCTGCCACCAAAGCGGTATCATAGGCTGCTTGGTGACTTGGACTATCGTTGAAATAACGAGCCTGAGTCTTGATTTTCTCTGCTTCTGTCAGTAGATTGTGAAGCGAAATCAGATCGAACTCTTTCAAGGCTTCCACTTGCGGGGCATCACTTGGTACCCTATGCGGTTTCATTGTGCCGACTTTGACAAGCTGAGCAACTGCTGCCCGCGTTTGCTCATTAGAAAGTTCCTGACGGTCAAGTTCCTGGCCGTTAGAAGTATAGACTCGAGTCTTGATGGTACGTTCGCCCCGAACACCTGGAGTGACAATTTGGCGAGCGCCTCGGACTAGCTCATCTGTTTCTTCCTCTCGCGTGGTGAAATCGATTTTCTCTACGCGCGTTTCATCCGTATAGGTCAGCGGATATTCTGGTAAAGCGGACTCTTGCGGAGCGGTGCTTGGCACCATAGAAGACTTGGCGGTGCCAATTTTGACAACTTGTGTGACTGGAGCTAGAGTTTCTTCGTTGTACAACTCTTGACGAGCAAGTTCTTGGCCGTTGGAGCTGTAAACACGAGCCTTGATGGTTCGCTCGCCTGGCACTCCCGGAGTGACGATGCGGCGGGCACCCTGCACAAGTTCATCCGTTTCTTCCTCTCGAGTAGTGAAATCGATTTTCTCTACGCGCGTTTCATCCGTATAAGTCAGCGGATACTCTGGTAAAGCAGGCTCTTGCGGGGCAGTGCTCGGTACCATATGTGGCTTGGCAGTGCCAATTTTGACAACTTGTGTGACTGGAGTTAAAGTTTCCTCGTTGGACAATTCTTGGCGGGCAAGTTCTTGGCCGTTAGAAGTATAAACTCGAGTCTTGATGGTTCGCTCGCCTGGCACTCCTGGAGTGACGATGCGGCGGGCACCCTGCACAAGTTCATCCGTTTCTTCCTCTCGCGGGGTGAAATCGATTTTCTCTACGCGCGTTTCATCCGCATAGGTCAGCGGATATTCTGGTAAAGCAGACTCTTGCGGAGCGGTGCTTGGCACCATATGTGACTTGGCGGTGCCAATTTTGACAACTTGTGTGACCGGAGTTAAAGTTTCCTCGTTGGACAATTCTTGGCGGGCAAGTTCCTGGCCGTTAGAAGTATAAACTCGAGTCTTGATGGTTCGCTCGCCCTGCACTCCTGGAGTGACGATTTGACGAGCGCCTTGGACAAGATCATCCGTTTCTTCCTCTCGCGTGGTGAAATCGATTTTCTCTACGCGCGTTTCATCCTTATAAGTCAGCGGATATTCTGGTAAAGCGGACTCTTGCGGAGCGGTGCTCGGTACCATATAGGACTTGGCGGTGCCAATTTTGACAACTTGTGTGACTGGAGCTAAAGTTTCCTCGTTGGACAATTCTTGGCGGGCAATCTCTTGGCCGTTGGAAGTATAGATACGAGTCTTGATGGTTCGCTCGCCTGGTACTCCTGGAGTGACGATTTGGCGAGCGTCCTGAGGTAACTCATCAGTATATTGTTCCTCGATGTTAAAAGCAGTCTTCTCCACCCGAGTTTCATCCTTTGTAACCAACTCTAACTCGAGAACCTCATGCACGGGAGCACTATCTGGAACGGTGCCATAGGCAGTTAACTCAGACTTCTCGTGTACAGGAGCGCTAGCAGGAACCGTGCCATAATCAGACAACTCGGGTTTATCGTGTACGGGAGCGCTATCAGGTACCGTGCTATAATCAGTTAACTCGGGTTTATCGTGCACAGGAGCGCTATCGGGTACCGTACCATACTCCGTTAACTCGGGGACTTCGTGTACAGGGGCACTATCAGGAACAGTGCCATAATCAGACAACTCTGGCTTCTCGTGCACGGGAGCGCTGTCTGGAACCGTACCATAACTAGTTAACTCGGGAACCTCGTGTAAAGGAGCGGTATCAGGGACCGCGCCATAATCAGACAACTCTGGCTTCTCATATACAGGAGCAAAATCGGGAACGGTGCCATAGCTAGTTAATTCAGGGACTTCGTGTACGGGAGCGCTAGCAGGGACCGTACCATAACTAGTAAGCTCGGGAACCTCTTGCACGGGAGCGCTATCTGGAACTGTACCATAGGCAGTTAACTCTGGTTTCTCGTGTACTGGAGCGTTATCGGGTGCCGTACCATAATCAGTTAACTCTGGCTTCTCGTGCACAGGAGCGGTATCCGGAACAGTGCCATAGCTAGTTAACCCAGGCTTCTCGTGCACAGGAGCGCTATCTGGAACGGTTCCATAACCAGTTAACTCGGGGACTTCATGCACAGGAGCACTATCTGGGACCGTACCATAACTAGTGAGCTCGGGAACCTCATGAACTGGAGCGCTATCTGGAACTGTACCATAGGCAGTTAACTCTGGTTTCTCGTGCACCGGAGCACTAGCGGGGACTGTGCCATAACCAGACAACTCGGGGTTCTCGTGCACAGGAGCACTAGCGGGGACTGTGCCATAATCAGACAACTCGGGAACTTCATGTACTGGAGCGGTATCAGGGACTGTGCCATAATTAGTGAGCTCTGGGACTTCGTGCACAGGGGCCGTATCTGGAACTGTACCATGGACAGACAGCTCTGGTTTCTCGTGCACAGGAGCGCTATCTGGAACCGTGCCATAATCAGACAACTCGGGGACTTCATGCACGGGGGCGCTAGTAGGGACTGTGCCATAACTAGTAAGCTCGGGAACCTCGTGCACGGGAGCGGTATCTGGGACCATGCCATAACCAGGCAACTCGGGAACCTCGTGCACCGGAGCATTAGCAGGTACTGTACCATAGTCAGTTAACTCAGGGTTCTCGTGTACGGGAGCGCTAGCAGGTACCGTGCCATAACTAGACAACTCGGGTTTCGCTTGCACGGGAGCGCTATCTGGAACAACGCCATAGCTAGTTAACTCAGGGTTCTCGTGTACGAGGGCAGTATCTGGAACTGTGCCATAGGCAGACAACTCGGGTTTCTCGTGCACAGGAGCGATATCTGGGACTGTACCATAACTAGTTAACTCAGGTTTCTCGTGCACGGGAGCGCTATCGGGTACCGTACCATAGCCTGACAACTCTGATTTCTCATGCACGGGAGCGGTATCTGGAACGGTGCCATAACTAGTGAGCTCTGAAACTTCATGGATTGGAGCTTCTTTAGGAACAGCCTTATTTGCTGCAGTCCCGACTAAAACAACTTCTGAAACAGGCTCAGTGGTTACTTGATCGGAAACCTGCTTGCTCTCTACGACTTTTCCCTCAACACTATAATGACGTGTAACGATCTTGCGCGTTCCTGGAATGCCTGCGCGAATCACTCGGGATTGTCCTTCGGCTAAGTCATCTGAATACTGATACTCCGTTTTATAGGGAATTTCTTGGATCTGGGTCGTTGCTTGACTTGTAAATTGCAGTTCTGGTCGCTCATGAACAGGTGTTTGACGAGCAAATTGCCCTTCTTTAGCAGCAATTTCCTCCCTTTCCTTCTGGGAGAGATGGCCTCCGCCAGCAGGCTGCGCCTCTTTCGGAGCTTCAGTATGCTTAGGGCGACCTGCTAAATCTTTCAACTGTTGATCAGGCTGACTAGATGAGGCTTCCTTTTGCGGAGCTGGAAGCTGAGAATTTCCCGTTTGAGCCAGTTGATACTGTGCTTCTTTTTTAAGGTAACCAATATACTGGTAGCCAGCAATTTTCAATGGTTCTGGCAACTGATCGCCAACGGCCAAAGTCAGACTTTGATTATAAGCAGCCAGATCCATACTGCTGACTGCCAAAACAGAAGCTGGCAGAAGCACAGAACCCAAGCCTGTCACAAGCAAAATAGAAGACAGGTATCTCTTGCCATTTTTCCCTCGCGCCAGCACTAAAACGACCAAGGCCAGTCCTGTAGCTGCAAAAGCCGCTCCCAAAAGGCCTGACTCTCCTGTCTTAGGGAGCTTTCCTAACAAGCTTTCCTGCTTTGTCGGACGGTAAACCAAATAATAAGTGTCCGAATTTTCTTCCGCAAATTTGGGAAGTTCCTTCACGATAGCAGCTTTTTCAGCCTCAGTCAGATCACTCTCCACCACATAGTGATACTGAACGAGGGTAGACTGATTGGCAGACACTTCCGCTGCGTCAACAGAGCTGACAGCTCCTCCCATTGTAGTACACAAAAAGAAGCTTCCGATAGTAGCGGAAACTAGACCTACAGACAGCTTTCTAAAAGAATAGCGCTGGTATATGTCACCAGTGACTCTTTTTCTCATAAAATTCCCTTTTCTTCATATAATAAGCTAATAAAAATTTTACTGAATTTTACTCAAAATTGCAATCCCTTAGCCTTATAAAATACTTTTCTTTCAGCTGTCGACAGGGAGAGGAAGGCTTTTATTTTTAGCGAAAAGCAAAAAGCAGATTCCCTGTGAGAGAACCTACTGTGTTACAGATCATCTAAGTCTCAAATCCAACTCAAAGAGGCCATACTCATGCTTGTCCCCTTGCAATTCTGCCGCATAATGACGCGTGACGGTTTTTTGGTGAATCAGGGCGCCGATAGCTGAGGCTTGCCGTTTCTGCGCTTCTTTAAAAATCGGATAGACCAAGGCAGAGCCCAAGCCCAAGAATTCTTCATCCACTCCCAGATACATAATCGTATAACGTTTGGCAAAATGCTTGGTCCAAAAAAGCTTGGCTAGATTAAGAGGAGTCAGTTTTTGATAAACCAGAGAGCCATAGTCCGGCATGGTAATCAGAAAACCAGCTAGCCTGCCATCCTTATAGGCCAGCTTAACCATGGAAAAATCAAGAATATACTGGTATTTTTGAAAAATTTGACTGAACTGCTGACTGGAAATTGACCGATAAATCGGGAAATCTTGATAGAGGCGATTAAGTAGTTCGAAAACCTGCAGCGAGGCTTGATCCCAGTCCTTCTTTTTGGGAGAACAAATGATGAAACCTGCTTTTTCAAAAGACTCAAAGCGATGAGCTAGCTTGTCCTGATGAGTTTGATTGCTGACCTTGGGATAAAAATTGGACAGATAGCGCTCCTTGAGCTCAAAACCAGCAGCCTGCCAGAGTTGAGGATAATAGTCTGGATTATGAGGTTCTCCAGTAAAAGGGAGCTCCTCTGTTCCAGTCAACTGCATTCGATAACCCAGCCAAAAGCTTGCCTGTACGGGACCAATTATCTTAATCACTCCGAGACTGCGAGCAAAACCTGCTAAATGCTCGATAAAAGCAGATGCAATTTGTTGATTATTGATCGACTCGAAAAATCCCAAGTAAGCAGCCTCATCATCTGAATAAAAGGTCAGAAGTCCTCTAATACAAGGCCGACCGTCCTCATAGCCAACAAAGGCATAGGTATCTAAGTCAGAACTCAGCGGGTGACTGTCTTCGATCAAAGCTAGTTCGTCCTCTTCTGACTGCATAAGGTGGTCTGGCTGGTAAATCTGCTTGGGCAGGGCTAGAAAATCATCCAGCTCTGTCGTATTGGGTTTGACCGGTTTAATTTCCAGCATGGTCTTCCTCCTTGATTAGTCGAATCTTGCCAGTCAGGCCATCCATCTCAATCCAATCACCGTTTTGTAGCTGGCTGCAGGCACCTCTGACATTGACAATGGAAGGAATACCCAACTCGCGGGAAATAATGGCCGTGTGCGAGAGCAAAGACCCCTGCTCAGCAATGACCCCCTTGGCTTGGGTCAGAAGATAGACCCAGCCCGGATCGGTCATCTTGGTCACGATAATCCGGTCCTGAGCAGACTCAATCTCCTGCACATCTTCCACAACCAAAACCTGAGCCTTGACGCAGCCAGGTGAGCAGCCAATCCCTTGTAAGGCGTGAATAGCCGTATTATGACTGCTGGTGTGGTTTTGTGGTTTCAGGTATTTCTCAAAGACCTGTCCAGCAAAAACATAGCGACTAAAGGTTGGCAGTTCCTTATCAGCTTCCAACTTCTCTCGACGCTCGGCTATCAAGCCACTAACATCTCTGGGCTTTCTGGTCAGCTCAAACAGCTCTTCCTTTGTCAGGTAAAAAACATCGTCAGGCGTAGCCAGCAGCCCTTGCTCGGCCAATTGCTGGCTCAGAGTTCGGAAAATCTGCCGCATCATGCCATAGATCCGTGTGCGGTTTAAGCGGGAGCTTTCCCGATATCTAACACCAGTCATGGCTCGCTTGCGAAGAAAATTCGTCCACCAGCCTGATTTTTGCTCCTCTTCTTCAAGTTTCTGAGGGGCCAACTTCTTCTCCTCTTGCTGGCACATTTGCAGCAGGAGCTTGATCAGACGCTCTGGGTGCGTTCGAAAGGTGGGAGTTTCTAACTTCAACTCTTCCGGAGCCCGATCGCCAAATTCATGGATAAAATGAGTAATTTCTTGAACCAAAGGATGCTGGCGATTTAGAAAGACTGCTGGACTTTCACTTACCATGGCCTGTCTAATCTCTGCATTTTCTTCTGCTTTCAGCTGAGCTGTTAAAGCCTGCAGAGCCAAAGCCGGCCTCATACTTTCAATCTGCTCAATTCCCGCAATCTCAGCCTGAACCGCTCCGCCGCGACGTGACTTCTTCAGGAGACCAGTATAGACAAAGGCATAGAGGTCATTAACCAGAGTAATGTCCCAGTGAGCCAGAATATCCTCTTTTAGCTTGCTGACCAAGGCAATCAAGGTCTCCGCATCTGCGTCGGGAGAAAAGCTCGCTTCGTATTCGCGTTGAATCTGGGCGAACTGCTCTTCCAATTGCCGCATTTGCTTGGGCGCTGTCCAGAACTCTCGAATAATGCGGAGCATGATTTGCAGGCGTTTGAAAGCAGACAGGTGCACCGGCATCTGAGGCACCTCTGTCTCTCGCACTCCCAGCATATCCTGCCAGATAGGAATGATTTTCTTCGAAAAAGGTAAAAGCTGCAAGAGCTGATACCAGCTCTGAATCTGGTAATAAACCCGGCTATTGACCGGCTGCAGCATATTTTGAAAAGTGGCTTCATAGGCAGCCAACTCAGGGGCATCCTTGCCAACCAAGCGCTGGGCCAGACTGCGAAAAATGCTGGCATAAGCCTCTTGGATAAAGCTAATGGTCAAAGGACTAGAAACGCCCGGATAGCTCTCGACAATGTTGCTGTTATCCAGAATAATCCGCTGTCCCTCTGGCAAGGTGGTAATAGGTCGAGCCTGCAAGAGATAGAGCTGGCCATTGGCGAAGGTGAACTCCATATCCATATAAGGTTCGAAAAGCTGACTTACCTGGCTAGCCAAGGCTTGTAACTTCTCAAGTTGTTCCTGTGATAGGTCTGGTGAGTCCTCCGTCTGCTCCGTATAAAAGAGCTGGTCCTTGGGATGGAGGGTCACCATCGTCGTAGGAATCTTATCCTCAACAACCTTGTTGCCCAAGCCCCGACCGATGACAATTATGTGCTCGTTCAGAATGCCCTTAGGATTAGCTGTGAAGTAAATCCCTGACAAGTCTCCCTCCTGCATAAGCTGGATAATACAAATCATCTGTGCCTGCTTCAAAGATAGTCCCTGCTCAAATAGATAACTAAGAGCTGACTCCTGATAAAGAGAGAGCAAGGTCGCTTGGATGGCTTCTTTAAGTCCTTCTGGACTGACATTAAGCTGGCTTTCAAACTGACCGGCAAAGGATGAAACCTTCCCATCCTCAATGGTTGCAGATGAGCGGACTGCAAAGCGACAGTCTGTCTGGAAAAATTCCCTACGAACCCAACTTTCTGCTGCCGTCAGATCTTCTTGACTAAACTGCTCTATGGCCCAGTCCTGCAGCTGCTGACTGAGCTGGGACAAGTCCAACTCTCCAGACCGATAGGCTTCCTCCATCCGCTCCAAGTCAGCAGAGCTAACAGATTTTTGAAAAAAGTCAAAAGCAAACACAGCAAAGTCAGGAACCGGCAAACCAGCAGCCTGCATTTTCAGCAAATGATAGGCCTTACCTCCGACCTGGTCAAGCCCTGTCTGCTTGATTCTTTGCATCAAAGTACCCCCATCAAGAGATAAACAGCAACGGACAGAACCATGGTCGTCTCCGTGATATAAGTATAACGCTCCACCCGCTCCCGGATATTAAAGCGAGTTGGATCCTTGATAAACTGCTCAAACTGGATGGTCATCCAGATGACATTCAGCACCAAGACTACTACTCCGACATGGGAAATATTCCAGAGGAGAACGAAATTGGTCAAGATATCCAGCAGCGTCACCACCTCGATAAAGCGAGTAGCTTTTTTGTAGCCAAAAAGCATAGAATAAGTCACATACTCGGTCTCGTCTTTTGGCGCCCGAATCTTGCGGCAGACTTCCCAGATCAGACTTGGGAAATACATAGTAAAGGCCAGCAAGACGGTCGGCAAGGACAAGAGAGGCAGATTGTACTTGTAGCAGACAAAAGAGATGGTATAGAGATTCAAAATCATCATGACCGGATTATGGGTCACTAGAGCCAGCGGCAGAGAATTTTGAATCTTGTCACGCTTGAAGAACCAGAAGGACATGAGGGTTCCGTAGATATAGAGGAAGAGGAACCAGCCGATATTGTTCATAAAGAGGATATTGAGAAGTACAGAGACAGCTACGATAAAGCTGAGGGCAATAGCCAAGTCCTTCTTTTTCACTCGTCCAGATGGCAGAGCCCGATGAGGAAAGAGGCGTCTATCAGTCTCATAGTCCTTGAAATCATCCGCAATCCGCAGAATCATCAGAAAGACAAAAATCGTAAAAATTCCGATTAACTCCTGATGGTCAAAGTGAAAGGTGGTCACTCCGTCATTGAGCAAGAGGACAAAATAAATCTCAAAAAACATGATGGCAGCCACAAAAAAGCGTGGCAGCAAAGGAAACATTTCCTTATAATAAACAGCTAATCGTTTAAACATAGCTTTTCTCCAATCTTTTCACCCATTTGAATCTGGGTTTCTATTCCGAGGTCTGAGTAATTCAGGATATCCTGATCCAAGCGAATCGTGCCTGCTGGATAGAGGACAAGAATAGTTGAGCCACCCAGACCAAAGCAGCCCTTCTCCTGTCCCCTGACCAAATAGTCCCGACTGTGATTGTATATTCTTCCGACCAAGAGAGCCCCCACTTCCATCTGCAGGACTGGCCCTAGCTCGGTATCTAAAAGACAGTATTCTCTTTTGTTTTCCTTGTAAATCAAGCGCCGCTTCTGGGCTACCTGCCTGACCGTATGCAGGCGGCCTTTGATTTTTCGTCTTCGGATAATTCTGCCGGATTCAGCAGCCAAATAGCGGTGCAGATCTTCCACTCCCAAGCGATAGACCAGCGCTGTTCCTCCACTAAATAGCTGAGCTAAGTCATCATCCAACAGTAAGTCAGCTAGCCTGTATGTCTGCCCCTTAATCATCAGTTGCAAGTTCTGACTGATGGTGAAAACCTCTAACTTAGCATCCGCAACTGCCAGTACTTGACTGTCAGGGCAGACTGGACGCAGATCAGGCTTTATTTTTCGCTGGAAGAAAGCCGCAAAGCTAGGATAGGGCCCAGCTTCATAGTCAGCCAGATTCAGCTGATAACTTTCCACAAAAGCTGCTATTTTCTTGCGAGAAAAAGGAGTGTAGTCTTTCAAAGTCAGAAGATAAGACAGGCTAGGTCGGGTCAAGATAGGCAATAAGAAGCGACCCCATGCAGTACCATAAAGCTTGTCTAACAGACCTGACTTGTATTCTGTCGATTCCACTACTTGGCCAGTCCTTCTCTGATAGACCTTAACCATGGGGCAGAACCCCCAGACCAATCAGACTTGCAACAGCTAAAATCGCAAAGACTAGGTAGGCCAGCTTATTCGGCTTGGGAATCCGGCAGTTGTAGACAAATAGGACGGTCAGCAAAAGAGACAAGCACAGCCACACCCAAGCAAAGAAACCAGGCGCCAGCCATTGACAGACCAGATAGGTCAGAGGAAAAAAGAGGGCGCTGTAAGTCACGGGCAAGCCGATAAAATAAGAGCCAGATCCTTCATCATGCTTGGCCAAGCGATTAAAATGGGCCAAGCGCGTGACTGCGGCCAAGACATAGAGGACAGCCAAGATGATATTGGCCGCTCCCAAGGGCAGCTGAGTCATGAGGAGCACAGCCGGGAGAGCTGCAAAGCTAATCATGTCGCAGAGCGAATCAATCTCAATGCCGAAGCGCTTCTGACTTTCAGTCCGCTTCATCCGTCGCGCCACCACACCATCAAAGAGGTCGCAGATACCGCTAAGGATAAAGGCCATCATGGCTAGCCGCAGCTGGGACTGAATGATGGCATAGACTGCCAAAAGTGCAAAAGCAGCGCCCGTATAGGTCAGGATAACAGATTTGTCGTATTCACCGATAAACAAAGGTTCATTCTTCTTCATGAATTCTTATTTCTCCTCTTCTTCCATCTAAAGTAACCAGCATGCCAGTTTTTAGCAGCTGAGTTGCATTCTTGGCGCAGACCAGAGCTGGAATCCCACATTCCCGAGCGACAATGGAGGCATGGCAGAGAACTCCACCATACTCTGTTACAAGACCACCTAGAATACCGAAAACATAGCTCCAGCCAGTATCTGTATAGCGAGTGACAAGGATTTCTCCCGGTTCAATCGTCTCAATATCCGCCAAATCCAAGAGAACTCGAACCCGACCGGTTACCTGGCCGCTGCTGGCTGGCATTCCCGTCAGCAGAACCTGACTCTCATAGGCTACTTCTTCCAAGCTCATCTCTTTATCAGTCAAATCACCTACTGGCTCAAAATTCCGATAGGCCTGGCAATAATGCCGATTATCAGCCGCTTCTTCTTGAAGCTGGTCGGCAGTCTTTTGCCCTTCCATAAAGGAGGTCAGGCTTTCTTTCTTAATGTAAAAAATATCTTGAAAATCTTTCAGAAAACCTCGCTTTTCGTAGGCCTGGCCGAGTTTGAGGCTAATCTGGCGAATGAGGTGGTAATAGCGCGTAGAAATATCCTTGAACTCCTCCCGCCACCAGAGCAAGTTCCGCAGGTCTTGACTGATTTTTTCTATCTTTTTCTGCTTGGCTCGAGATAGATGAGCAAGATCAAGTTCAGACTCTGAGACAAGACTGAGCGAAGCTCTAGCCGCTTGGTAATACGCTGAATCAGCAAGCAACTGTTGGACCGCTGTCAGGACCTGATGAGCATCTTCTTCGTAACTGGCTACTCGCAAGTCCAGCTCCCGAGCCGAGTGGTAGCCAAAGTCCTTTTGAAAATCCTGAATCTTGATAAAATCAGCTCGCTCAGGATATTGTGCAGCCAGTTGCTGCAACTCTTCCACCGATAGCTTCAGCCAGTCGTTTGTCAACTTCTCATCCGCCAAAACAAGATCTGCAGCTTCCAGCATCCGAGCCAAAGGCTTGGTATGCGAAACATTTCCTAACTTAGCTATCAGTTGGAAAAATTCATCGACCGTCAGCCATTTGAGGAGACTGGTCTTTTTCATAGACAGCTGGACCGTATTGATGTAGGCCTGCCAGAAATAAGTTCCCTCACTGTCTAAATAAGCCTGATTTAGCACTAACTGCCAAAGACTCTCGACCTGCTGCAGCGGGCTTTGGTCGTTCAGTTCTCCTATTTCTTGATTCAGGCGGTTAAATTGCTTACGCAACTCTTGCAGCTTGTCTGGCGCCTGATGCAGAAAAGCCTTAGTTACTTTTTGCGTTTTTAACGCTACCCGCAGGAAATTCAAGAGCAAGGCTGGACTTAATTTGCTGGTAAAACCTT
>NZ_CALHWC010000194.1 GCF_938036805.1 uncultured Streptococcus sp.
GGATTTTGGAGCGCTTGATTATGGGACTTTCTCTTATTTTCGGGCAGTTTACTGCGATTGGGTTAGTCTTTACTGCTAAGTCTATCGCCCGCTATAATAAGATTTCAGAAAGCCAGTCCTTTGCAGAATACTATTTGATTGGCTCACTATTTAGCATGATCAGCGTTTTACTGACTTATGGCTTGCTTTATTGGTAATAAAAAACGAGGCTGAGATATGATTCCCAGTCTTTACTTTAATTCTTATTTTCTATAAAGAAAGGAGAAGGCACATGGCCGAAAACTTAGAAGATATGTCTTTAGAAGAATTATGGCAGCTGTTCCCAATTTTCTTAGAGGAGCACAATAAGGACTGGCCAGCTTGGTATGTGGAGGAAAGCAGGAGAATACAAAGTTTTTTGCCAGCAAATCAGTTGTATAAAATGTATCATATTGGTTCCACATCTATTGAGGGGATATGGGCTAAGCCGATTATTGACATTCTTTTAGAAATTCCTCGAAGTGAAGATATGGGGAGCATCAAGATAGAATTGCTAGAGCATGGCTACCTGCTTATGTCAGAGTCAGAAGGACGCATGTCTTTTAACAAGGGCTACACACTGCAAGGTTTTGCTGAGCGCGTTTTTCACTTGCATCTGCGCTACTATGGGGACCATGATGAACTCTATTTCCGAGACTATCTGAAAGCTCATCCAGATGTCGCTAAGGACTACGAGCAGCTAAAATTGACCTTATGGAAAAAGTACGAGCACAATCGTGATGCCTATACAGGAGCTAAAACTGATTTCATCAGGCAGTACACGCAAAAAGCTCAAAAGCTTTATGAGGGAAGGTATGACGACAAGCTGACCTAACCAGGAAGTCCTGCAAATCCACTATATTTCGTTTTAATTAGAGTAAAGAACTCGGATAGTTTTCTTGATTCGTTATAATACGTATTTATAATCACAAATTTCAATTTAAATAATATGATATGGTTTAAATTGAAATATAAGTCCTTTATTTGTCTACAAATACCAGAAATGTTATAATACTAATCTATAGAGGATAGGAGGTGAAAAATGAATAAACGATCTATCATCGCACTCTCAACTTTTCTGTTTATTGTTCTTGTCACTTTATTTCTAGGGTCCAAGCTACAAACAAGAGAGTTAAATAGTAGTAACTATATTCAGTCAAGGACTCCGACCTTATTTTTCCATGGTTATGGCTCAAGTGCTAATGCTGAAAAGCATATGGTAGAGGCAGCCAGACAAGCTGGAGTTACTCAATCCATCATTATAGCTACAGTTGATAGGCATGCCCAAGTAACCTTTAAAGGAGATATACCAAATGATGCTATCAATCCAATTGTCATGGTTGAGTTCAAAGACAATCGAAATCCCGATTATGCTCAGGACGGAGAATATGCAGCAGCAGTTGTTCGAAAGTTGCAAGCAAGATATGGTTTCAAAAAGATGAATTTTGTCGCGCATTCTATGGGAAATATGTCTATTTTATTTTACCTATTAGAGCACGCTCAGAATGAAGAGTTTCCAAAGTTACAAAAGCAGGTAAATATCGCCAATCATGTCAATGGTTTGGAGGGCATGGATTTGCCAGCTAATTTGACCATTCTAGATTCCAAAACGGGGCAGCCTAGCGCCATGAGTGATAGCTATCAAAAACTTCTGGGCTTGCGCGAAATTTATCCGCAAGATCAAGTGGATGTTCTCAATATCTATGGAGATTTTAAAAATCAATCAGATGGTTCTGTTTTAAACGTTTCTTCTCGCAGTCTCAAGTATCTTGTAATCGACAATGCCAAGTCATATCAGGAAAAACGAGTGACTGGCCCTCTGGCTCAGCATAGCCAGCTGCATGAAAATCCAGAAGTCGATAGATTATTGATTAATTTTCTTTGGGGTAAATGATTTTAAGAAATGTAAGCTATTCTCTGTCTATAAGAAAACTTTAAGCATTTTATACTATTTTGTTCTATGGAAAGTTTTCCTTTCCTAATTTAATGTGACAGCGCAATCCGCTGATTATAATCGAAGCTTCTCTAAAACCTTATTATTTAGAGATAGATTGAGGAGTAAAATGAAATTTAAGAAAACATTACTGACAGCAGGAGCTCTAGTAGCTACTCTCTTTACCGTATCTACAGCAACTGCTGATACTAACGTTCAAAAAGTCATTGACGAAACCTATGTTCAGCCTGAGTATGTCTTAGGCTATTCCTTGGATGACAGCCAAAAAGAGCAAACGCTTCAGCTCTTAGGCTACAATACATCGAGTGATTCTAAACCTCTGAAAACAATGACACCTGATGTCTATTCAAAGATTATGAATGTAGCAAATGATCCTAGTTTACAGCTATATTCTTCTGTTAAGATTAAGAAGTTGGGCAACAAGAAGCCACTTCAAGTCAAGATTGTTACGCCACAAAACATCACCAAGGTTACAGAGGATATGTATCGCAATGCAGCAGTCACCTTGGGCGTACAGCATGCAGAAATTACAGTAGCAGCACCTATCCCTGTAACTGGAGAAAGTGCCCTAGCTGGTATTTATTACTCGCTGGAGGAAAATGGAGCGAGCGTTCCTCAGGAAAATAAAGATTTGGCTCAGGAAGAATTAGCCGCACTTTCAAATATCAATGCTGAAAACCAGGGTAAGGAAGGCTACGATGCTGATAAGCTGAATGTGGCTCTAACAGATATTAAAACAGCTGTTGCCAATGCTAAAAAGAATAACAGCAACTTGACAGAAGCTGATGTCCGTAAAATCGTTGAAGAAACACTGAAAAACTACGGTCTCAGCAGTTCCGTTACAGCTGATCAAATCAATCTGATTATTAACTTTGCTGTCAATCTTTCAAACAGTGGAGTCATCACAAATTCTGATTTCACAAAGACGCTCACCGACTTGAAAAACAGTATTGTTTCAAAGGCTGGTGATACCTTCAATAATATCAATCTTAACTTTGATGCAAACGGACTTCTTGAAGATGGCGGTAATTTCTTTAGCAATATCTGGAATGCAATCGTCAATTTCTTCAAAGGGTTGCTAGGTCAATAAGACTGTCTTTAAGATATAATAAAAAACCAGCTAGATTCTAGCTGGTTTTTGCATATTTCTTATTCCCACTCGATAATTATAAAGATGTTCCGTGTGGTTGATTTACTAATAAGTAATACATAGTCTAGCAGGGAACTTGGCAGGGAATTTTAAAAGAGGACAAGTGCTTCATGAATCAAAAATTAATAGCGATAGATTATCTATCTAAGCATGTTGAAGAGAACATTGAATTTGACAATATCGGTTACGAGAGCAATGTTTTTGACTATATAGAATTAGATGAAGAACTACTTCCTAGTGAGTATCAAAAGGTCTTTGAAGGAAACATAGTCAAAGTAGATATCTACATGTATGATACAGTATATATTTACTTCATAAGTTTACTAGATTCTCCTTAAATAGGAAGTTTACTGGGAGTGGCAAAGGAACGCCAGTTGTTAGAATTTAAATTTCTTAAAGAAAGGTAAGTAAGATGTTTGGTTTAATCTTAGTTTTAGAAGTAATAGCTTTAGTAGCTAAATCTGTTTCGAATGAGTTAAAGAGAAAAAAGTAATCTGTCTAAAATAGGTGTATCAATAATTGACTATGACAAGTAGGATGAGTTACTTATCTGCGTTGTAAAAAATACATGACAAAAAAAGGGGCAAGCGATGAAAATAGGATACATTAGAGCATCAACTAAAGATCAAAACCTAGCTAGGCAGATTGAAATGATGAAACAAGAGGGCGTTAATAAGGTATTCAGTGAAAAAGTAAGCGGTAAAGATATGAACCGTAAAGAACTGAAAGCTCTGTTAAAGTTTGCAAGGGAAGGAGATGAAATTATAGTATCTTCTCTCGATAGATTAGGTAGAGACTATCAAGATATAAAAGAGATTGTGAGGCAATTACAACAAAGGTGCATCAAGCTAACTATAATTGATGCGCCTTTTTTAAATTTTAATACAGGAAACAATACACTGGACACTGCTATGTTTGATATGTTTCTATCATTGTTAGGTTATATAGCGCAAAATGAACGTGAAAAAATCTTAGAAAGACAGCGCCAAGGTATCAAGTTAGCTAAACAGCGTGGTGTTTATAAAGGGCGTCCTATACAGTATCATGAACACGCTAAAAATGCTAAAGACAGATTAATCTATCACAATGTTAAACGAATGCTTGAAGAACATCTTCCAGTTACACAAATTGCCAAGGAAAACGGGATCTCTAGACAGACGGTATATATTATTCGAAAAAGGCTTGAATGACGGAATGCTTCCGAATTGTGAAGTCCAGACTAGTTCTCTGATTTTGTCTAGGTCATTTGACAGTTGATTTGTCCTGAAAAGGATAGTTAAATTTATTGTAGAGGAGAATATTAATAATGGCGTTAGAACAAACACAACCTAGTGATTGGAATAAGATTTATATGGAGTTAGCTACATTGATTGGAAAAGAAAATGCTATGCTTTTGTACACCCATTATAGAGGAGCATATATTAATTTCCCCATGAGATTGTTATCAAAGGAGGGATTACAGAGAATAGTATGTGCAGAATTCAACGGAAGTAATTCAGGAGAAATTGCAAAAAAATATGGCTATTCAGTTAGACATATTAATAGAGTGGCACAAGAAAAAAATCACATTAAATAAGTTAAGGAGATTAATAAATGTATTGTAGAACATGCGGAAAAGAAGTAAATCAAAATGCTGAATTTTGTTTAAACTGTGGAGTAAATCCACAGAGCGGAAATGCTCACTGTCATAACTGTGGAGTAAATACAAATCCAGAACAAGTTGTTTGTTTAGCATGCGGAGTCAATCTTGAACAAAGGAATGTATCAAATGGATACAACAGTGCAGAAAGCTCTAAAGCTTTCTGTAAAAGTTGTGGAAGTAAAGTTAATGAGAAAGCTGAGATATGTATGACTTGTGGTATTAATCCATTAAATGGTCATAATTATTGTCAAAATTGTGGAGCTCCAACCAAAGCTGAGCAAGAAATTTGTACTTCATGTGGTGTAAGAGTTAGCGGTGTGAGAATTAATAGTAGAGCAAGAGGTAGAGAATCATTTGGCTCTACTATGGGAAGTTTCTCATATGGATCATACTCCGAATACTATCAAAATGAATTTTCTGCTATAGAAAGAAGTAATGAAGAATATCAAGGAAAGTTTAATTGGTTGGCATTTTTGTTCACACCAATTTGGTTACTTACAAAAGGCATGTGGCAACTAGTGTTAATAGTTTCTGTCATTTATTTCTTTCCCCTTGTTGGAGTCCTGGTTGCTCTAGTTTTCTGTTTCTTAATTGGACGTAAGGCGAACTATCTGTACTATAGAAAAGAGAAATATGGAGAGCAATTACCGAAAGATTGGAGTATATTCTTCGATTTTATTAATCAGAAATAGTAGAACTCAATTCTAACAATAAAAAAAAGACACAGTACTCTTTTTGAAAGGTGTTGTGTCTTTTTTATATAATGAGTTACTCTGTAAGTGATATTTTGTCGTGACAATACGCCAAAAAAATATGTTAATATATAATTAAATTGAGCTAGATGAAGATGGGCAGAGAAAGCACCATATTGATAATCTATCGATATTTAAACTCTTAAAATTAAGTTAAAAAGTGGAGGAATTCAATGGTCAAAAAACAGTCAAATGTTTGTATCAAAATAGAGATTATAGAATCTAGTAATAGACACCATCGCTATGTTCTCTCCAAACAATGGAGTAATAAACCTATGGTAACAGTTCTAACTCTGTACCCCAGTTCTAGTAATTTAGTAGAGGATGATATGACTATGATGTTGATTACAAACAATGTCTATAAATTAGGGTATGGTGGTTTCTATAGTGTTAATTTGTTTTCTAAATATGAGATTGATAGAAAAAACTATTTGAAAGCAACCAATGTTGACAATGACGACCACATATTGGAATGTGCGAAAAAATCATGTAAAATAATATTTGCTTATGGTTCATTGCCTCTAAAAAATAAACAAGTGGCACACCGTCTTAATGAATTATATCATTTGCTTTTAAATAATCAATTAGATGATAAAATAACATACTTAACAGATGAACAGAAAGAATTATGTTTTCATCCATTGGCCAGTCAAGTAAGGAAAAAGTGGTATAATATTAGTAAAAAAAAAGGGAAGTAAGACAGATGGCGAACAATAATGAAAATATAAATATAAGAGACATAAAAGAAAATATTTTTTATGTACACATTTTTTGTGAGAAAGTTAAAGATAATAATTCTCGAGAAGAAGAAATAAGAAAGGTGCGAGTAGGTATATTTGATAATAAAAAAAATCTTTTTCAACGTAGATTACTAGCTTGTATAATTATATTAAACCATTCTCAAGAGTTTCAAAAATACCATTCAGATTTTTTTGAAAAAATAATTAAGGAGGTTCGTTCCACTGATTCTTTAAGTAGTTTACAAAGAATAGGAGACAAAATAAGTTTTAATAAAAGAAATATAGATGCTATAGAAATTCCTAGTAAGCCAGTTGCTTATCTTTTATTTTTCCTTATTTCTTTCTATAACTTAAATAACCTATTGAATGATTTCTATTTGATATTTAATCGTACCTTTACATATGAAAAACAACAGTTCGAAATCCAAAATTGGGATAGTTTAATAAAAGATGACTTCTTATTAAGTATGCTTATTTTTGGTCTTGATGAATTGGATTTAAGCGAGACATCCAAAGAATATTTTGAGTCCCTTCAAGATAGATACATAGAAAAGCAAAAGTTTTACCATCAAGTGATTGAGAGCAACAAACTAAAAGTCACACGTGATTTAGGTAAGAGAATTAAAGCGGATAGCTTCTTGATTGAAGATGATGATAAACTAATATTAGAGGAAAATAAATTATTTACTTACTTAAAAGGCATGACAAAAAATGAAAGAAAGCAAACTGAAGCCTTAATATTAAGTTTATTTGTGTTTAAAATTTCAAAAGAATTACCTAAGAAAATATATGAAACCTCAATGCATGGTAAATATATCTCTAGTAATAGGATTACTTTATCTGAAGCTCTTGAGACATCAAGGAATGATAATCTCAATCATTTAAATGAATATATGAAACTTCAGGTTTTAGAACAAATTTATCGCTATATAGATGAAGATATTGCCACTACCTTTGCAAATAAAAACATATCTTGTAAATTGAAACCCTTTTTCTAATAACATAAAATTCCAGAAGTGTCAACCCCCTAACTCCATTTTGAGTTGGGGTTTTCTTTATCTGAGATACATCATAAAATATATAAAAAGGAGTGAAATATGAATAATATTTCTATAAAAAATTTAGTGTTGCAAGTGTGTCAAAAGGAGATATCCAATGATGCAATTATTTCAGAAGTTGGACAAACTTTAAGAGTATTATACAATTATGGTATTCAAAAAATTAATCTGCGTTTTTTAGGTAAAGGAGCACCTAAAAACCTAGTGTGCCAGATTGCTGATTTTGATGTATCTACGGATGTCTCAAGTGATACAAGTTATGCTTACTATACTACCTTTAATGAGATTCATGATCATTGTGGAGCTGGAAATAGGGCTATTAAAGATAGCGATATTTCTTCGTACCGATTTATGTTGATAGATATTGATCCTGAGCGTCCAAGTGGGACTTGTGCTACAGAAGCAGAAAAACAATCTGCAGTTTCGTTGGCTGATGACATACTAGACTGGTTCATTACCTATGAGATATTAAACAAAGACAGAGTAATTATTGCGGATTCAGGAAATGGTATCCATTTCCTAGTACCTTTAGACTTTCTGCCAGCCAATACAACAAAAGGTAAAATCAAAGAAATCTTAGGCTTGCTAGATAAGAAATTTTCCAATCAGCAGGCTAAAATTGATGTTACAGTTTTCAATCCAAGTCGAATAACTCGATTATATGGTACATTGAACTGTAAAGGGGTAAATACTCCTGAGCGACCATACCGTCAAAGCAGACTTCTATATGTACCAATTGAGAAAGTAACTGGTTTGACAGAAGAAAATCTAAACTCGCTTATTACGCAGTTACAGACAGCAATTGTAAATTATGCAGATGAAGCTGTCAAGCAAAAAACCGAAGTGAGTGATGTGAATCCGTATATCCAAGCAAAAGGAGAAGAATGGCTAAAACATTATAATTTAGAGTTTCATCCATATAAAGAAGATGAACATGGCACTAAATTATACCCATTCAAAACTTGCCCAATGAAAGAGCATTCAAACACTGATAGTGGAGCATGTTTCATCATAACAAAATATGGACGATGTAAGTTTAAGTGTCTCCATGCTAGTTGCTCAAGTAAAACTATTAATGATTTCATATCTAAATATCCATGCCCCGAGGAATTCTTATTAAAAGTACCCTCGACAAGTAGGAAAGAGCTACCAACACTAGAGGATTTAATAAATGGGAAGAAATACAACTTTGGAGATTACGAAGTTAGTAAATCTGGTATATATAAATTCTCTGATAAAAAGATTGAAATCATATCATCCACTCCATTCTTTATTTCTAAAAGCTTTTTCAATATTGACACAAATCACTTTCAGTATGAGTTGCAGTATCTAATTCAAGGTAAAAAAAATACCCAAAAAATATTAGGTATCACTCTATCACCTTATAAGATTTCTGATTTAACAAAATTCGGTATTATTTTAGCATCAGCACCTCAGAGAGTAATTGAATATCTGAATTATCAGTTAAAAACAGTACCTATTCAGAATATCCATTCATATGTAGGGTGGAAAACAAGCGATTCAGACACATTAACTTTCAGGTTGGGTAGAAATTATGGAGATACAGAAGTAAGTCTACTAGTAGATAACTCTCTCTTTAATTTGTCGTCACGAGGAACATTTGAAGAATGGAGACAAATGGTCCTTGATAATGTACTTGATAGCAATATGGAGATTGCATTATGTGTGGGTTTTAGCTCAATCATTCTGGGATATTTAGCAATAAACTATAAACCAGATATTGGAAGTTTAATTATTAATTTCTTTGGCCAATCTACGAGTGGTAAAACAACGGCTCTCCATTTAATTAATAGTATTTATTCTAATCCAGCAAATACTATGTATTCTTTTAGTGCCACGCAGAATGCTCTACTTGCTATATTAAATGGAAATATGGGAGTAGCAACGACAATAGATGAGTTATCTGCCTCAAGAAGTACCGACCTCTCCGAATTGTTGTATCAGATAGGACAAGGTCAAAGTAGATTGAGGTTGAATTCCGATTCCACTTTTAAAGAGCAATTTAAATTTAATACTGTAATCGCCACAACATCAGAAGTACCCATGGCAAATTATCTCAATTCCAACCAAGGACTACATATGCGCTATATAGAATTAACATCAGAAAACGGATGGACTAAAGATGCACCTACTGCTGATCAGATAAAACGAAAATGTTTAAAGTGTTATGGTGTAGCTAGTGAATATTTCATGGAAAAAATATTTAATCACGAAAAAAGCGTTAAATATATAAATGAAGTCTATAAAACAGCATACCATGATCTAGTTCAGAAACTTCCAGAAACTAGATTTAAAACACGTATCGGTGCATTGTATGCAACGATCTACAGCTCAGCATTTCTGATTAAAGAATTTCTAGATATAGATATAAGTACAGAAAGGGTATGTGATTTCTTAGTATCTACAGAAAAAAGATTGCTAGATAAACGAAATGAAATCCCTACTAATCTATACACTAGTTTAGTGGAATATACTTTGTCACATGCTGGATTATTCCATATCAAAGACAGTTACACTAGGACTGGAAATAAGATAGGAGTGATTAAATTGTATAAAGAAACATATCGAGCCTTTTTCTTCAGAGATGAGTTTGAGAAGTTATTGAAAAAGGAATTTTCTATATCAAATATAGAAAAAGCACTTCAGCTATTAAACATGCAACATAAGCTAATAAAAGACAAAAGACGACTCGTCAAATATATGACCATTGAAAAAAACAGAATTCCTATGTATTGTATTGAGTTGCCATTAGAGTGGAAACAAGCTGCAATCGAGTTAGGGATATTTGGGGAGGAATAATACTGATGAAAACAATTGACTACAGGGTATTAATAGACTTAGGTTATAAACAGCATACAGCCAAAAATATCATTAGACAAGCTAAATGCTGGCTCGTTGAAAATGGATATGAATTTTATCTAAATAAACGTTGCGGTATTGTTCCAGCCTATGCTGTAGAAAAAATAATAGGAATTAAAATAGAGAGGTGAGTTATAATGAGTAAGACAAAATATCCTTGTGTATTCAAAAATGATAAAACAGGTTTCTACTACTACAGTGTTGAATTAGGCGTAGATAGAATTACAGGGAAACGAATTCAGAAAAAATCTTCTAAATCGAAAAAAGGGAACCCGTTTCGTACAGCCAAAGAAGCTTACGAGGAAGTTACCAAAATCAAATTAGAATATCATAAAGTGAAAAATTACAGCGATTATGATATAACCTATGAACGATTTATGGAAGGACACTATTTGCCAATGTATGAGAAAAGTGTTGAAAAAGGGACATGGATTTCTAAACAGCCGGCCTTAAAAATGTTAATTCAGAGATTTGGAAAAATTAGGCTACGGGACATCACACTAACAAACTGCGAGAAATTTAGAGTCTATCTCTTGACTAATGACCAATATTCTCAAAACTATGCTTCCATGATTTATGGAGCATTTAGAAAAACTTTGGACTATGCAGTCAAGATACAATACCTTGAAGTAAATGTATCCAAACAAACGGATGCAATTTCTAAAGGACGAGTAACTGTAGCTTATTGGACTAAGGAAGAATTTGAAAAGGTACTATCAAGCTTCTATATTGATGACCTCTATGAACACATGTCTTTTATTGCAGTTTGGTTATACTACATGACTGGAATAAGAGTTTCTGAAGGGTTAGCACTAAAGTGGACGGATGTAGACTTAGAAAATAAAAAGTTGCGGATACACGGTACTCTGGAGAGAAGAGGAAGAGCAGAATATGAAGTAAAGAACTATACGAAGACCATAAGCAGTCAACGTATTATCTCTTTAGATGATACAACTGTCCAACTGTTGACGAAATGGAAACAGAGACAGGAAAAACAGCACATAGCTCCTTTCATCCTCAGTTATTCAAAAACACCGCTACACCGTTCAACAATTAATAGAATTATCAAACGCCATGCCAATATTAGCGGTGTCCATCCAATACAGGCAAAGGGGCTAAGGCATAGTCATGCAAGCTATCTCATTAATGAGCATAACATTGATGTCCTAGTGATTTCTAGAAGATTGGGACACTCAAGTCCTGAGATAACGCTAAAACATTACGCTCATCTATGGTCTAGAAATGACGAAAGCGTAGCACAGGCTATAGAGGATGACATTACTATTAAGCATAGTATAGAAAGTAAAGTGAAGTTTAAAGGAAACCAAAGTATAAAGAAAAAATAAACAAATAACCCCCAACGCATAAAGGTTAGCGTTGGGGGTTAAAAGCAGGGAGAGAGGCAGGGAATAAGTTAACTAAAAGTTGCGATAAGTGGGGTAACTTATTGATAAATCCTTATAAAATCAATTGAAAAAAGGTTAGGATAGAGGTCGACTTATTCCCACTCCACAGTTGCAGGTGGTTTGCTGGTAATATCGTAGACGATGCGATTGACATGGTCAACTTCGTTGACGATACGGACAGAGATCTTTTGCAGAACTTCCCAAGGGATCTTGGCAAAGTCAGCTGTCATACCATCGATAGAAGTGATAGCACGAATTGCAATTGTGTAGTCGTAAGTTCGGCCATCGCCCATAACACCGACTGAACGAACGCCAGTGTTGACAGTGAAGTATTGCCAGATATCGCGGTCAAGACCAGCCTTGGCGATTTCTTCACGGAGAATAGCGTCTGATTCGCGGACAGTTTCCAATTTTTCTTCTGTGATTTCACCCATGACACGGATAGCAAGCCCAGGACCTGGGAATGGCTGGCGCCAGACAATTTCATCAGGCATACCAAGCTCTGTACCCAAAGCGCGTACTTCATCCTTGTAAAGTGTATTTAGAGGTTCAATCAGCTCAAACTGCATATCCTCTGGCAGACCACCAACATTGTGGTGAGACTTGATAGTTTGAGCAGTGTCAGTACCAGATTCGATAACATCGGTATAAAGTGTACCTTGAGCCAAGAATTTCACATCTTTCAGTTTGCTGGCTTCATCGTCAAAGACATAGACAAACTCGTTTCCAATGATTTTACGTTTTTGCTCTGGATCTGAAACGCCAGCAAGTTTGTCAAGGAAACGCTTCGCTGCGTCCGCTTTAACGATATTAAGACCAAACTTGCCGCCCAGCATCTCCATAACTTGATCAGCTTCGCCTTTACGCAAAAGACCGTGATCTACAAAGATACAGATCAATTGATCGCCGATAGCTTTCTGCAAAAGGACACCTACAACAGAAGAGTCAACACCACCTGATAGACCGAGCAGGACACGCTTGTCACCGACTGTTTCACGGATTTTTTGAATCTGCATATCGATGAAGTTATCCATAGACCAGTCGCCTTTAGCGCCACAGATATTGAGAGCAAAATTACGCAGAATATCGTAACCGTACTCAGAATGACGAACCTCAGGGTGGAATTGAATTCCGTAGATTTTCTTGTCAGGATTTTCAATAGATGCAAAAGGACAGTCTGCAGATGTAGCAGTGCGGACAAAGTCTGCAGGAATCTCTGTCACCGCATCACCGTGGCTCATCAGGACAAGCTGCTCATCTGGTGTGCCTTCAAAAAGAGGAGAAGTAGCACGTGTTAGTTTTGATTGACCATATTCACGATTGCCGGCATCACCTGCTGGCACCACCTTCCCGCCCAATTTATGAGTCAAAAGCTGCATACCATAGCAAATCCCCAAAATTGGGATCCCCAACTCAAAAATCTCTGGGTCAATATCAAATGAATCTTCTTCATAAACTGAGTTAGGTCCACCTGAAAGGATAATCCCGACAGGCCGGATAGCACGAACTTCATCCGCTGTGATCTTGTGGCTCTTGAGTTCAGAAAATACACCAATTTCACGGATACGACGCGAAATCAGCTGGTTGTACTGGCTGCCGTAATCAAGCACGATGATTTTTTCAACATCTTGCAATTCAGTTGTAGTTGTCATCTTTTCCCTTTCTTAAAAGAAGTAATCTTTTTCCCCTCATTTTATCACAAAAATCGAATTTTTCCAAGGTAATAGGACTAGCTGCAAGTAAAAATAACTGAAAAGTAAGGACATTTGCTCTAAGAATTGATAATAAAATAGGATTTCCCTACATTGATTGATATTTAGTTTGACATTTAAACTAATTGATAATACAATAAATGTATAAAAAAGCTGCTTAAAATCAGAAAAGAGGGCTATTGATGTTACCTGCTTATGTGAAAATACACGATCAAATTAAAAAAGAAATTGACGAAGGTATTTGGGAGATTGGCGAGCGATTGCCAAGCGAACGTGATCTTGCTGAAACTTTCGAGGTCAGCAGAATGACCCTGCGCCAAGCTATTACGCTTCTGGTGGAGGAAGGGGTGCTAGAGCGTCGAGTCGGCAGCGGGACTTATGTCGCTAGCACACGCGTTCAGGAAAAAATGCGTGGAACAACTAGTTTTACAGAAATTATGAAGTCTCAAGGAAAAATACCGTCCAGCCAGCTAATTTCCTACCGTCGGACGCTGCCAAGCGAGCGAGAAGTCGAAAAGCTGGGCATCCATAAGACAGAGAATATTATCCGCATGGAACGGGTTCGCTATGCTGACGATATCCCAGTTGTCTATGAAGTTGCCTCAATTCCAGAGAAATATATAAAGAATTTCAAAAAAGAAGAAGTGACTAGTCATTTCTTTCAAACTCTACAAGAGCACGGCTATAAAATTGGCAAGTCCCAACAGACTATTTACGCCCGTTTGGCAAAGGAAAAAATCGCTAAATACCTAGAAATTCCCCGTGGTCACGCTATTTTAGGTCTAACACAGGTTTCTTATTTTGATGATGGAACGGCCTTTGAATATGTAAAAAGCCAGTATGTCGGCGAACGATTTGAATTCTATTTAGAAAACAATTGATTGCATAATTTAAATTACGTATAAAAACTGTCGGTCGGCAGTTTTTTTAGAATTCTCCATTTTCAAATATACCGAAAGAGTGGAGTTTAAAGGGATTATTTGGTATAATATTCTTTATGGAAATTGAAAAAACAAATCGAATGAATGCTCTGTTTGAGTTTTACGCGGCTTTGCTGACCGACAAGCAGATGAACTATATCGAGCTCTACTATGCTGATGACTACAGCCTTGCTGAGATTGCCGAGGAGTTTAACGTGAGCCGCCAAGCTGTCTATGATAATATCAAGCGGACAGAGAAAATTCTGGAAGACTACGAAATGAAACTGCACATGTACTCTGACTATATTGTCAGAAGTCAGATTTTCGATCAGATTATGGAGAAATACCCTGATGATCCCTATTTGCAGGAGCAGCTTGCAGTTTTGTCCAGCATTGATAACCGAGAATAAAACGAGAGTGGGACAGAAATCGGTAATTCGTTAGAATTCGATTTCGTCGTCCCACCTCCGCACAGTTGAGTAGGGCTGTAAAAGCTGATGAAATCAGCGTAGTAGAGCCCACTCAACCACTGCGTCTTGCTCGACAATCCAAAGACAATTGAGAGGCTAGGACTTTTGTCCCAGACTTATTTCCATCATTTGATAATTAAGAGGAGAAATATTTATGGCTTTTGAAAATTTAACTGAACGCTTACAGAACGTCTTTAAAAACCTACGCAGAAAGGGGAAAATTTCTGAGAGTGATATCCAGGAAGCGACCAAGGAGATTCGTCTTGCTCTCTTGGAGGCTGACGTTGCCCTACCTGTTGTCAAAGACTTTATTAAAAAGATTCGTGAGCGAGCTATCGGACACGAAGTTATTGACACGCTCAATCCAGCTCAACAGATCATCAAAATCGTAGACGAAGAGCTAACAGCCATTCTGGGTTCTGATACTGCCGAGATTATCAAGTCACCAAAGATTCCGACTGTTATCATGATGGTCGGTTTGCAGGGGGCTGGTAAAACGACCTTTGCGGGTAAATTAGCCAATAAACTCAAGAAAGAAGAAAATGCTCGTCCTCTGATGATTGCGGCGGATATCTACCGTCCAGCGGCTATTGATCAGCTGAAAACACTGGGGCAACAGATTGATGTGCCAGTCTTTGCCTTGGGTACCGAGTTTCCAGCAGTAGAGATTGTCCGTCAAGGTTTGGAGCAAGCCAAGGCTAATCACAACGACTATGTCTTGATTGATACGGCTGGTCGCCTACAAATTGATGAAAAGCTCATGCAGGAACTAGCTGATGTCAAGGCATTAGCACAGCCAAATGAAATTCTGCTGGTGGTCGATGCCATGATCGGTCAGGAAGCAGCAAACGTAGCCCGTGAATTTAACAATCAACTCGAAGTAACCGGGGTTATCCTGACCAAGATTGATGGGGATACTCGTGGTGGTGCAGCTCTGTCAGTCCGTCAGATCACTGGCAAGCCAATCAAGTTTACTGGTACTGGTGAAAAGATTACCGATATCGAAACCTTCCACCCAGACCGTATGTCTGGCCGTATCCTCGGCATGGGGGATATGCTGACCCTGATTGAAAAGGCCGCTCAAGAGTACGATGAGAAAAAATCGCTTGAAATGGCTGAAAAAATGCGGGAAAATACCTTTGATTTCAACGATTTCATCGACCAGCTGGATCAAGTTCAGAACATGGGACCTATGGAAGAATTGCTCAAGATGTTGCCAGGTATGGCCAATAATCCTGCTCTTAAAAACATCAAAGTAGATGAAAAAGAAATTGCCCGTAAACGTGCTATCGTATCCTCTATGACACCAGCCGAGCGGGAAAATCCAGACCTGCTTAACCCAAGTCGTCGTCGTCGGATTGCAGCTGGTTCTGGTAATAGCTTTGTCGAAGTCAATAAGTTTATCAAGGACTTTAACCAAGCCAAACAGATGATGCAGGGCGTCCTATCTGGAGATATGAACAAAATGATGAAACAGATGGGGCTCAACCCTAACAATCTTCCTAAAAATATGCCGGGCGGCATGCCTGATATGTCAGCTTTAGAAGGCATGATGGGACAAGGCGGTATGCCGGATTTATCTGCCTTAGGCGGAGCGGGCATGCCAGATATGAGTCAACTTTTCGGCGGTGGCCTCAAAGGGAAAGCTGGAGAATTTCTCATGCGCCGCAGCATGAATAAAATGGCCAAGCAAATGAAGAAAAACAAGAAAAAACGGAAGTAATCGCAAATAAGTTACATAATTTAGTTTATGTAACTTATTTTGTACATTTAGGAAAAAGAAATGAAAAAGTTGATTAAGTATCTAATTCGATTTTATAACGACATACAAGCGAAACTCACTTCCCATCCCATCAGTCATCTGCCCTTGAGCAAAGTTGACATACAACCAATTATTATGATTCCCGGCAGTTCAGCAACAGAGAATCGTTTTAACAAAATGGTCCAAAAGCTCAATCATGGCCAACATCCGCACCATAGTCTTATTCGCATCAAAGTCTGGGATGACGGCTACATGACTTATCGCGGGCATTTGAAGCGAAAGGACAGAAAACCCATTTTTGTGATTGGTTTTCAGAATAATCACGATGGTTACAAAAATATCAAGAAGCAGGCTGCTATGTTTAACGCTGCTATAACTGTTTTGCGAGAGAAATACCCTTTTACCAGTTTTAAAGGCTTGGGGCATTCTAACGGCGGACTGGTTTATACAGTATTCCTGCAGCAATACCTGGCAAACCATTCTGGATTGGAGATGGAAAAGCTCCTGACTATTGGCAGTCCTTATAATTTGAATAAAAAAGAAGTCAGTTATCGAGTTCCGATGTTGGAAGATTTTGTGACCAATCAAGACAAGTTACCTCAGCAACTTCAGCATCTATCGATTTTAGGAATATTTTTCCGAGACGGTGATGGAATTGTCCATAGAAGCAGTGTAGAGGCTGGGAGTTTGATTTACAAAGGAAAGATTGCTTTGCATAGAGAGGTCGTCATCACAGGCAAGGCTGCTCATCATTCATCTCTACCACAAAATGAACAGGTAATTGATTTGATTAAAGGGTTTTTATTTCAATAATTATTTTACATAATTTAATTTTGGTAAAAAATTAGAAAGGCGATAAAAGAATGATAATGACAGACATTCTTCATAAGTATTATGGTGACTTTGATCTGATAAATGAAAAATGGAATGAAGACTATGAAAGCATTTTGATTAAGCCAAAGGATGATCAAGAATATAAAAGATGCCGTTTGGCAAAGAAAACACCTAAAAAAGAAGGCTACTTTACAGTCTTTTGGAAAAAAGACCAAGACAACAAGAATATTCCTTATACCGATAAAGACTTGGGTAATGAACTGGTTATTGTCGTCATCGACGACCGTCATTGCGGTATATTTATCATTCCCAAAGAAGTGGCTATCAGTAAAAAAATTCTTTCTACAAAGGATTGTAAAGGAAAGATGGCTATGC
>NZ_CALHWC010000195.1 GCF_938036805.1 uncultured Streptococcus sp.
TGCCAGGCAAGAGGTCGGTGATATAGCCCAGATCGCCGTTAAAGACATTGCTTTCAGCATCGTTGACCAGATGAATGACCTTGTCCCCTTGCCGGTATTGGCAGTCTGGCGCTTCAAAGACCAGTTGGTCTTTTTCTGATGGATTTATTAAATCTTGCATGAGTTGGTTGATCTGGTCGATTCCTGCGGGTCCTCGGTACATAGGAGCCAGGACTTGGACGTCCTGGGCAGGGATGCCACTACGAATGGCAGCGGCTACGATTTTCTTAATCATGTCAGGGATATATTCACTAGTTGCTTCAAAATAGGAACGATCCGCCTTTTTTTCAGTAAAATCAGCTGGCAGAATCCCTTGCTGGATTTGACTGGCCAGGGTAACAATTGTTGAATCTTCTCCTTGCCGGTAGATTTTTGTCAGCTTGGTTTGGGGCAAGATAGGTATTTTTAAAAGATCGGCCAGAACCTGACCTGGACTGACAGACGGAAGCTGGTCAGCATCCCCCACAATGAGGATCTTGCTGTTGGAAGAAATATTGCTAAGTAGTTGATTGGCTAGCCAAGTATCGACCATAGAAAACTCATCCACAATGATGAAATCAGCATCCAAATAGTCATCTAAATGACTGGTATCATCATCTCCAGTCATCCCTAGATGCCGGTGAATAGTAGCACTGGGGAGTCCAGTTAATTCATTCATTCGACGGGCAGCTCGTCCAGTCGGAGCAGCAAGCAGAATAGGTAATTCCTGTTTCTTAGCTAAATCTAGTTTGTGAAGAGCAGCATAAGTAGCGATGATGCCATTGATAACGGTCGTTTTACCAGTTCCCGGCCCACCCGTCAGAATAAACACCTTATGATTAATGGCATCGCAGATAGCCTTCTTTTGAATATGGTCATAGCAGATTCCTAAATCTTGCTCGACTTGTTCGATGATACTGTCGAGTTTTGGGGCATCAAAGGTTTCTTGTTTGCCTTTTTCTAGAATCCGAATCAGATTGCTACGGATACCTTCCTCGGCGAAATAAAGACTGTTTTCAAAGATTTTTGTCTCAACGTTTTGGATCTTATCTTCTTCGATAAGGTGAGCCAATTCATCCGCTACCAAGGCAGGATCAAGTTCAACCTGACGGGCATTCTCCAGCAAATCAATGGTGTGGGATAGCAAGTCACGTGCTTCTATATAAGTATCACCTGTCTCCATAGATTGGCTGAAAAGGGTATGAACAAGACCAGCCCGGAAACGCTCTGGAGCATCGCTTTCAATACCAAGTTGCTGGGCCAACTGGTCAGCTATTTTGAAACCAATACCTTGAATGTCCTCAACTAGTTGATAAGGATATTTTTGGACAATTTCCAGCGTTTCTTCTTTATAGGTGTCTTGAATCTGCAAGGCAAGTTTATTGGGGATGCCATATTCAGCGAGTTTAGAGAGCAACATCTCTGTGCCGTAATTTTGTCTCAGTTTGCTGACGAAGGCTTCCCGATTGACTGCAGAAAGGCCATTAATACTTACGAGACGGCTAGGATCAGCTAAAATCTGGTCAATCGTATTATCGCCATAGAGGTCTACTATTTTTTGGGCGGTTTTGACACCGATCCCTTTAAAATGATCGCTAGCAAAATACTTGACCAGGCCCTTACTGGTTGGCTTGGCTCTTTCGTAGCGAGTTACTTTTAGCTGTTCCCCGTATTTGGGATGCTGAACAAGAGTTCCCCAAAAAGTATAGTCTTGTCCTTCCATGATATCGGCCATGGTTCCGGTCACGATAATCTCAAAATCATCAAATTCTGCATCTGTGTCCTCGATATCCAGCAACAAAATTCGAAAGAAATTGTTGGGATTTTCAAATATAATGCGTTCGACGGTTCCTGAAAAATAGAATTCCATATCTCTCATCCTAGAAAAAAAGGCAGACAAGCCAATGAAACCTGCTGTCCTGCCCTTTTTATTTCTTGATTCTTATTGGCTTAACAAATGGTACTTAGAAGATACCAATCTTATTGAGTGGCCAGAAGCGTAATTTTGCTTCTCCTTCAATTTGACTGGCCTTGAAGTTTCCAACTTCTCGGCTATCTCGTGATACGAGTCGGTCATCTCCTAGAAGGAAATAGTGTCCCTTAGGAACTTCGACAGTGAATGTTGAGTTGCCGAGAGAGTCCTGAGTGAAAGAGTTGGCTTGTTCAGCAATTTGCTGGAACATCTTCCGGTAAGAATAAGTCGACTGCAATTTGTCCTTTTTAAATTTAGAAATATATTCTTTTAAGTAAGGCTCATCAGTTTTCTTACCATTGATATAGAGTTGGTCATTTTCATATTTGATGGTATCACCAGGCATACCAATCACTCGCTTGACAATCCGTTTCTCGTTCCCATTTTCATCTGTTTCTTTAGCAACAACGATATCAAAACGGTCGATGGGTAGATAGCGGACTTCGAGTAGATACTCTCCATCAGCAAGGGTCGGGTCCATTGAGTGGCCACTTACCAAAAATGGAGACCAGAGGAAGAGTCGGGTGAGGAGCAAAGTAGCCATGAAGAGGATGAAAAATCCCCATTCTTTCATAAATTTTTTAAAACTAGACATAACTTACCTTTCTAGTAATTGTTTTGCTTTTTGAGTATTTTTAAAATGTAGTTTAGCGCTTGTTTCAAGACCGGCCATACCATAAGCCTTCAAAATCTGACTGGCCACTTGATCACTTTTAGCTCCTGCTCCGCTTGGTAATTGGTAGCCTAATTCCTGGCTCAGAATCTCTAGATTCTCTAAGAAAAGATCGCGGGCTATGATGGAGCTGACAGCCACAGCTAAGTATTTTCCTTCAGCTTTTTCTTCTAAATGAATCGCCTGACTAACCTGATTTCGCTCTTGCTTGACATAACGCTGGTAATTGGTGCTGCTAGTGAAGGCATCAATTACGATTTGATCAGGTTTTATTCCTTTTTCTAGCAAGAGATAGATGGCTTGATTGTGAAGAGCAACCTTGACTGAGACAGCATTGTAACCTGAAGCAATGACTTGGTTGTATTTCTTAGGTGATAAGAGCAGGGCTTGATGGGTGATTTTTTCTTTTAGGATAGGAGCTAACTGGCGAATTTTTTGATCCGTCAGGGTTTTAGAATCTCCAACACCTAATTTTCTGAGAAAATCCTCCTGTTCTTTAGTGACAAAAGAAGCCACAACAGCTAAACCGCCAAAATAGGAACCATTACCGACCTCATCCGTTCCTATCATAGCTTGGTAGGCGATTTTCTGCGGAGGCTGAGTGAAATCTGCTGTCTCTTTGAAAAAAAGGGCATATTTTTCTGCCTCTTCTCCCTGAAGAAGTAATTTACCAGAAGTATAGACACTGGCTGTTGCTTGCTCCAAACGGAAAAAATAACGGATATAAGGATTTTTACTAGAGCTGAGATATTTTTTATATTGCTTAAGAAATGCTTGAATCTCCTGCTCACTCGGTGTTAAGGTGAATTGTCCCATGCCTTCTATTTTAACATAAAAAAGAGTAAAGTTGAAAAAAAGATTGACGGACTTTTTATCTTCAAGCATATTTTAGAAAAGCAGGATAGAGGGGTGGCCCTGACCTGACAAAAGGCTTGATATTTGGTATAATATAACGAGGTGATTTTATGGCAAATTTGAATCGATATAAGTTTACATTTGGAAAGAAGACCATGACTTTAACAACAGGGTTTGATAATCTGTTTATGGAGGAAGTCGAAAAGGTCGCGACAGAAAAATACCAAGCAATCAAGGAAAGAATGCCCCAAGCGGATGATGAAACCTTGGCTATTTTGCTTGCTATTAATAGCCTGTCAACTCAGTTAAATCGTGAAATTGAATTTGATGACAAGGAAAGAGAATTAGAAAGCTTGCGTCGAAAAGCCCTAACTGAAATAAAAGAAAAATCTTTGCAAACAGAGGGGCCTTTATGATTATTTCACTACTAATTTTACTGATTTTGGCATGGAGTTTCTATATTGGCTACTCTAGAGGGATTGTCCTTCAGGCTTATTATTTACTATCAGCTATTGTAGCCTTTTTTATCGCTAGTCAATCTTACCAAGGTTTAGCCCGCTTTTTAAGTTTGTGGGTCCCTTATTCAAGTGCGACAGAAGGAGCTACAACGTATTATTTTCCTAACAATCAGCTCTTTCATTTAGATAAAGTCTTCTATGCTGGTCTAGCTTTTTTCATCATTTACACCTTTGTTTATGCGATTGGTCGCTTCATCGGGATTTTTATCCATTTAGTACCTAAAGGGAATACGGATTCTCGTTGGTATAATGTTGCGAGCGGTGTAATTGCTGTTTTCATTTCCTTATTTGCCATTGAAATGTTCCTAACGGTTTTCGCTACTGTACCACTAGCTTTTATTCAAGATCGCTTAAATCACAGTGGTTTAGCTAGCTTCATTATTAACCATACCCCAATTACCTCTAGTCTCCTGAAGTATTTTTGGGTTACCAAGGTGATTGGATAAAAGGACTCAGTTGGCCGACTAGCTGGGTTCTTTTTCACTAGAAAAAGATATTATCATGAATACAAAAATATTAGAAACCTTAGAATTTAATAAAATAAAAGACTTGTTCCAAGGCTTTTTGCAAACGGAGCAGGGAAAGTTGGAATTACAAGTTTTACAGCCGACCACAAAAAAAGAGGCAATTGAGAGAGCCTTTTTAGAAGTTGCAGATATGGAGCAGATTTTAGTAGAAGATCCGCATTTTCATTTGGCAGCAACCAAGGATATCACTGCTATTAGCAAGCGTTTGGAGCTTGATGGTGACCTGAATATCGAGGAATTGCTTGTTTTAAAAAAGGTTTTGCGCGTTTCGCATGACTTGGTTACTTTTTATAATGATTTAGAAAATGTTCGACTTCAAGAATTGAACCGTGTTTTTGAAAATCTAGTCGATTTCCCTGCTATTCAAGGGAGTCTGTTAGCTGTCAACGACGGGGGCTTTATTGAAAGTTTTGCTAGTGAAGAACTGGGGAGAATTCGTCGCAAGATCCAAGAGAATGAAAGCAAGGTACGAGATCTTTTGCAAGAAATTCTCAAAAACAAGGGAGACATGCTGGCAGATCAAGTGATGGCCAGCCGGAATGGCCGCAATGTGCTGCCGGTTAAAAACACCTATCGGAATCGGATTCCAGGAGTGGTGCATGACATTTCTGCTAGTGGAACGACAATTTATATCGAGCCAAGGGCAGTGGTCAATCTCAATGAGGAAATTTCCAACTACAAGGCGGACGAGCGCTACGAACTCTTGCGAATTTTGCAAGAACTATCTGCTATGATTCGCCCTCATGCAGCTGAAATTGCCAACAATGCTTGGATTATCGGTCATCTTGACTTGGTGATGGCCAAATTGGCCTTTATGAGAGAACGAGGAGCAGTAGTGCCAGCCTTATCCGAGACACAAGCCATTCAGTTGCTACAGGTTCGTCATCCCCTGATTGAAAATGCAGTAGCTAATGATTTGCATTTCGGACCTGATTTGACAGAGATTGTCATTACTGGACCAAATACCGGTGGTAAGACCATCATGTTGAAGACCTTGGGTCTGGCTCAGATCATGGCCCAATCAGGTCTGCCAATTTTGGCGGACAAGGGGAGTCGCGTCGGGATTTTCAGTCAGATTTTTGCAGACATTGGTGATGAGCAGTCCATTGAGCAGAGCCTGTCGACTTTCTCCAGTCACATGACCAATATCGTCTCTATTTTAGAGCAGGTTGATAGCGAGAGTCTGGTTCTGCTGGATGAGCTGGGAGCTGGAACTGATCCGCAAGAGGGTGCAGCTCTGGCTATTGCTATCTTGGAAGATTTGCGGCTAAGGCAGATTAAAACCATGGCGACGACCCACTATCCTGAGCTCAAAGCCTATGGGATTGAGACGGACTGGGTGGAAAATGCCAGCATGGAATTTGATACAGATAGTTTGCGGCCGACCTACCGCTTTATGCAGGGGGTACCTGGCCGCTCTAATGCCTTTGAAATTGCTAGGCGTTTGGGCTTGTCGGAAGCTATTGTTGGCCATGCCCAAGAGCAGACCAACACAGACAGCGATGTCAATCGGATCATTGAGCGATTGGAAGAACAGACGCTGGAAAGCCGCAAGCGCTTGGACAATATCCGCGAGGTGGAACAGGAAAATCTCAAATTTAACCGAGCCCTCAAAAAACTTTACAATGAGTTTAACCGAGAAAAGGAAACCGAGCTCCATAAGGCACGCTTGGAAGCCCAGGAAATCGTGGATATGGCTTTGTCAGAGAGTGAGAGCATTCTCAAAAATCTCCATGATAAGTCCAGTCTCAAACCGCATGAGATTATCGAAGCCAAGGCTCAGCTTAAAAAGTTGGCACCAGAAACGGTTGATTTATCAAAGAATAAGGTGCTCAAGCAGGCCAAGAAAAATCGGGCGCCCAAGGTGGGAGATGATATCCTAGTCACCAGCTATGGTCAGCGGGGAACCTTGGTCAAGCAGCTCAAGGACGGGCGCTGGGAAGCCCAGGTCGGTCTGATCAAGATGACTCTAGATGAGCAGGAATTTAATCTTCTCAAGGCTGAAAAGGAACAACAGCCTAAGCGCAAGCAGGTCAATGTGGTCAAGCGAACCAATACCAATGGTCCAAGAGCCAGACTGGATCTGCGTGGTAAGCGCTATGAAGAGGCCATGGAAAAGCTTGATGCCTTCATCGATCAGGCCCTTCTCAACAACATGGCTCAGGTGGATATTATCCACGGTATAGGAACGGGTGTCATCCGTGAAGGAGTGACAAAATACCTCCGCCGCAACAAGCATGTTAAGTCCTTCGGCTATGCCCCGCAAAATGCTGGTGGTAGTGGCGCGACGATTGTCATCTTTAAGTAGAGAAGCATCGGACACTCCGTAGCAAATATTTTCTTTTCCTCTATGTTTAGTGTACAATATTATCAAAAGTAAGCTATTCAAAGGAGAAGATTTATGGTAGCAGCAGTTACAGATGCGACATTCGCAGAAGAAACAAAAGACGGACTGGTTCTGATTGATTTTTGGGCAACTTGGTGCGGTCCATGTCGTATGCAGGCGCCTATCTTGGAGCAGTTAGCAGGGGAAGTTCATGAAGATGAACTGAAAATCCTTAAAATGGATGTGGATGAAAATCCAAATACCGCTCGCGAATTTGGTATTATGTCCATTCCGACCCTTCTGTTCAAAAAAGACGGTCAAGTCGTTAAGCAAGTAGCTGGTGTTCATACGAAGGAGCAACTGAAGGCTATTTTGGCAGAATTAAATTAAGAAAGAAGCTTTAGGCTTCGATTTAGATTGAAGACAAAGTTCTTAGAACACCAGTTTCTAAGGGCTTTTCTTTGTGTAAAGTTGCATAAAAGATATAAGAAGAGTTGCGAGGTGTTTTCCATGTTTTACAAAGAAAAAACAGATTATAATCGTCGCCAATATGGCTTCTATACAATAGACGAATTGCCCCAAAAGATTACTCCCTTTGACAAGTAGAATCAAGGATTGATTTGGCTCTATATATGACTTGGTTGAAGATACTTGTGGCCCGGTTATAATGGGTCGTAAACCAAAGAAAATCTGATAGGAGATGAGACATAACTAAAAGCTCTTCAAGCAGAAAATGAATGCCTAAGAGCGGAGGATGCTGTTCTAAAAAGTTTATAAAATTTCAATTGAAGGAGGAAAAGAAAGAAGAAAAACGGAAATTATCCAAGAATTGCTAATTGAGTTTTCTTTTGATATTCTTCTAAAGATTGTCGAAATTGCTCGCTCACCGAACTTGGAACAAGTAAAAACTATGTTGGAGGAAGCATTTACAGAGAAATATCAGGAAAATACCATTCTTTACAGAGACCAAGTCTGATAACATCAACACGCTTCTTATCATCACTTTAGAGGATAAAGGGATTCAATAGTTCATGTCATCCAAAGGTAACAGTCCAGACAACAGTATGAAGGAGTCCTTCTTAGGAATTCTTAAGTCTGAGATATTTTATGGTTATGAGAAGACGTTTCAGTCACTTAATCAATTGGAACAAGCTATTGTGAACTACATTGATTACCACAACAACAAACGAGTTGAAGTCAAATTGAAAGGACTCAGCCCTGTGCGATGCAGAACTAAGTCCTTTACTTAAATTATTGTCTAACCTTTTGAGATTGGTACAATTTTCTTGTTATGAGAAAGTTTTCTATTGCCAGATGTCCTGTATTTGTGCGATTTGAGCCTGAGCTTGTTTTTCGAAAACCTTGTATTTGTATGTCAGATCCTGCGCCATCTCTTTGATATTGTCTCGCTGTTCTTGGATAATGGCGAGATTGTGCTGGATGTTAGCTAAATTATCTTGAATTTTATCCAAGATATCGGATGTTTCGACGACTTCTTGGCTAATTGTCTTCCGATTTTTGACCAAATGGTAGCTGGCCAAGGCAGCACCTGTGAAAAGCATGAGATTTGAAAATTTCATAGTCCCTCCCTAAGCTTGAGCAATCTTTTCAGCCAGTTGAGCTAAGGCTGAAAAATCTGGTTCGTGGGCTTCAAAGCTGATTTGTAAACCGTCTGTCTCTTCGTAGCGAGGAGCTAGGTGGACATGGGTATGAAAGACGGTCTGGCCGGCGATTTCTTCGTTGTTGTTAAGGATGTTCATGCCTTTGGCGCCTGTTGCTTTCATGACTTTTCGGGCGATGTCTGGGACACGAGCGAAGAGCTGACTAGCACTGTCTGCATCCATTTCCAAAAGATTTCTGAAATGCTGCTTGGGAACGACCAAAGTATGGCCTGGAGTGACCTGAGAAATGTCTAGAAAGGCGACTACCTGGTCATCTTCATAAACTTTAGAAGACGGGATTTCCCCTACGATAATCTTACAAAAAATACAATCAGCCATAAATGATACCTCTATTCGCTAGATTTTTGTTATAATTTAAAATATAAGAACATTATACCAGAATTTGGAGAAAATATGTTAGAAATCAAAGGCCTTACAGGAGGCTATATTAACATTCCTGTTTTGAAAGATATTAGCTTTGAAGTGGGCGATGGTCAGCTAGTTGGTTTGATTGGTCTCAATGGTGCTGGTAAATCCACTACCATCAATGAAATTATCGGTTTATTGACGCCTTATAAGGGAGAAATTCGGATTGATGGTTTGCAGCTGCGAGAAAATCCTAGTGCCTACCGTAAGAAGATTGGTTTTATCCCAGAGACACCGAGTCTCTACGAAGAGCTGACCTTACGTGAGCATATTGAAACGGTGGCCATGGCTTATGATATCGAGCAGGAAGTCGCTTTTGAGCGCGTGGAGCGCTTGTTAACTATCTTCCGACTGAAGGATAAGTTGGACTGGTTTCCAGTGCATTTCTCTAAGGGGATGAAGCAGAAGGTCATGATTATCTGTGCTTTCGTAGTAGATCCTAGTCTTTTTATCGTGGACGAACCCTTTTTGGGGTTGGATCCGGTAGCTATTGCAGACCTTATCCAGCTCTTGGATGAGGAAAAGAAAAAAGGCAAGTCCATCCTCATGAGTACCCACGTTCTGGATTCAGCTGAGAAGATGTGCGATAGCTTTGTGATTTTGCATAAAGGGCAGGTGCGCGCTAAGGGCAATCTGGCTGAGTTGCGAGGACAATTTCAGATGCCGGAAGCTAGTCTCAATGACATCTATCTTGCCTTGACGGAAGAGGCTGTCTTATGAAAGAAGTATTTGCTAAACGCAAGCAGGATTTCCGTCAGCGCTGCCTGAAGTACTTGCGCTATGTTCTCAATGATCACTTTGTCCTGTTTTTATTGATTTTTCTCGGATTTCTGGCGGTTCAGTACAATCAATTGCTGCGGAATTTCCCTAGTCAGTCTTGGCCGATCATAGCCGGATTAGTCTTGTTTTCTGTGGCCATTCTTCCTTTTGGTAGTATTGCAACCTATCTGGAGAAGCCAGACATGCTCTTCTTGCTGGTGCAGGAGCAGGCGATTATTGAGTTTGTTAAGGGACAAATCCAGCGGTCTTATATCCTCTTTGGCCTGCTACAAACCTTGTTACTGCTTTTGTTAGCGCCCCTGTTTTTGGCTCTAGGTTTGCCAATCTGGGGCTTTGGACTGTACTGCCTCCTTATGTTATTGCTAAAATGGCTGGTCTTTCAGTTCAAGGGGCGTCGCTTTTTCTTGTCTGATCGTCTCAATTGGCAATATGCAATCGCGGCTGAGGAAGGGCGCAAGCAGAAAGTTCTTCGTTTCTTCGCTCTCTTTACAAATGTAAAAGGCATTTCCAATAGTGTCAAAAGAAGAGCTTACTTGGACGGGCTGACGAGACTTTTGTCTAAGATCCATGCCAAGACTTGGCAAAATATGTTTCTGCGCTCTTATCTTCGCAATGGCGATCTATTCCCTCTGACCTTGCGTCTCCTGCTTTTAGCCCTGCTGACAATTGCTTTTGTTAGCCAGCCTTGGATTGCTGCAGGTTTTGTTGTTCTCTTCAACCATCTTTTGCTTTTTCAGTTATTGGCCTTGTATGAAGCTCTTGATTATCAGTATTTAACTAAGCTTTTTCCGCTGAATAACAAGTCTAAAATCAAGGGTGTAAGACAGGTTATTACAGGGATTGGACATAGTGTTTTGCTTTTTGAAACGCTAGTGGCAGTGCTCTTTTTTCAAGATAAGATGGCAGTGTTAGCAATGCTTGGAGCGACAATCTTTTTGTATCTAGTCTATTTGCCATATAAACTAAAAAGATTGGTTGACTAAAAGAATGAAAATTAGTAAAATAGTGAGGAAACTTTTTAAGGAGGGGAATCATGGTCTTGGTTGATAACGAGCTAGCCCTGACACCAATAGCTGGTAAGAGCGGAAAGGCCTATATGGGAACTTATCCAGACGGGGGGCGAGTTTTCGTCAAGATGAATACGACCCCGATTCTGGCAGGTTTAGCCAGAGAACAAATTGCTCCGCAACTTCTGTGGAGTCGACGCTTGCCAGATGGCAATGTTATGAGTGGCCAAGAATGGCTTTCAGGTGCCATTTTAACACCAAATGACATGTCGAAAAAGCAAGTAATCAATATTTTAACGCGTTTGCATCGGTCGCGGCCTCTGATGACTCAGTTGGCTAAATTGGGTTATATTTTGGAAACACCGATCGATTTAATCAATAGCTGGCTCAATCAAGCGCCGGTCGTTTTGCGGAACAATCAGTACCTGCAATCAATTATTCGGGATTTGCGGCAAACGGTACCTGCTTTTCGTGAGGACTACGCGACGATTGTCCATGGTGATGTACGGCATAGCAACTGGTTTCAGACGGATAGTGGCTTGATTTATTTGGTGGATTGGGATTCCGTTCGCTTGACGGACAGGATGTTGGATGTTGCTCATATCTTGAGTCACTATATCCCAGATACCAATTGGCAGGAGTGGCTGACCTACTACGGTTATAAGTACAATGACAAGGTTATCAAAAAACTGTATTGGTTTGGTCAATACTCTTATCTGATGCAGATTGCTAAATATTACGAAAACAATGATTTAGAAAATGTGAACCGGGAGATTTACGCTCTACGCAACTTCCGTTCTAAGTATGGAAAGGTAAGATGAGAGTAAGAAATCGTAAGGGGGCGACTGAACTATTAGAAGCCAACCCCCACTATGTAATTCTAAATCCAGCTGATGCCAAGGGAAAATGGCGGGAAATTTTTGGTAATGACCACCCTATCCACATTGAAGTCGGAAGTGGTAAGGGGGCTTTTATCACAGGAATGGCCAAGGCTAATCCAGATATCAACTATATCGGAATTGACATTCAGAAGTCTGTTCTCAGCTATGCTTTGGATAAGGTTTTGGCGGCTGATGTACCCAATATTAAGCTGCTCTGGGTGGATGGTTCAGATTTGACCAACTACTTTGCAGACGGAGAGATTGACCGGCTTTATCTGAATTTCTCTGATCCATGGCCTAAGAAACGGCATGAAAAACGTCGCTTGACCTATAAGTCTTTCTTGGATACCTTCAAGCAAATTTTGCCAGAAAAAGGAGAAATCCACTTCAAGACGGATAATCGTGGCTTGTTTGAATACAGTCTAGTCAGTTTTTCGCAGTATGGCATGATTCTCAAAGGTGTTTGGCTGGATCTTCATGCCAGCGACTTTGAAGGCAATGTCCTAACCGAATATGAGCAAAAATTCTCTAGCAAGGGTCAGGTTATTTACCGAGTTGAAGCAGAGTTTCAATAAAAATTGAGAGAGTCCTAAATAGATTTTCTATCTCAAATGTCGGGTTTTATGACTGATTTTTGTTGAATAGAGCCCTGTGGGGGCTCTTTTTTATTTTGTTTTGATTATCAAACTATAAAGATTGTTTTTGTTGTTTTCATTCTCTTGAAACGGCGTCGCTAAAGCTTTTTTCTATCCCTATAATATGATATTACACTTTTGTTACAGAAAAAAAATAGACAGTAAAATCCTTGATATAATAGGGAAAAAGCGGTATAATTATTGGTATGGTTTAATGTCTAAACTTTGACATTAGAACCACCAATCATATGTTATAAAATACTTTGCTGCTCAGGCGTTAAGGTGTGGAGTAATAGGTGGTTGAACTATATTTTAAAAAGGAGAGATGTTCATGGATAAAAATGCGAGACGCAGATTAAACCGTGCGAGTGCTGAGAAACGACTTCGATACTCAGTTCGTAAGTTTAATGTGGGCGTGGCTTCTGTAGCAGTCGCAGCTTTCATGTTCTTTGGGGGGAATGTCGTTTCAGCCGATACGTTAGCTAAGACGGATTCTTCAAGCACCTCTACGGAGAAAACGACCTCTGTGCCAGATTCAGGAGAAGATTCGGGAGCGAATGATTCTGACTCCGAGTCGGCCATAGAAAAGAATTCTACCGTAGCAACTGTCGCTGAAAGCAACGCAGTTTCAAGTGCAGCATCTACAGCATCTTCTACCTCTGCTGAAGACCTATCAAGCAAAGTGGAAGAAAAAACTGTTAAATCAGAAGTTGCTTCAAAAAGTGAAGCAGCTTTAAAAGAGGCTACTTCACAAGTATCTAAAGCTTCAGTAGCGACTAGCCAATCAACTGCTGCAACTCAGTCTGAGGCTCGAGTTAGCCCAGCTTCTTCAGCTACTGCGGAGTCAACTGCAGTTTCATCTGAAGCAGCTGCAGAATCAGCTGCCGCTGTAGAACCTGCTAAGGTATCAGTTGAAAAGGCAGCTAGTCAAGCAGCTAGTTTGGCAACAGCTAGCAAAACACCAAATGCAGTAGCTAAGAGTGAGGCTAATTCCACATTAGCAGCAGCTCAAAACGAAGTAAATAAAGGTTACGCTGATTTCCGTAAATCAGGAGAAAGCGGCTTCCGTTCGTTTGACCCACAAACAGGGAAAACAACTGTAACGAAGGAAAACTTCCTTGACTACTTCAGATTGAATGGTTCAGCCACCTATAATTCATACGATGGTATCGTAACCCTTACTCCAGATGAAAACTCTAAGACAGGTAACTTCAGTCTGAAGAGTAAGATCAATATGAACCAAAGCTTCAAGCTGACTGGTGGAGTTAACCTTGGTGATAAGACTCAAGAACGTTATGGTGCCGATGGTATCGGTTTTGCCTTCCATACAGGGAACACAACAGACCTAGGTGCTGATGGTGGTAACCTTGGTATCGGTGGTTTGCGTAATGCGACTGGTTTCAAACTGGATACTTTCTGGAACGTCTTCACGCCACCGAAAGGAAATCGTTTTGATACTAACAACACTGACTCTTTCCAATATGGTTGGGCGGAAGACCCTCGTCTGGGACAATTCGGTGCTTGGGTAAATACCACTCATAAAAAAGTTCGTGGTGGTGGCATCTTCACTGGTGGCGAATATGATCGTTGGTGGGCTGAGACAGATGCTGGTAGTGCTCAACGTCTAGACTCAAGTGACCTAGATGGTCGTTTCCACAGATTTGCTATCCAGTATGACGGTGTAACCAAGGAATTAACTGTCTCTTACGAAAGTAATCTTGGTATCAAGCAATGGAAGAAGAAGGTTTCTACTCCGGAAGAACTGATGTCCATGGTGGTTACGGCGACGACTGGTAACTACAAGAACTTGCAACAGTTCCAAATCAAACGTTTCGATTTCTACCAAAGTGCCTCTGTTGACGTGCGTTATGAAGATGAGCAAGGTCGAGAAATCGCTGAAGGCTCAGTAACCTATCCACAAGGTGCCTTTAAAAGTAAGCCTTATACTACTGAACAGAAGAAGATCCCTGGCTATGGTTTCATTGGAATGAAGAGAGGTAGCTTGCCACCTTCAGGAACTCTTGCTGACTGGGGAACAAACGGTACTGTAACCTACGTTTATCGTAGAGGTGCTGCCGATGTTAAGACAGAAAAACAAACTGTTACTCGTACAATCGAGTATCGTTATAGAGATGGTCAAACAGCAGGACGTCCAGCACTTCCGCAAACAGTTACTCAAACAGCTGAGTTTACTCGAACAGTTACAGGTGGCAGACCTGGCCCATGGAGTCCAGCGAGCCAAAACTTTGGTGGCGTAAATACACCAAGCATTACTGGTTTCACACCAGATAGAACTCGTGTGGATGGTATCACAGTGAACGCAGGTTCTACTCCAGGAACTGAGATTGTTTACTATGAAAAGATTGCGCCAAGAGTAACAACTGAAACTAAGGATGTTACTCGTACAGTTGCTTACGAATACGAAGATGGCGTGACTTCAGGTCGTCCAGCTCTTCCGCGTGAAGTACAACAAAATGTACAATTTACTCGTCAAGTGTCAGAAGACCCAGTGACTGGTCAAAAGACATACGGCAATTGGACACCAAGTCGTCAAACTGTAGATGCGGTTGATACACCAGCAATTAAAGGCTTTACACCAAATAAAACTCGTGTAAATTCAGCCTCTGTTTCGCCAACAGACCCAAGCTGGCGTGAAATCGTTTCATACCGTAAGAATAATCCGAAAGTAACAACTGAAACTAAGGATGTTACTCGTACAGTCGCTTACGAATATGAAGATGGTGTGACCTCAGGTCGTCCAGCTCTTCCACAACCTGTTGAGCAAACAGTTCAATTTACTCGTCAAGTGTCAGAAGATCCAGTAACTGGTCAGAAGACATACGGTAACTGGACACCAGCTCGTCAAAATGTAGCGGCAGTTGATAGTCCAGAAGTAGCAGGCTTTACACCAAATAAACCACGTGTAAATTCAGCTTCTGTTGCTCCAACAGATCCAAGCTGGCGTGAAATTGTAAGCTATTCTGCTGCAACTCAAAAGGGAAGCATCGTTTACCGTACAGATGGTAAGAATGGTGTTGAAGCTAAGACTCTACACACGGATAACGTAACAGGTAATTCAAACACACCTGTCAACTACACAACAACTGCGAAAATCAATGAATTTAAACAGTTGGGTTATGATCTTGTTAGCGATGGCTTTACTAAAGCAGGCGGTCAAAAATTTGACAGCAATAACAATGTAGATCAGAAGTGGGAAGTTGTCCTTACTCCACGTATTGAGACAAAACAAGAAACGAAGGATGTTACTCGTAACGTTCGTTACCAATACAAGGATGGAGTGACAGCAGGTCGTCCAGCACTTCCTCGCCCAGTTACTCAAACAACAACATTTACTCGCCCAGTTTCTGTGAACAAGGTGACAGGTGTTGAAACTCCAGGTCAATGGAACAAGCCAAGCGAAGAACTTCCAAAAGTTGATTCTCCAGCAGTTACTGGCTTCACTCCAGACAAACCAAGTGTTCCAGCTGCAACTGTTACTCCTACATCTCCTAATGAAGATGAAGTAGTAAGCTACAGCCAAGATGATCAACGCGGTATCATCGAGTATGTAACAGATGGACAAAACGGTGTTCCAGCTAAGACTCTTTACACAGACGGTGTTACAGGTAAATCAGGGGAAGATGTTGTTTATTCAACTGCTAGCCGTATCGCTCAACTTCAACAAGCAGGTTACAAACTTGTAAGTGATGGCTTCACTCAACCAAGTGGTCAGAAGTTTGATAACGATAAGACAAAAGACCAAGTTTGGAAAGTTGTCGTAACCCCACGCGTGGATGACAATACGAATCCAGCTGATTTGAACAGCAAGGTTACACGTACCATCAAGTATCAATACGCAGATGGTCAAACAGCGGGTCGTCCAGCTCTGAAAGCTCCTGTAACTCAAGAAGCAGCCTTCACACGTACTGGTAAAATAAATGCTGTAACTGGTGAAAAGACCTTCACTGCATGGACACCAGCTACGAAAGAATTGGCACAAGAAGCTACACCAGTAGTAACTGGATTCGTGGCAGATAAGGCCAATGTAGCAGCGAAGACAGTGAAAGCTGGCGACGCTAACAGTGAAGAAGTTGTACAATACAAGAAGCTCGGTTCATACGTACCAAATGTACCAGACGGACTTCCAAAAGTACCAAATCTTCCATATCCAAACGATCCAAATAACCCAACTAAGCCGGGAACAGATCTTCCAGTGGTACCACATGTACCAGGAACTACACCAGTAGGCCCAGATGGTACTACGCCATTGACACCGAAAGATCCGAGCGATCCAAGCAAGGGTTACAACCCACCACCAATTCCAAGTGATCCAACACAGGATACACCAATCAATTATGTTAAAGATGGTCAAAAAGCGATTATCACATTCGTAGACCAAGATGATAACAACAAGGAAGTTGGTAAGGTCGTTGAAAGCGGTAAGTCAGGTGAGCCAATCGGTACAACTAACTACGCAACCCGTCTGAAAGAATTGACAGACAAGGGCTATGAAGTTGTGAACGATGAGTTCAAGGGACCTAAGACCTTCGATAACGATGATAAGAAGGACCAACAATTTGTGGTTACTCTTCGTCATGGTAAAGAAGCAATCAAGGATCCAGCAGAACTTAACAAGAAGGTTACACGTACCATCAAGTATCAATACGCAGATGGTCAAACAGCGGGTCGTCCAGCTCTGAAAGCTCCAGTAACTCAAGAAGCAGCCTTCACACGTACAGGTGAACGTAACCGTGTAACTGGCGTTGAAACCTTCGGCGCATGGACACCAGCTACGAAAGAATTGGCACAAGAAGCTACACCAGTAGTAACTGGATTCGTGGCAGATAAGGCTAATGTAGCAGCGAAGACAGTGACTCCTGATGATAAGGATAGCGAAGAAGTTGTACAATACAAGAAGCTCGGTTCATACGTACCAAATGTACCAGATGGACTTCCAAAAGTACCAAACCTTCCATATCCAAACAATCCAACAGATCCAACGAAACCAGGTACTGACCTTCCAGTAATTCCAAATGTACCAGGCACTACCCCAGTAGGCCCAGATGGTACAACACCATTGACACCGAAAGATCCGAGCGATCCAAGCAAGGGTTACAACCCACCACCAATTCCAAGTGATCCAACACAGGATACACCAATCAATTATGTTAAAGATGGTCAAAAAGCGATTATCACATTCGTAGACCAAGATGATAACAACAAGGAAGTTGGTAAGGTAGTTGAAAGCGGTAAGTCAGGTGAGCCAATCGGTACAACTAACTACGCAGCTCGTCTGAAAGAATTGACAGACAAGGGTTACGAAGTGGTGAACGATGAGTTCAAGGGACCTAAGACCTTCGATAACGATGATAAGAAGGACCAACAATTTGTGGTTACTCTTCGTCATGGTAAAGAAGCAATCA
>NZ_CALHWC010000196.1 GCF_938036805.1 uncultured Streptococcus sp.
CGTTGGCCAAAAGCCCCATACTGATAAAGAATCGGTGCATTGGCTGGACTGGCTTCCTTGGTCCGCTCCACTCGGTAGACCAAAGCATCCTCAGCGATATTCATCCGCTCGTTAAAGATCTCCCAGAATTTATCCAAATCCCCCTCGGACTCAAGCGCAATCCGCGGCAGATTGACAGTAACAACTCCTAGATTCATACGGCCTGAGTTGACTTCCTGACCATTTTCATCCTTCCAGCCCTGCAGAAAAGAACGGCAGCCCATCGGCACCTTGAAGGATCCAGTCAAGTCGATAATCTTGTCGTAGGAAAGTACATCTGGATACATGCGCTTAGTGGCACACTCCAGAGCCAGTTCTTTGATGTCGTAATTAGGCGTTCCTGGCTCAAGATTAAGCCCGCGCTTAAGGGTGAAAATCAGCTTAGGGAAAATTGCTGTGCGGTGCTCGCTACCCAGTCCTTTGATACGGATATTGAGAATAGCCTTCTGAATTTCCCGCTCAAAACGATTGGTGCCCAGACCAAAGCCCAGCGAAGTAAAAGGAGTCTGACCATTAGAGGTGAAGAGAGTATTGATCTCATACTCTAGCGACTGCATGGCATCGTAGATATCCTTCTTGGTCTTCGCCCAGGCGTACTCTTCCTGCTTATCCGGCAAAACCCATTGCTCAGCATCCTTGAGATGCTTTTGGTAATTAAGCTCAGCATAGGGCGCCAAGACTTCGTCAATTCGGTCGGCCGAACAACCGCCGTACTGACTAGAAGCTACATTGGCAATGATTTGCGAGATTTGCGCTGTCGCAGTCTGGATAGACTTGGGACTCTCTACTTCTGCATTGCCAATCTTGAAACCATTTTTCAGCATGCCGTCAAAGTCGATCAGACAGCAGTTAGTCATCGGTGTATAAGGGCTGTAGTCCAAATCATGATAGTGGATATCCCCCTTCTGGTGGGCATTAGCCACATGAGGCGGCAGCATCTTAAGCCCAATGGACTTGCCAACAATCCCAGCCGTCAAATCCCGTTGGGTATTGAAAACATCGCTGTCCTTATTGGCATTCTCGTTGACTACCGTACGATCTTTGTTGAGGAGCCTGTCAATGCTAAAGTTGATATCCGTCGCTTTTGAGCGCTCAAAATCCCGTTGCGTGCGGTAAGTGATGTAGTTCTCCGCAATGGCATATTCCTTGGCATTCAAAAGCTCATGCTCAACGATGTTCTGAATCTCATAGATTTTGACATACTTAGCGAAGCGGCTGCTGATTTCTGCCACAACACGGTCTGTAATGGTTTCGAGCTTAGCTTCCAGCATGGGCGTCATGGGACCAAGGTCCTGAGCCGCTCGTACCATAGCCTTATAGATCTTAGTCACATCAAAAGCTACTCTCCGACCGTCTCGCTTCTCAACGTAGATGGTAGGCGCTGTATCAAATTTTGCTTCTCTTAAAATCATCACAAACACTTCCTCTTCTCAATTAATCATCTACCAAACATTATATCACTCCAAAACAAAAAATCAATATGTTGTGGTAAAAATGTTAATTTTTTATTTTACACACAACATATTGATTTGGTTACTTGCTTTGATAAAGCTTGAAGTGATTGAGTTCTAGGTCCACTTCTTCATAATCTTGAGAAATTTTCTTTTTTATATCTGAAAAGAGTTTCACATTTTTATTGACTAAAATAAACTTCGGACTCGCTTCGTTTAAAGCATTACGCAAGAAAATGCGATTTTCCTCCGTTCCTGTATAAAGCGACGGACTCAGTAGAGAAACAGCGGATAAACGCTGCGATTTTTTATAGAGGCTAGCTGTATTGTCCCAAGCATAAATGCTATCCTTGCTAGTGCTGTTTTCACGAATATGTTGGGCAGCCAGATTTCTCTCTGCTGAAACTCCATTGGATAGAATATACTCATTTACAAATGGATAAGCTAGGAGGTAAAGCATCGCAAGCAAAGGCAAAAAGAGTTGCTTGCCCAAGTAACGATTCCAGCTAGAAGCATTGGTAGGCTTACGGTGGCGTCTCTCATGTCCATCCCTGTCTCCACCTGTATCCAGCCATAAGGCTAGCAGGAGCAAGGCAAAAGGCAGGGTTATCAACAATTGATAAGCGCCCTTCTCTGGCAGCCCTAAAACTCCAACAAAGCTAATAGGGAGGCCTAGTAGCCCAATAAAGCGCATACCACGCGCGGCAGTTGGTTCTTCTTTGAAAGCAAAAGCCGTCATCAACGCTGTCGTAAAACCTAATCCTAGGAAAAGCAAACCATAATAGAGCAAATGATCTAATAAATAGCTGCTATTGAGACGAAAAGCCTCTAGAACATAAGTAGCTTGGCTAATCGCTACACCAAAAGAGCCATTCAAAACTGTATAGTAGCCCAGTGGATAAAAGACTAAAGAAAAACCTAATAGACCTGCTAACAACTGATAAAAACCACGCGCTTTTCGCTTTTCAGCTATATTGTACAAGAGCAAGAACAGCGTCGTCAATGAGTAAAAGAGCAGACTAAAAGCTGGCTCGATTAGAAAAGCCAAGGCTCCAACCATTCCAAAACGAATAAAAGACTCATCGCGGACACGCCCTTGTAAGTACTTCACGAGATGGTACAGACTCCGAAAGATAAATGGAAAAGCAAAAATAATAGAATAAGTTCCACCAAATCCCAGTGTCAGCACAAACAAATAGAACAGGACTGTAATCTGGCGAGCTAGACCACTTCTAACCGTTATTTGTGAAATTGTTTGGAAGAGATATATTCCTGCCAAGGTCAAAGCCACTACTTGGAAAAGTAAAAACAATAGCTGACCCAAAAATAAATTCCCCAACCAGCTTACCAAATAGTAGAGAAGACCGCTAGTTCCATAAATATTTGCATAAGCAACTTCTCCCTGAGTCAAGGCCCAGCTAGCATATAGATTTTGCGATTGCAAATTGGTGGCTAAGTTGGTTAGTAGAGGATTGATGACACTGGTCAAACTGACCAAGATACTCCAAAAAAATAGTTTTAAAGAAGGAACTGGCTCGATTATTTTCTCTATCTGCCGTCTCTCACTCGTATTTTGCCAGGTCTCTGCGGACGAAGATACTGAAATTTCCACATTTTCCTGTCGGTTTCTATCATTCATAAAAGTTCTCCTTGATTTCCATACTATATAGTATATCAAAAAGCACTCTTTCTGTCAGCCTTATCCTGACTTCCTTTCTCCTTTTGTCCCTTCTTTGCCAAACGCTCCAAATCGCGAAATCTCAGGTAAACTGGCCGCTTTTCTGGACAAGGAAGCCGATAAATTATTTTTGCCATTTCCATCTTTAATCCTCCCTTGATTCTCTGCTCCCGATTTACTATTCGTAAAATCAAGACACTAATCACAAGAAAGCATGATTTGTAGCTAATATCTCAGCAAAAGACAGAAAAAAGAGAGTGGGACAGAAATCGGTAATTCGTTAGAATTCGATTTCGTCGTCCCACCTCCGCACAGTTGAGTAGGGCTGTAAAAGCTGATGAAATCAGCGTAGTAGAGCCCACTCAACCACTGCGTCTTGCTCAACAATCCAAAGACAATTGAGGAGGCTGGGACTTTTGTCCCAGCCTCTTTAAAGTAGCGGAGCAAATAATTGCATGATTTCCTTCAGTAAACGCTGGTACCAGCTATTCTGGAGGGTTTCAAGAGAAATTTCTTTGGAAACATCAAACAAGTCTTCAAAATCCTGCTTAATATCCGCAATTGATTCTGTTTGATACATAAGAACAGCATTTTCATAATGGTGCACCAGACTACGGTAATCAAAATTAATAGTTCCTACCACGGCTAACTCATCATCTGAAATAACGTTCTTACTGTGGATAAAACCAGGAGTGTACTCGTAAATCTTAACATCAGCCTCCAGCAAGTCTGGATAAGCACCACGAGTGACTATCTGAATCAGCTTTTTATCAGGAATAAATGGCGTCACAATGCGAACATCCACCCCTCTCATGGCTGCATTTTTTATATCCTCTGTCAAATCATAATCAATAATCAAATAAGGAGTCGTAATATAGACATAATCGATGGCTTGATTGATGATATTCTGGTAAACAGTCTTGCCCACCTGTTCCTTATAAATCGGCTTGGGGCCACTACCATACGGAATATAAAGCCCTTTGCCTTCCACTCGCTGGCTATCAAAATGATAACGGTCAAAATCTGTAATTTCCCCGCGATTGATGTACCAATTCATTAGGAAAAGACGTGTCAAAGCCTTCACTGCTCGCCCTTCCAGGCGGACACCGCCATCTTTCCAATGCCCGAAGCGCACGATATGGTTGATATACTCGTCTGCCAGATTAATTCCGCCTGTATAGCCGACTTGTCCATCAACAACCAAAATCTTGCGGTGGTCACGATTGTTATAGGCCACCGTCATTCGTGGAATCACCTTATTAAACTTATGGGCATCAATTCCCATCTTGCGCAGCCTTTTCGTATAATCTCCTGGTAGAGTCGCCATACAGCCAATGTCATCGTAGAGCAACTTGACCTCAACTCCTTGCTGGACTTTATCTACCAAAATCTCAAGGACACGATTCCACATCACACCTGGATCAATAATATAAAATTCAAGAAAAATGAATTTCTTAGCTGAGCGCAAATCATCCAGCATGGCCTCAAACATCTCTTCGCCAAGGGGGAAATATTGCGAAGCCGTGCCATCGTAAACATCAGCATTGTGATCCATGCTCAGCAAGGACTTGACAATGCCAAAGGCTGATTTGTTTTCCTGCTTGAGTTCGACTCGCAGGTCATAGCTATTATCCTCTCGAAACTTCATTGAGTCCATTTTTTCCAGCTGCTGGATTTCTTTTTTGGAAAGGCGTCTCTCCCCAATCATCAGATAAAGCAGAAAACCAAAGACAGGTACGACTGCAAACAAGAGCCAAGTCACCTTGCTTTCGGGAGGCATATTCCGATTGACAATCGCCAAGATAGTCCCAATATATAAAGAAACAATGACAAGGGCTGACAACCAATTAGGCACCAACAGATTAAAATAGAAAAAGGCCGCAAAAACAAGAAATAATTCTAGTAACATGATAATGATGCTGAAACCATACTTGGACATCAGCAAACGAAACTTGCCTAGATCCATCTCAATCCTCCCTCGTTTCATATTTCATCTAGTATAACAATAATTAGCAGCAATTTCAAAACTTTTTAAAATAAAATAGTCTCTAGTCCAAGGTTAAAGGAAGTACTTGCACTCCGTTATCCACAAACGCAAAAAGCTGGGGCATCTGCCCAGCCTTTTGTAGAGTATTCCTTTTTTGAACATTATTGCTTGGTGAAGACAATTGTGTCATCATCATCGTTTTCCTGCGACAAATCTTCCAGAGTCAGTTGATTGCCCTCTACGCGATAACGCTTAACGTCATCTCCAACGATCATGGTTTGATTGGTTGGATCAACCTGCACCTGTTCAATTTCCTGCTCACCGTCGCGTTCGACTTTGGTCAGGGTTCCTTTATTTCCAGAAACTTCTAGGGTTAAGGCATCGCCTTCATGAGTGGCCTTATAGGTCCCGTCTAAGTCACTGGTAGCCGTTTGACTAGAGGTAGAAGCCTCTGAACTACTAGTATTTGCGCTACTGTTTGTATCTCTACTTGCCTTGCTACTTGATGACACTGTCTCAGATGACTGAGAAACAGAGGAACTCACTTGAGATTGAGCAGCCTGATCGGATGGATTTTGACCAGAATTGCCACAAGCTACCAATACAAAAGCGGTCATAGCCGTAAGGGCTGAAAGAACTAATTTTTTTGAAACCTTCATTTTGTTTCTCCTTTCTTTGTTCCACTTCTATTTTACCAAACAGGACTTTCTATGGTCAACTTATACACTCTGGAAGTAGGCTCGAACCTCTGCAATGAAATAGAGTGAGCCCGTTACAAAAAGAACTTGGTCAGCCGTCTGCTCTTGTTTAAAATTCTTAATAAAGGCTCTATAATCCGCCACATAATCAAAGTCCGCAGCTTCTGCCTGCCCCACAGATTCCCCATAGTCAAAGCTGGTCACCGTCACCTGAACCTCTGGCAAGTTCTCCTGCAAATAGGTCAGCATACCGCTGTAATCCTTGCGCTTCAAAGCTCCAAACAGCAGGCTGCACGTCTTGCCCTTCTGCCCCTTGATAAACTCGACCAAACGTGCCAGAGCTGGCAAATTATGGGCACCGTCCAGATAGATATTCGGACGAATTTCCTCTAGCCGCCCCGCCCAATGGGTCTTTCGCAAAGATGAAGGAAGCAAAGAAAAAGCAATTTCCCAGCCCATTTGTTTCATAAAAAGCAGAAAGGCCTGCAAAGCCAGCGCTGCATTTTCTTCTTGGTAAGCACCCTGCAGTCCCAAGGTTACATGCGATAAAAGAAGATCTTGATTCTTAAAAGAGCCATCAGAAAACGAAAAATCTCGCCCGTATTCATACAAATCCAAGTCCAAACTTGCTGCCCGCTGCTCACAGACCTGACGAGCCTCCTCCGGCAAGGGGCCAATGACTGCCGAACGACCTTTTTTGAAAATGCCAGTCTTCTGCTCCGCAATCGCTGTAATGGTCTGCCCCAACGTCTCCTGATGATCCAAGCCCACCGATGTGACCACTGCAACTTGCCCATCCAAGACATTGGTCGTATCCAAAAGTCCACCAATACCCACCTCGATGAGAGCCAGATCAACCTTCTCCTCTCTGAAATAAAGAAAGGCCAGCAAGGTCAAGATTTCAAAATAGGATAGCTGGTCGTGCGTCTTGACCAATTCTCTCTCCATCTCCTGAATCTGCCGCCCCCAGCGAACAAAATCAGCATCCGAAATCGGCAGGCCATTGATACAAATGCGATCATGGACGCTGATCATATGCGGCGATGTAAAGCTAGCTACCTTTTTTCCCTGATCGGCAAATAAATTCCGCATAAAAGCAATGGTAGAGCCCTTGCCATTCGTTCCCGTCACATGAATGACGGGGTAAGCCCGTTCAGGATTCCCCAGCAAATCTACCGCTCTCTGCATCCGTTCCAGACCTGAACGAAAATTTAGGCCAATACGACCATTCAACCATTTTTCAATCTCATTCATCATTTTCCTACATAAAAAGAGAAGCGAAGCGGACTTCAAATGTGAATCGCCACTCGCTTCTCTCTCTTTTCTATTCTTTGTAAAGAAACTAGCTGTGGCCAAGCTGAGATAAATTCTCAAACTGGCTGATTTTCTAATTTCTAAGCTCGGGCTAAAAAGGTCCCCCAGACCTTCCTCGCTTTCTAGTTTTCAAGCTCGGGCTAAAAAGGTCCCCCAGACCTTCCTCGCTTTCTAGTTTTCAAGCTCGGGCTAAAAAGGTCCCCCGGACCTTTTTACTCCTCCATAAAGCTGTTGAAGACTTCTTCAATCATATCCCACTCTGCATCAGAGTCTTCTGGGATTGGTTCCAATTCGCCTTCTGTGCCGTCTTCATTTTCTGTAAATGAGTAAGCTTGGATTTCAACTTCGCCGTTCTCATCTTCTTCAGCATTTACTGGTACCAAAAGTACGTAATTTTTTCCAAACTCTTCCTTACCATCAATCGTCAGAAGAATTTCAAATAAATTCTCATTACCTTGCTCATCTACCAAGGTAATCAATTCAGGCTGTGCCTGTTCGTGGTCATGATTATGATCGTGTGCCATAATTGTTTCCTCAATTCTTTCTAAAAGTTTCTATCTAAATAATTTTGTAAAATTAGCTGAGCCGCCAATTTATCAATTACTTTTTTGCGCTTGCTGCGGCTGACATCCGCCTGTTCAATCAGCATGCGCTCAGCAGCCACCGTCGTCAGACGCTCATCCTGATACTCGACCGGGATTTGGAAAAGCTGGGCAATTTTTTCGCCATAGGCCTTACTCGCTTCCACCCGTGGGCCACTGGTATTGTTCATATTTTTAGGAAGGCCAAGCACAAACTTGTCCACCTTATATTGCTCGACAAGCTCCGTCAAACGCTCAAAACCGAACTGCTCTTTCTCTTCATCAATCTGAATGATCTCAAGTCCCTGAGCGGTGAAGCCAAGTGGATCGCTAATTGCAACGCCCACTGTTTTCGAGCCGACATCTAGTCCCATAATTCTCATCAGAGGTCAATGCCTTGCCCTTTCAGATAATAACGCACCAGTTCCTCTACGATTTCATCGCGTTCATATTTACGAATCTGATTTCGAGCATTATTATAACGAGGCACATAAGCAGGATCTCCACTCAGCACGTAACCTACGATTTGATTGATTGGATTATAGCCCTTATCATTGAGTGACTTGTAGACATCGGTTAAAGTCTCACTAATTTCTTTTTTATTTGAATCATCAAGATTAAAACGTACAGTTTCGTCTGTAAATCCCACAATTACACCCTCTTTCTTTAAGAATACCATCATTATAGCATAATTACAGCAGTTTCACAAACTTAATCCATGTAAATTTTCTACTTTTTCGACATTTTTTCAACCATTTACCACTCCTTCCCATCAAAAAACTAGCCCTTTTCAAAGACTAGTTTTCAGCAAAAATATTAGGACGGATTGCTAATTTCCTTGCCCCCTTCATCTTGGAAGGACTTGATAAATTCTTCTGGAGTCTGAGACTTCATTTGGCTAAAGAGTGGTCCATAGGTCGGTACTTTAGAAGCCGCATCGTAATCAAGATTTGTCGGATCAATAATAAAATCAATATCAACAGTGCCTTTTTCGGTCACTTTAACATTCACTTGAATACCTTTTACTTGTTCAAGTTTATCCACTCCTGAACTTTGCTTGAAGCTCTTGCTCACCTCTTCTTGCAGAGAGGACAAGTCTTGACCAGCTAAGGCAGACTTAGCTTCTTCTGGCAAATTTTGTGAAATAGCAATATTCACTTTTTCATACTTCTTGCCCGCGTAGGTAACTGTCAAGGTCATCGTTTGATCGAGCCCTTGTACCTTTTGATTTAACTGATAAGACTTGGTAACCGATTTAGCTTCTGTCTTGCTTTGAACAGACTGATTGCTACCAGCTTTTCCACTATGTGATTGTTGTCCACAAGCTGTCAACACCGCCAAACTAGCCATTAAAAGTACTACTGATTTTTTCATTTCTTTCTCCTTTTTGGTTTTCTATGATTAACAAGAAGCTCCCTTACTGTTGCTCCTCAGCCCCGTTCATCAATAAATTATTGATGTATTCTTCAGGTGGCATCTTTGTCATTTCTTTTAGATTGCTATTTTTAAAATAATTTAAAGTGAGTGCCTTTTCAATATCCAAATTGTCAAAATCATAGGTTGACGTGATTTTCATTTCATTTTCATTTAGAATCTGAACGGTTCCGGTGAAACCAGCAACAGTTTTTGCCTGAGTATAGTCCGTATCCTTTTGCATTGATTCATCCAAGAGTCGCTGAGTCTCCTCCAGCCCCACTTCTTTAATCGCATTTTTGATACTATCATCCGTTGGAGTAATTCTCTCCATCATCACCTTGATAAAACGTTTCCCTTGATAAGTGATAATTTGACTAGATTGAATTCCTTGCTCATCTTTGGGGAAAACTAGTTTTTTGGTGATGACTTCCTGCTTTTCAGCCTGACTGATAATGGGAAGATTAGTTGTAATTTCCTCTTTTTTCCCCTTTGGCTTGTCTGCTTTCTTATGAGCGCAGCCAGTCAATATCACAGCTGCTAAGCCAAAAATTAGTAAAAATTTCTTCACGTTCCGTCCTCCTAAGAGATATTGTATCATAGTTTAACCGCTTGTCAATCATTTTTAGGTAATGAGACAGAAAAAAGGCAGCCTAAAAGGCGCCTTTCCTTATCTAAATTATAGAGCTGCTCGTAAGCGAGCCTCTGTATTCTCAACATTGCGCACTGCACGAGGCAAGAAGGCACGGATATCGTCTTCCTTGTAACCAACTTGGAGACGTTTGTCATCCACCAAAATCGGACTTTTCAGAATCCGCGGTGTTTCCATGATGATGTCAATGACTTCGTTTACACTCAAATCTTCAATATCAACACCGAGTCCTTTTGCATAACGGTTTTTTGAAGATACAATGCTGGCAATGCCATTTTCAGTTTTTGCTAAAATATCAAGAATTTCTTCTTTGGTAATTCCTTCCTTACCAAGGTTTTGCTCCTTGTAAGTCAATTGATGGGCGTTTAGCCAGGTCTTTGCTTTTTTGCAGCTAGTACAACTTGAAACCGTATAAATTGTGATCATGCAAGTACTCCTTTCGCTACACGATACTACTATCGTAGTATATTATACCACAAAAACCATCGGTCTTGCGACCTATTTTGAAAAATTATTCCTCAATTTCAAAGGCATCATCTAGATCAAGAGTCACTTCTTCTAATTTTTCAAGAGGAGCCTCAACCTTACCCTTCACTGCTTCTGCTGGCTCATCATCTTCAATCAAGCCGTATCGTACACGGACTTGACGGTCGATTTCATCAAAGACTTCTGGATGATCAGCCAAGTATTTCTTAGCATTTTCAGATCCTTGACCGATTTTTTCATCGTTGTAGGAGTACCAAGCACCCGCTTTTTTGATGATATCTAAGTCAGTCGCAATCTTAATCAACTCGCCCGTCTTAGAAATACCTTCTCCGTACATGATTTCCACAAAGGCTTCCTTGAATGGCGGAGCTACCTTATTTTTAACAACCTTGATTTTAGTTTCCTTACCAACGTTGGTATCCTTGGCATCGCCCGTACCCTTGATTTGGGTATTGCCACGGACATCCAGACGGACAGATGCGTAGAACTTGAGGGCACGTCCACCTGGTGTTGTTTCCGGATTTCCAAACATGACACCAACTTTTTCACGCAACTGGTTGATAAAGATGGCAATCGTCTTGGTTTTGTTGATAGAAGCAGACAGTTTGCGCATGGCTTGGCTCATCATCCGAGCCTGCAAACCGACATGGCTGTCACCGATATCCCCATCGATTTCCGCACGAGGTACTAGGGCCGCAACCGAGTCGATAACGACCAAATCAACTGCACCAGAATCAATCAATTTACCAGCAATTTCAAGACCTTGCTCCCCAGAGTCAGGCTGAGACAGCAGCAATTCATCAATGTTTACACCCAGAGCTGCAGCGTATGAGGGATCCAAAGCATGCTCAGCATCGATAAAGGCTGCAATCCCACCTTCTTTTTGCGCTTGAGCCACCGCGTGAAGGGCAACGGTTGTCTTACCAGAAGACTCTGGACCATAAATCTCAATAATCCGTCCCTTAGGATAGCCACCCGCACCAAGGGCGATGTCCAAAGCCAGAGAGCCTGAACTCATGACTTGAACTTTTTGCTCAGCTCGCTCGCCCAGACGCATAATAGCTCCCTTACCGAAGTCTTTTTCAATGTTTTTTAGGGCATTGTCCAAAGCTTTTTGGCGTTCATCTCCAAATTTCTTTGTAATTTCATCCAAATTTTTCTGTTTTTTTGCCATTTATTTCTCCTGTTTTTTTCTAAAATGTCTTTTGGCCATCTGTTCATTATACCAAAAATCAGTTCTTTAATAAAGTTTTTCGTACGAGGTTGAAGGCGTGCATGACGGCAATTTTCCGCACATCCCGTCGGCTGCGACCAGCAATATTGACCTCAATCATTTCCGTTCCTGATTCACTCGCTAAGCCAATAAAGACGGTCCCAGCTGGATGACCTTCCAGCGAATCTGGGCCTGCCACGCCTGTCAGACTGATAGCCAAGTCGCTCCGAGTCAGCTTTCTAGCCTGCTCTGCCATTTTCCCAGCCGTAAAAGCAGAAACAACGCCGTGCTGCTCCAGCTCTTCCAATGGAATATCCAGCATCCGGCTCTTTTCCTCCATACTATAAGTGACAAAGCCACCTGAAAAAATAGAGGACGCCCCAGCAAAATCCGCCAAAGTCGCTTGAAAGAGACCAGCTGTCAGACTCTCCGCCGCCGAAATCGTCTTCCCTTGACTCTTGAGCAAGTCAAAGGCCACTTGAGCCAGCGAATTGTCGTCCCCATAACCGTAGAAAATCTCAGACAAAGGCCGCCCCTCAAAAGTCTGATAGGCCAAAATAGACTTTTCCACAGCCTCAAACTTGGCATCAGCTTCAGCCTGACTCAGAGCCTTGGTGGACAAGCGCAGAGTCACTTCGCCCGTCTTTGCATAAGGAGCAATGGTCGGATCACTCTGTTGCTCAATCATCTCAGCCAAAATAGTCACCAACTGACTCTCGCCAATACCGAAGAAGCGGAGCACCCTTGAATACAATTTTTGGCCTGTGGATAAGAGGGGAACCAGCTCGTTATTGACCATAGGCTTGAGTTCGCTTGGCGGACCTGGCAGGACCACATAGGTCACTCCATCAACCTCTAGTAAACCACCAACGGCCAAGCCTGTCGCATTTGGTAACGGAGTCGAGCCTGTAACCAGCTGGGCCTGACGCTCATTGTTGGGCGTTCGAGCATAATCTGGTCGACTGGCAAAAAAACGATCCAACTTTTCCACAGC
>NZ_CALHWC010000197.1 GCF_938036805.1 uncultured Streptococcus sp.
GATAGACCCAGATGGCATAGAAAACTGGCAAGAGCATGACGCCAAGCGCCCATCCTAATTCTTGTAAACTATTTTTTTTCATTTTCGTTTCCTCCTCCAAGAGATTGAAACCAGACAAGAATTTCTTCAAAAACAGTGATATCTAAGCTGTAATAAATAAAGTTCTTCTGCTTTTCTTCTACGAGTAGACCGGCTTTCTTTAGCTGAGAGAGGTGGTAGGATACCGTCGCAGGCGTCAGCTCAAAAGCTTGGGCAATTTCCCCTGCAGACTTCGGACCATGCTTGAGCATTTCCAGAATCCCCCTCCGAACTGGGTCAGCTAGAGCTTTAAGCGTTTGACTGATCCCCATGATTAGACCTTTCTTTCAGGTAAACTTTCAAGATTTTCTTGGTCAGAAAGACTAGTGCCACTACTTCTACCAAGAGCAGAGCTTCAACTGCAAGTGGCGGAAGAAAGCCTACCTGAGCCAGAGAAGGCGCTAAGTCAATCAGGGCGTGAAGTCCCAGCGCAGCTAAAAAATACACTGGAGCCTTCTCCTTGACCGCCTTCCAAACCCAGAAGGTCAGCAAGATTTGGATAAGAATAGCCAAGATCCGCTCAAGAGCCAAAAGATAGATGCTGCCAGCACTCATGTAACGGACATTGTCAATAACTGCTTGAGGAATTTGAGCCAGCATCTGAGCATTCCCCTGAGTCACTACTTGAGCTATAACCCAAAGGTTTAAGAGACTGACAATACCAACAAACAAAGCCTCAATACCACCATGCCCCAAGCCATAGGCCACACCATCCCCAAAGGTCAGTGGACGCTTCTTTTGCAGCCAGTAAAAGATGACCCAGCGACCTGTTTCTTCAAAAATAGCTGCCGCAGCAACAGTATAAAGAACGTATAGCCAAGGATTTTCCATCCGCAAAGCAATAGTCCCATCAGCCTGAGGCTGTAAAACGATACGATGCAAGATATTTTCCAGAACCTGACTAGACAGATAAAAGCCAACTCCCCCTAAAAGGAAAACTAGCAGAGAAATGTGCTTGGTCTTTTTAAAATAAACCAAAGGAACAAGGACTGCCCCTAAAATCAGCAGCATAGCAATCAAGATATGAATGGAAATCATTGTTTTTCTCCTGAACTGTTTAGATTTTTTTCTAAATAGATTATACATCTTTCCTTTCTTTATGTCAAATCTATTTCGAATTTTTTCTAAACAACGTTCAATCTAAAAATCATCAAGCTCCACTGCAATAAAAACCAAAAATACGCCCAGATTTTTATCTAAGGCGTATTTATTAGATTAGTTCATATTAACCCGGTGCCACTCATTGATGATATAGGCAATTTGACCGACCTGATCAATACCAACTCCACTAATCTCCTCACTGGCTTCTGTGCTGCCACCTAGATAGGCTGTATAAAGTGCCACAATATAGGGCTTCTCCTCCATAACAATAGCATCAACATTGAGCGCCTCACAAACATAACCAGGCTTTTGATAGATAGTAATGTCGCGCAGATAGCGCTTATAATACTCACCTGGGAAGGATTCGCCAATATAGTAAAGGATGTCCTTGTACTTATCCTGATTTTTTGATAAATACTTAAGAACTTGAATATAGTAGTCCGTCGTGGTCTTATTATTTCTCCCGGCTGATCGTCTTAATATCAGCCTTGGACTGACCGTAGCGACTGAACATATCATAGGCCTTTTCCATCCCGTCAGCTTTAATCTATAAAACACTCCAATTTCTTGGTTGTTCTAGCAACCTTATCTTTAACTGCCTGCGACCACTTTCCTTGCATCTTGGAATCCATATCAGAAAGTGCCAAAGCTATATCTGAACGAACTTCTTCAGAGAAAGATTTTATCTTTTGCTGGAGTAATTGGCGATTCTGAGTTTGTCTCGCAATACCAGCCTGCCCTATGAACCCAACATTCCACTTTTGTAACATTTTTTCATATTGAAGAAAAGAATCATCGTATCCTCTCGTTGAATGATCTAATAAATCTGTTGTAACAATCATTGATTTCTCCTTTGCAAATGGTGCATTTGTTCTTCATTATCATCCAAATTTCGTTGATATTGACGCTTATGTTCTGAAAATTCTTCCATTAAATCTGATCGCTTTTGATTGATAAAGCATTGAACCTGCTCACTACTTTCCTGATATTCCTGACAAACCTGCCCTAATAAAATAGAATCTGGTTCAAAAACATTCAAAGCAAGGCGAAGCTGATTCATGTTTTCTTCAAACATATTACGATAAAGATAATCCGCTCTTTCTAAGTCTTCTTCTCGTCTATCATAATCCTGCTTATATTCCTTGAAATCTTCTTCGATCTTTGCACGTTGATTCCGCAAGTTGCCCATTATCTCATCAAATCCCATTGTTTAAAATCCTTTGCCAATTCTTGATCGGTATCCAGCTGTTTCTGGATACCTGAGCGTATTTTCTGAGCGATTGTTTCAAATTCTCGCTTGAGATCGTAAGCTAGTACTTTCTTTTCACGATAATGTTGAAAATCCGACACGCTAATGCTTTCTCTTGTCACACCGACAGCTGATAAAGCTGAATAGATTTCAGATTCACTCAATTTGGGACCCGCAGTATAAGCCTGGCGGACGATTAGATTCCAAAGATCTTCGGCTTCTTGAATGGCATCATCATACAGACTAATCAGCAAGTCCAATCCTTTTGTTGCAATATTTTCAATGGCGGAAGCAGTAACTAAGGCCTGCTCACTATCCAAGTATATTTGTTCGCCTCTAGAAAGTCCATCTGCTTTTAGACGGTTCCGCAACTCCACCAATGAAGCCAATTCCGTGTCTAAAGACTGCAAACTATTTTTAGCCGTCTCCAAATAATTAAGGCGCTGAGCAGTAATCACTACTCGGCCATGCTCATCAATCACTTGGCCCTGCTCATTAAACTGCCAATCGAAAATTTTATGACTGGAGCCAAAAACCCAATAGATCGTCCCAAAACCATCTCTGCCCTGTACTCCTTCCAAGTTTCCATCTTGATATTGAACGACATCATCTTGAGCATGACGATAATTTTTAAATAGATGAGTGTTGCGCTTAAGGTATTTTTTCTCATCTTCACTTAAAGTATCGTAACTAAACCAGCCATTAAAAACGGTTGTTGGAATATGGTATTTTGCGCCTAGCTTTATCATATAAGCACCTTGTGAATAGCCAGTCAGTTGTGTCACATGATAGTTTTTTCTAACTTCCTGAAGAAATTCATCTGCAACCGCTAATTGTGGTGAACTTAATTCAGGATTGATACTGGTAATCGCACCTTTCAAATCATTCACATCCGTTGGTGTCGTACCTGCAGCTACCACTGCCACACTGTTTGTATCTACCTGACCATTGACAATCGGCGCAACAGCCATACCCTGGAAACCAGTTGCAGGGTCATTTTTGACAGAAAGAATCTTAAATCTTTGACCATCAGACGTTCTATATATGTTTGTTTCTCCTGCTTTTATCTGATCATCGGATTTATCAGTTATAATATCATGCTCTTTACTTTGTGCTAAATTTGGATCAACACTATAAACAGCCTCTTCTTGATTCAGTCCATTTAATTGTTCATCTGTATAAGTATATGTCATTTTATTTCCCCTTTAGAACCATCTGAGAACACAATTAAAATTTTATAACTAGTAATCCCTTTTTGAGAATCTAAATAGTTCCACTTTTTCTCGGCTTCTTTACCACCAATTGAACCACCATAATTTGTTTTCAAATGCAAAGCATGGATTGTGCTATATTCAACCTCTTCTCCGTCATTAAAATTTAATTTCACACGGACATACCATCCACCAGGTTTATCAGAATAACTTGGATTACTAAACTGAATCTCTTTAATATCTTTATAGCTATTTTTCAGCGCTTTAGCCAAACTCATCTCATATTCACGATTGCGCTTTAGCTCTGCTTGATGATTACAATAGCTAACCACACCAAAAATCAAGAAACCAGACAACACCACACCTAAAACACTCATAAGAATTCGCTTCTTCATTGCAACCACCTCTCTTTTTTACTTTAAGCAAAAAATGAATTCTACATTCATTTTACCATACTTACTTTTTAAAGCCACATCAGGATTAACACTATAAACATACCCTTCCTGATTTAAAACATTTAACTCCTTATCAGTGTAATCATATGTCATTTAAGTATCTCCTTATCTTTAGTAGAATAGACAATTATAACTTGCGAATCAGTAGATCCTTCTTTTGAAGACAATTTTTCATAATACTTCATATGGTTTTTCCCTCCAAATATTGCATTATGATTCATTGTTTCATTCAAAGAATGTATCGTTTCATACTGTAATCTTGTTCCATCAGAAAAAGTCAATTGAACATGAACATACCATCCACCAGGCTTATCAGAATAACTTGGATCACTAAATTGAATTTCTTTAATATCTTTATAGCTATTTTTTAATGCTTTCGCTAAACTCGTCTCATATTCACGATTGCGTTTTAGTTCTGTTTGATGATTACAATAGCTAACCACACCAAAAATCAAGAAACCAGACAACAGCACACCTAAAACACTTATCAGTATTCGCTTCTTCATTGCAACCACCTCTCATTTTCACTTTAAGCAAAAAATAAATTCTATATGTTTTTACCATATTTACTTTTTCCTTAAAACAAAAATCAAATCATTCACATCCGTTGGCGTCGCACCTGCAGCTACCACTGCCACACTGTTTGTATCTATCTGACCATTAACAGTTGGAGCAACTGCCATACCCTGAAAACCAGTTGCAGGGTCATTTTTGACAGAGACAATACGGAAATCTTGATTTCCAATAGCTATTGTATTTTTCTCATCATCAGCCAACTCATTATCCTTCTTAGAAGTTATAATTTCATGCCCATTGGTCTTAGCTAAATTCGGATCAACGCTATAAACATTTTTTTCTTGATTAAACCCATTTATTTATCAGAATAATTATATATCATTTCAAAATCATCTCCTCTTTTACTGAATAGATTACTTTAATTTCACCTTCTGTATGACCAACTCTAGATCGCAAATTGGCCATATTTTCATTGTAAGTAGGTCCCCCAAATGAAGCATTATGATTACTAACATCATCTAAATAATGAGCCGCCCCATATTTTAATTTTGTTCCATCAGCAAAGGTCAACTGAACATGAACATACCATCCACCAGGCTTTTCAGAATAACTTGGATCACTAAATTGAATTTCTTTAATATCTTTATAGCTATTTTTCAATGCTTTCGCTAAACTCGTCTCATATTCACGATTGCGCTTTAGTTCTGTTTGATAATTAAAATAGCTAACCGCGCCAAAAATCAAGAAACCAGACAACACCACACCTAAAACACTCATAAGAATTCGCTTCTGCATTGCAACCACCTCTCATTTTTATTCAAATCAATTATTAAATAAATAACTTGTCTTAATTCATGTTGACTCGGTGCCACTCATTGATGATATAGGCAATTTGACCAACCTGGTCAATACCAACTCCGCTGATCTCCTCACTGGCTTCTGTGCTGCCACCTAGATAGGCTGTATAAAGTGCCACAATATAGGGCTTCTCCTCCATAACAATAGCATCAACATTGAGAGCCTCTCTAACATAGCCAGGCTTTTGATAGATGGTCAAATCATAAAGATAACGTTTGTAATATTCACCTGGGAAGGACACACCGATAAAATAAAGAATATCCTTGTATTTTTCTTGATTATTCCACAGATACTCCAGAACTTGAATATAGTAGTCCGTTGTTGTTTTATTCTCTCTGCTGATCGTCTTGACTTTAGCTTTTGACCGGCCATACCTTCCAAACATGCTGTAGGCCTTATCCATACCACCTAATCGCTCTGCTAGCGCATAAGCGGGCGTATTCTCAGAGTAAACCAAGGAATACTCCTGCATATCTGGGATAGACATGGCGCCATTGAAGGCCGCTACATAGTTATCATGTTCTCCTTTGTATTCATAGCTGGTGTTGGTAATATCAAACCGCTCTTCCAGCGATAATTTTCCTGCTGCTACCTCATCAACAACCAACATATTAAGGGGAAGTTTATAGGTAGAGCCCGCTGTCATAGGCTGGGTATCATTCATGGCATAAGTTTGCCCACTCGTCAGATCTTTATAAGAAAAAGAAATCTGAGAGGGATCGATTCCCATATCATCCATATAAGTCTGGACAACTTGTGGCAAGGTCATATTCGCATAATCGTAAGATAAGCCCAAGGCTTCCATGGTCGGAAGGTCTTGCTCCATCACCTCTTGCTTCTCTTCCATTGTCTTGCTAGAACGCGCAGTCGCCTCAGTTCTTGTCTCTTCTCCTTCTGTAGACTGTGAAGAAGCGATTGATTGACTCGCTTCTGCCATTTTTTTACCAGCTCGCTGTGGTTCCACCAAAAGACCCAAACAACAAATAAATAAGAAAACTCCACCGAACCAGCAAGCCAGATTCTTTATGTCATTTTTAATCAAAGTATTTCTCCTAATATTCCAGTATTATAAAAGATTCTCATTAAAATAACAAGTAGAAAGGTCCATTTAAGGGCATTTAAAAACGAATCATTGCGATCCGTTTTATAATTCTATTATTTAGCTGCTGCGTAGAGCTCATCCACTTTATTCCAGTTGATCACCGAGAAGAAAGCCTTGATGTAGTCAGGACGCACGTTGCGATATTTCACGTAGTAAGCATGTTCCCAAACGTCCAAGCCTAAGATTGGTGTCTTGCCTTCTGAGATTGGTGTATCTTGGTTTGCTGTTGAAGTTACTTCAAGTTTCCCTTCTTTGTTGACAACCAACCATGCCCAACCTGATCCGAAACGAGTTGTTGCTGCTGCTGTGAAGGCTGCTTGGAATTCTTCGAATGAACCAAATGTCGCATCGATTGCTGCTGCAAGTTCTGCTGATGGAGCAGTTTTTTCAGGAGTCATCAATTCCCAGAAAAGAGCGTGGTTCAAGTGTCCACCACCGTTGTTGATCACTGCTTGACGAATATCAGCTGGGATAGACTCAACATCTGCCAACAGTTTTTCTAAATCTTCACCAATTTCAGGATGTTTTTCAAGCGCTGCATTTACGTTATTCACGTAAGTTTGATGGTGCTTGTCATGGTGAAGGTGCATTGTTTCCTCATCGATGTAAGGTTCCAAAGCGTCGTATGCATAAGGTAGATCTGGTAAAATAATTGCCATTTACTTGTCCTCATTTTCTTTATTATTATACAAATCATAACGTAAAAACGCACATTTTTCAACTATTTTGCTTATAAATTTTGCTAAGTTTTTAGAAGTTTCCTGTTGCGATTTTCAGCAAGGCGAGGTCGAAAAGGTAGTCCTTGTCATAAAGGCCAGACTTGATTTGATAGTCCGTTTCAATCAAGCAGGTCAGGGTTCTTTTCAGAAAGTTGAGGCTAAGCCCGCGCGCATCCTTAAGTGCAAACTTGACTTGGAAGGGATTCATCTTGCGGCCTAGATAGTCTGATAAGTCCGACACGATTTGACTTTCAGATCGGCCATTATCCGCCAAAATCTTAACCTGAGTAAACATTCGAAACTGGCCTAACATGATGGCAATCAGCTTGATTTCATCTTCACCCTGCAAGGTTAGATCGCGCACCAAACTCCGTGCAGCATCAATTTGTTTCTGTAAAATCAGCTGAGTCAAATCAAAAATGTTGTCCTGCAAAGTTTTAGGAATGGCCTCAGTGATGTCTTCCAGACTGACTTGCCCTGACTCCTTATAAGACTTCAGAAAAACCAAGTTTTTACTGATTTCGCTAAAATGAAATCCTGATTTGATCAGCAAGTGGTCAAAAGCCTTCGGAGCAAAGTCCAGACCTTCAAGCTGTGCTTGTTTGGCAAAATACTGACGTAAGTCTGCTTCCTTAATCTCAGCCGCTTCAAAGATCTGTCCGTCGAGTTTTAGTATCTTGACTAGTCGGCGTTTGCTGTCCAACTTGCCTTCCGCAAAAATGACCAATTTGGTCGTGCTACTAGGAGCTTCCAAATACTGCTCAAAGGACTTGAGCTCTTCATCTGATAAATAGCGCTTTTTCGCTGTCGTTAGATCCGCAAAATGATCTAAAATAATAATCTTTTCATCCGCAAAAAAGGGCAGGCTGACTAAATCTAACTCCACATCTGCATAAGACGTTTCTTTCATATCAAACAACGTGACATTCAAATCCGCTGGATCGTAGTTGATCTGCTTCAGAAACTCGTCTTTTAACAGCTCAAATTGCCCCAAGTCGTCTCCCGTCAAAATCGTTAAGGTCGACAGATTTTCGGGAGTGATGTTCCTAATTTTTTCAATTGCTAACACAGTGGCACTCCCTTCTATTTTCTTGATTCTTAGTCATGTATAAATTGTAACAAAAAACAGCAGGAAAGTCTGCTGTTTTTTATCATTCTAACTAGAATATCAGAGACTAAAAGAATTGTCCCAACTGCATGATGATTGTGACCAAGAGAGTGATAAGAAAAAGAATGCCACCTAACACTGCAATCATACTAAACTCTTGCTTCTCTCTTTTCAATGGTCTTCTACGATTATCTAGCTGCTCGTTGATATGTTCCTGCAGAATTCCCTTTTTCTTTTCTGGCATGATTGTCCTCCTTTACTAAATCTGCATAAAGGAACTTGCCCTCATCGAAAGCAAGTTCTCCTCTATATGGTTAAAGAATGGCCTTGTATTGTTCCAAACTAGCTTGATTAGCAGCCTGTTTCTGTCTAGTAAGTGCTGCTTCCATCTCTGATGAGTGGGCAAGAACACTTTGAATCTTATCCACCATGCCTGAGACATTTTCTGGCGCGTAAATGTGATCATCCGCAATAAATCGACGACTATGGCAAGTGTTTTTGAAGCTGAGAATCAACATGTTGTTCTCAAAGGCTGTGCGACAAGCATTGAGGATTTCATCGCTGATATTGATATCTAGATACAAGTCACATCTCTCAAAAAGCTCTGCAACCTTTGCCGGACGAATATTTGGATAAAGCGAAACATTCGGATAACGATTGAGCCCCATCAAATGGCTGGACATTTCTGTGATGGCTCCGATATGGAAATGCACAGTTGGCAGCTGAGTCAAGAGCTGCTCTATTTGCTCAAGCTGATCGCTATTGGTCAAAATCAAGGCTTCAGGATTCATATTGTTAAGGCGCTGGTAATCATATATATAACCAATATTATGGAAATAAGCCTTTTCTTCCGGTGTCGCCAAGCTTTGAATCTTCTCATATACTTGCCGATCCTGAACGGCGATGCGGATATTGCGATGAGGCAGCTTCATAGCCGCTTTCATATTACCAGGTAACACCTCTCCGATAGGCTCTTGCCAGAAAAGAAGATCTTCTGCACGACCATTTTTAGGACGAAGAGCGTAAGCCACCAAGAAGGGCGTCGCTAGAGAATTATAAATAATACGATCTGTATCATATCCACGATACTGAAGATAAAAGACGACAAATTCTTGTTTGGATTTAAAAATATGACGTTTTCCCTCCAGTGTCAGGATAATATCGCCAGTCAGATGATTTTCCATAATGACTACGACATTGCTCTGGTCAAAATAGCGAGTATGGGTCGGACGCTGTGTCTGGTCATAGGTTATTTGTGCGAAAAGCCGTCCTTTGCGATTGTAGATATCTGCTGCTCGGACCTGCCCCTCTGTATCCAGCCATTCGACAGCCCGCACACGTCTTTCATGCGTTGGTTGGCGATAGAAAATATTGGCACGCTTCTTGCCCATGTCCAAGATTTCTCCATTCACATTGCTGGATCGGATCTCCCATAAGTGAGGTTTAGGGACAAGATTAAAATAAATCGGCCGGCCTTCTGGTGTGTCCAAGTCTCCTGTAAAATAGCTGTAAGGAGACTCAACATCTGGTGCAAGGTAGCCATCGTCTTGTACAACAACAACAGGACAATCAAGTCCTGTTGCTTTTAATGAACGTAATAAATCAAAACTTGCTTGATCGTAGCGGTCAAACAAACAAATCATAGTGGTTATGCCTTTCTTTCTGAATCCTACTTAGTTAGTATGAGCCGATCGAACCAGATCAGACCAGCGCTGGGCAATATGCTCATCAAGGTAAGGCTCAGCTACCTCGTAGGATACACGGGACAAATCTTCTTGAGAATGTTGAGTTAATAGCTGAACAATCTTTTCTGCGTACTCTGTCGTCATAGCATCTAAATCATCTGGACGAGCCTTGGGAATCAGATAGCCATTTTCCCCATCGCGGATAAAGGTTGGATTGCCATAACGAACATCAAAACCAATGATGGGGAGGCCAGACCCAACTGCTTCCAACAAAGTCAGACCAAAACCTTCGCTTGTAGATGCAGCTAGATAAACAGAATAATTCTTATAAATATCCGCCATATGATGATGCCCCATCAGTCGAATATAATCTTCTGCCTGCAGATCCGCAATCAACTTCCGCAGCATAGCTTCCTCACCGCCTTTACCGTAGATATCAAAAGTGATTTCCGGTAATTGCTCATGCGCCTTCACTACAGAGTGAATCAGCCAATCAATATGCTTTTCACTGGCTAAACGAGAAGCCGTCATCAAAGCAAAAGGCTTCCGTGGGCCTTCTGGTCGACGCAGCTTATCCAAGCTGCCCACAGGAATGGTTAAAATCTCTTTCGGTTTGATGTCGGTATATTGAGCAAACTGCTCTCTCAGAAGCTCTGTTTGAGCATCCGTCGAGTTGATGATGTAGTCTACTTCTTCTGCATATTCAAATTGATACTCGTAGTAATTATTCCACAAGATATACTCTTTTTCTGCTGGATTTTCACTGAAGTGGTCCGCATGAACGATGACAGCTAGTTTGGCAGCCCCCTTATTGGCGAAGATTGGCTGGCCAATATCTGTCTCCCGGTCTAAAATCAGTAAATCCTTATCTGTCAGCTTCAAGCTTCTCATGAAATGAGCAACAAACTCCTGCTTAGAGTAGAAAACCTGATCTGGAAAACGATAAACTTGCGTTTCCGGCTTACCGTCTACTTCATCGATAATCTCTTCGTAAGCCACACTACCATCTTCATTGAGCCAAGTCCGTTGGTAGAGACGAGCCCGACCATCTACAGGACTATAGTATTCAATAAAGTTTTTGGTATAAGTATAATATTCTTTCTGAATGAGACAGCCACGCGAAACAATCTCTGCCCGCTCAATCAGTTCATTATCCATATCGCAAGCATAGCACGTTACGAAATCATTATCTCCAAACATGATCCGAAAGGTCTTGTTCTCAGGATTACGGACGATTTCTAGAGGTTCTCTATTGAAACTAGCTAAAACATGTGCTAGAGTGTAGGTCGTTGGAGCAATCTTAACATCTGTAAAATACTGATAGAGCCAAATGACCTCAGAGTCTTCAAAGCCGATATTCTTCGTTAAATGTTCAATATTATCGGCTGAAATAAAATCCATAAAGATGAATTTTGCCTCTAAGCCCACACTGCGAAGTAATTTTGCACGATAAATTTGTGCATACTCTACTCCGCTGCTTGCCCAACCAATTCCTAGGTTGATGTTATAAATTGTCATAAACCATGTTCCTCTTACAAAAGATTATCTTTTTTAATTCTTGAAAGGCGTTTGATGATTTTTCCTTTCTTCTTTTTCTCTTTTTCTTTATCTTCGTCTTTTGACTTTTTGACAGGAGAAGTGAAGTAAGTAACGGGGACAGAGCTATCTGTACCTGTCTTAGCAAATGTTTGCTCGATATTAACAACTTCTTTTTGTGGAGCAGAGATTTCTACTGGGACTTCTTCCTCACCAAAAACATTGGATTCATTTACTTCTTCTTCGTGCGCTTCAAGAGAAGCTTCATCAAATAAACTTTCAGCTTCAACTTGCTCATTTGAAGCCTCGTCTTCTTCCAAAGGCGTATCAAACAAACGCGTAGCTTCATCTTCCTCTAAAGGAGTATCAAATATGCTTGCAAATTCGTCGTCTTCCGAAGCTTCCTCGATTAGACTTGCGATGTCAATTTGACCCTCTAAAGTTTCTTCGTCTAGAATCTGACCAATTTGACTAAGAAGCTCTTTAATTTTTTCCTTTTGCGCCTTATAGAGCTGTTCCGTTTCAAGACGTTTTTTCGTCAATTCATCGATCTCTTCAAGGATAGACGATCTTACTTGTAAGAAGTCTTTCTGAGCTTTTTCTAGAACCTCTTGAGCCTCTTTTTCTGCCTTTTCATGTGCTTCAATAATCAGCGATTTAGCATAAACGACGGCTTCACCGATTTCTCTTTCTTGGTTCTTTAAAGCATCCATTTTTTTATGTAAAGATTCAATTTTCTCATTCTTTTTACGAATTTCACTATCAAATCCTTCTTCTAACGATTCAATGTATTCTTCAACTTCCTTGGCACGATAGTTACCAAATAGGGTCTTTTTAAGTCTCATTCTGCTCCCTCTATTCTTCATTTATTCTAATTATATACTATCTTATCAATTGTAGCATAAAAT
>NZ_CALHWC010000198.1 GCF_938036805.1 uncultured Streptococcus sp.
TCTCAAAGAAAGGCTTCCCTTTCTCAATAAGTCCGATGAGTTTGTTCATTATTTTGCTCCTCTTTTGTATAGTTCAATCATGTGCTTCATCAAATCCTTGAGCAACAAGGTTGTCATCAGGTGGTCTTGACCATGCATCATGGTCACGCTATAGGCCAAATCCTCACCAGCAGCTTCTTTGGTCAAAAGACTGGTCTGAGCATGGTGCGCTTCGACGATACAAGCATTTGCTTCTTCCACCAAACTTTCAGCGCGGGCAAATTCTCCTGCCTGCGCTGCATTTAATGCTTCCAGCAACTTGGAACGAGCATCACCCGCGTAGGCTACGATTTCAAAACCAAGTAATGTTACTTCTTCTCTATTCATGATAGATCCTCCTTTTAATGTTCCTTATAATAATCGTTGAATATGCAAGACCAGATAAACTCGCTCACTATGATACAAGTCTATTCCAGTTTTCTGGGCAATAATCTCATAAAGACTACTTCCGATTTGATAAGCTTTGGGATAGGTCAGTTTAATCTGACTTTCCATTTCTAACAGTGAAACGTTGTCATCTCGGCTTCTGTCTAAGTAATCTAAGAAGTAATTGAGATGAATCATAAATCGGTCATAGAAGTTGCTATTCTCCGATGTTCTTTTAATTCCCTGCTTTCTCAGCTCTTCTTCTACAGCCGCTAGAATTTCCTTCCGCTGATCCAAATGACCCTGACCTGCTGGACTGGAGACCCCTTCTGCATTGATAAAGTGATAGGCGATTCTGTTTATTTCATCGTCTGGAAATGCTTCTAAGAGTCGTTCCCGATAAATAGCTACTGCTTCTTGAGCAATTTGATAAGGAGTGGGATATTTATCTGAAGCATCTGGCAGATCACTACTCTTGTACCGCCCCTGCTGAAGCGCTTGATAAGAACAGTAAATATGATCCGTCAGTGTGACATAGATATACTCCTGGACGGGGTAATGGTATTTCTTAGAAAGCGTGTCAATCACATCGTAAGTCACTGTGATAAAATCCAGTGGCACATCTTTGAGCAAGGCCACAAAGTTTTCCTTGGATTCTTCCGTTCTCATACGAAAGACTTTCTCAATCTTACTTTCCAGAACAGGATCACCCTTTTTCTTATTGAATGCTATCCCACTACCAATCAGAACAACCTCTTCACCATTTTCATGTTTGGCTAGAGCAACATTGTTAT
>NZ_CALHWC010000199.1 GCF_938036805.1 uncultured Streptococcus sp.
GATCCGTCACGATAACATCCACGCCCAGAGACTGGGCCAGCTCGATAGCTTCAAGTCCCGCAACACCATTGTCCACTGTAATAATGAGCGAAATTCCCTGATTTTCAATAAAATACTTGTAAACACTACTATTAGGACCATAGCCATCCGTAAAGCGATTGGGCAGATAGACCTGACACTCAGCCCCCAGCTGGTCCAAGGCTTCCTTGACAATAGATGCCGAGGTCATCCCATCAGCATCATAATCGCCATAGATCAAAATCTGCTCGTAATTCTCAATCGCTGAGCGAATGCGCTCCACTGCCCGCTCCATATCATGCAGGTCATAAGGGTCGTGAAGCTGATCTAAACTAGGCTCCAAAAATTCCTGCAAGGCCTCTTCAGTCTGCACACCTCTTTGGTAAAGAAGACTGGCAGCGGCGGGTTCTAATCCAGCTTTCTTAGCCTTTTTTAAAAATTTTTCGTCTGTAAAATTAGTGGCAAACTGCCAGTCGTATTTTGAGCTAATCATGATAAGTGAAACACTCTCTCCGTTCAATCTTGTCTGAATATTATAACATGAAAAGACTGGTTCAACCAGTCTCAAACTTCTTATCTTCGAGCAAGGTTCTCAGCCTCACTCATCTAGGTAAAGCCCCTTAGCAACGCTTTGCTCAATGACTTCTTGAGCCAATTCCCAAAGAGTTTCAGAGGTTTCTTGGATAAAGGATTTTTTCGCAATAACCTGCGACTTGGTCAGGCCATGAGGATTGTCATGGGGCTGTGCGACTTCCAAGTGATTGAGTAGGGGGACCAAAGCATCCCTCACTCGGGCATATTTAGCCTCTATGCTAATGCCGGTTTCAAATTCCTGCCAGAGCTCTAAAAAGGAATCCTGATGATCTGACGGCAGATTGTCCAAACTGATTTTCAAGGAGTCTGCTCTCTATCGTAAGAATCGCTCTTGCCCGCGTCGTCAAAGATAAAGGTATCGCCAGCATATATTTCGCCCAAATCATGAATCAATAACATTGACATGACCTTTTCCAGATTGACTTCTTCAGGGATATATTCTCGAAAGACTAGCGCCATGAGCTCCCCCTGCCAACTATGCTCAGCAGAATTCTCAAAACGATAGGCGTCCAAGGTTCGATTGTTGCGATGAGTGGCTTTCAGCTTTTCCAGCTCATTTGTAAAAGCTAACTGCTGCTGTAGATGTTCAAACATAGGGAAAATTCTTTTGAAATGTTTTTATTATTATATCACAATATCCTCAATATGATTGTCAAGATTTGTCTGAAGTATAAAAATGACAGTTGAAATAATTAGTGATATACTAAGACAATAAAGGTTAATTAATTGCAAACTTTGAAAGGAATAATAATGACCTATCTTTTAAAAGTAGAAGATTTTGTTAATATAGAAGAAAATAAGAGTTCCTTCGTTATCAATGATATGGTTGCTATTTGCAAGCGAAATAATAATCCCAATCGAGACTATTTATTTGTTAATAAATATCAAGCTAAGCATTATCCTGTTAAAGCCCATAACACGCTGCAGCTATTTTACGAACTATATCAAGAAATAAAAAGGCAAATTCCTTCTGACAAGCGTATTTTGGTTGTTGGTTTTTCAGAGACGGCTACTGGGATCGCCCAGGCAATCATGCATATGGCCTTGGAAAATAAAGATCTGAAAACTGTCTTTTATTTACAGACTACTAGAGAAAGCATTAACACAGATATCCAAAATATCTCTTTCGAAGAAGAGCATTCACATGCAAGCACACAAAAATTATATTACCGATCAGATATTCCTGATTACGATATCGTTTTGTTTATCGAAGATGAAATAACAACAGGAAATACAATTGTTAACTTTATTGAAAAATTTCAAAAAGTTAAAGACGGTATTTCTTTTGCAGCCGCTTCTATATTAAACTGGCAAAATACAAAGAATCGTAAGATTTTTCAAGAAAAAGAAATCAAAAGAATATACCTAGTCAGTGGACAAATGAGAGATAATACTCCTCTCATAGAACTGAAAGAAACAACACTGGAAAAACCAAGACTAACTTCAGACGTTCACTATCATTTATCTGACAACCTCAATCCTCGAACAGGTCTCACTAAAGAAGAGTTTTTAGTCTTCCAAAAAACTGCTCTAAATCGATTAACTTCGCAAGTCTCTCGGAAATCTAAAAAAGAAACAATAGCTGTCATTGGAACTGAGGAAAACATGTGGTTACCAATTAGACTAGCCCAAGAACTTGATGCAGAGGTTCGCTCCACCACAAGAAGTCCTATTTCCCTCTCAAGTGAAGACAATTATCTTTTCCATAACGGCTTAGCTTTGGCCAGTGCTTACGAAACGAATAGAATGACTTTTCTTTACGATATTGAACGTCATTATGACCAAATTATCATCGTCTATGAGGTTATGACTGATGCATTTCGAGCAGCTCTTCAAAATAAACTGCAGCCCTTTAGTAAGCAAACATTAATTTTTGTTAAACAATAAGAAAGGCTTTTATGAATTTAGTAAAAACTAGTTACCCTGAATCCGATGTAACCATCCTCTTACAAGATGTGCGTGGAAAGGTTCCTGTATTAGACACTGCTGAAAGAGAAAAGTTAAATCAACAGGGCGTTCACTATTCCGAAATGCTACCTCTAGAATATGCCCCAACAGAGCGCTATATGAAAATCTATCAAGAAAGCCTCGCAACTCTTTCTTTTGAGACTGCTAACGCTATAGCAAGTCTTTCTGAAAAGATTTTCAAGAAAAAAGGAGAAAATCTTGTTTTAGTTTCCTTAGCAAGGGCAGGGACTCCTATAGGTATTCTAATAAAAAGGTACCTTCACTATAAGTATCAGCTTGATGTGCCACATTATAGTATTTCTATCATTAGAGGTAAAGGGATTGACATAGCTGCCATGAATATTATAGCCAACAAGCACCATCCTAAAGATATTCAATTCGTGGATGGTTGGGTTGGAAAAGGAGCAATAAATACTGTCCTAGAAGAAGCCTGCCAGAGGTTAGCAGAGGAAAATAAACTCTTTTCCGAACTTGATCCTACTCTAGCTGTACTCAGTGATCCAGCTTCGGTAACACCGCTTTATGGTACTCGTCAGGACTTTTTAATCCCTAGCGCTTGCTTAAATGCTACTGTCAGCGGCCTCGTCAGCAGGACGGTCAAATTAAAAGAAATGAGTGACGACGAGCTTCACGGAGCCGTTTATTATGCAGAAAACGAAGCTTACGACCATTCATTGGAATTCTTAGATAAAGTGCAATCCTATTTTGACCAAGTTCAATTAGATTATTTCAATCCTTCACAAGAAGAGCTCAATGAGGATTTCAAAGGATTGGACGAAGTTAAGAAAATCGCCCAATCCTACAACATTAGTGATATCAATAAAATAAAACCAGGAGTTGGTGAGACAACTAGAGTTCTGCTTAGGCGCCTTCCAGACAGGGTATTAATTCGAGAAAAGGCTAATCAAAAATACCTTAAACATATCCTTCAATTATGTGAAGAAAAGAAGATCCCAATCGAATATGTCAACTTACAGAAATATAATGTTTGTGGCATTATAAAGGAAGTCGCTGATTTATAGTTTATCTCTTGACAAAGACCATTTTATAAATATACAATGGTATCTATAAAGCAGGGGAGAGCAGACTTTAATAAGCTATCTCCAGTGATTTAGGAGGTACAAAGCAAACCATCTGCACCCTTCGTTTAACTTTTATACAAAGAAGACAAAAGATGTGACATTATAATCGTAGAAAGCAGGTATATTTCATGTCGACCAGTCTGCAAAATCTGCCCTTTGAACTTTGGCGTTCAATCACAGAACGAAAAGGAATACAAGCCACTTTCGCTCCTGTTTTTACACGATATATCGGGGTTGAAAATCAAAGTAAATATGATAGTGTATTAAAAACTATTTTGGTAAAAGCTCAAGAGGATTCAACTCACACTATTTACTTTGACGGTCAAATCCCAATGGATGCAGATTTTGATTTCATTAACAGCATAAAAAACGAGCTTGCTTCAATGGAAGTTAGTCAAATAGCCAGTCAGGATATTACACTCTTTGAAGATGCAGAGCTCAATCACCAATTTCTGATTGCTCTAGAATATATAACAAACCTTGCTATCCGTCAGGAAAATTTCCTGAATAACAGCGTAAGAAATAATTTCATTTGCAAAATGCTCCTCTATGCGTACTTACATATTTTCAACTTATCCTATCAAGATAGAGATTACCTTACAAACAAGTGCATCTACTATGGTAGTATTTCCAAACACGATATATATTTCTTGCTGTTACTAAATCGCTTTGGATTTGATGTCATTTATATCAATCCACTAAAAGATGATGAAAATTTTGCTCTAGTAGACTCTGAGCAAATCAGTACTGTCCATAAAAACACTCAAATCCTACCTATCCAAAGTTGGGCAGAAAGAGCTAAAAATGGACAAATTATAGAGGAAAATCGTTCAATTACACTGGATATAGAAACACAAATTGAAGAACAGTTATTTACAAATTCTGGCATTTATAGGCCTTGGCAGTTCCGAAATGGAACGACAAGCCCCATTTTTTTCAATTCAACTTTAATTGATGTAGAACAAAATTGGAACGCACCTGCAAAAGTTCGGAATGGATTTAGGACCGTTGAGAAAACAGTCTATGTCCCACATTTCTTTTTTGAAATAGAGGGAGAATATAATCCAATTGACAAGTATGCCCGCTTGGTCAATATCTGCTCTTCGTCTGACAATACGCTCGTTTTAACATCCAATGGTGATGAACTGATTACTCACGAAATTAATGATTCCGATAAGTATCAGCTTATGTTTTGTCAACTCAGTAATGGAAGTTTTGATATTGAGGAGATTATGAAGCTCCCATTCTATCGCTATGCTCCTTATAACGATGAAACAGAAAAATTCCTTCTCAATAAGATTAACGAAACCATTGCTGATACTCGACTATTCAAACAACCATTGACAGTATCCAAAGAAGAAATATTAAACTTTGCATTGTTGATTCTACAGTTGGATAAAAGAGTAATTCGACTCATAGATAGCTTTGATTTTACTGGCTTTATACCCAAGATTGTATTTTTCTTGGAAGGCGAAACTCAGTTATCAAAAAATACTTGCTATGTCCTTGCCTATCTTGGAAAAATTGGTTTTGACATCATCATTTTTTCACCTGCCGGCTTATCTGATCTGAACTCTTATATTAATGCAGAGTACTTTAACACTATCAGGTTAGATGTTATAAACTATGAGCAAAGTTTTCAAGCTATTCAACGAAAGCAGAAAAAACAAAATTTCTTCAGTAAACTTTTTAATTAAAGAAAGGAAAACAATATGCCTATCAACACAGGAAGTTTTGATTCGACTCCCCAAGAGATTGAATCAACTGAACTTGAACTTGCTAAACCAGAAGTCCTAGCTGACAATTTAGCTTACAAGCAGAAGCTGAGATCACTGCCTGAGGTTCAGAACCTCACCAATGAGATTGATATTACTAATGTCAACTCAATTATGGCTTTCGGTCAAAAACCGAGTGAAGGGATTTCTCAAATATCTGATGCTCTACTATCTTCTATGCGGAGAGTAGATGCAGAGGAAGCTTCTCGAATGCTCGTCCAACTCACTAAAATCATGGATAAATTCGATATTAAAGAAATTGAAAATCCAGAAAAAGCATCTGCTCTGCAAAAATTATTTGGTAAAATAAGGAATAATATTGATAAACTTTTTGCTAAATATGAAGATATGGGTAAAGAAGTTGATCAGATTTATACCATATTGAAGCAATATGAAGTTCAGATTCACCAAACCCAAGAAAATTTGGAAAAACAATATAAAACGAATGTGGCCTACTATGAAGAATTAGAAAAATATATTGTTGCTGGCGAGATCGCTCAAGAAGAAATTGAAGCGTACAGTAAGCAGGTCTTAGCTCGCACGGATATGACAGAACAAGAAAAACAAACTCAACAGCAAAAACTGAGCATGATTAAAGATATGCTCGCTCAACGAACTTATGACTTGCAAATTGCTGAAAACGTGGCTATGCAAACCTGTCCTATGATTCAGACCATGCAAATGTCTAACTTTAATCTGATGCGGAAAATCAATTCTTCCTTTATTATCACATTGCCAATCTTCAAGCAATGTTTGGTTCAAGCTATTCAATTAAAAAGACAGGAAATTCAAGCTAAATCTATCAAACAATTGGATGAAAAAACCAATGAACTTCTAATTCGTAATGCACAAAATACTGCTAATCAATCTGTTAATATTGCTCGTATGGCTGGTGGAAGCTCTATTCAAATGGAGACTCTTCGTACAACTTATGAGACAATCAAAAAAGGAATTGAAGAAACCAAGCAGATCAATAATCAAATTGCTGAAAAACGAAAAAGTGATTCTATTGAGTTAGAACATATGAAATCTGACATGGCTGAAAAAGGTTTTATAAGCGGTCATTGATATCACTTAAGATATGGTAGCAAAAACTCTTACTTGGCTTCCCTTAAGCTAAAGAGTTTTAAAAATATTATGATTCAGAAAGGAATATCTATATGGATTTCACTCATTTAAACTCTGGCAGCTCTGCTGCTCCTCTTAACCTCTCTAAAGGGAGCGTTTTAGATTTAACAAAGCAGGCTCCTGCATTAAAAAATTGTATTCTAGGTGGCGGATGGGATATGGCTGTTGCTGGACCCACTGCTGACCTTGACTTAGCTGCCTTCTTAGTTGAAGAAAACGGCCGCGTTGCACAAGTACCAAATGATGTTATTTTCTTCAATAATATGTCTGCAGCTGGAATTCGTCTTGAAGGTGATAACCGTACTGGAGAAGGCGAAGGCGACGATGAACGAATCCAAATTAATCTTGATGCAATTGAACCTCGAATTAAGAAAATTATCTTCTTCATTACTATTTTTGATGCAGTCACTAAACGTCAGACTTTTGGCATGATTAAAAATGCTTTCGTCCGCCTCCTAGATGCCGATAATAACGAACAGGAAATCTGCCGCTATGAATTGAGTGACAGTTATTCTGCTGACACTTCTGTAACAGCTTGTTCCCTCAGTCGGACAGCTAATGGTTGGGCTTTTGAAGCTATCGGTGAGGGAGCTATCGCTGACCTCAACCAACTCTTGTCTCGCTATATGTAATTAAGAAAATAGAAAGGAAAATATTATGGGACTTTTTGGTAAATTATTCGGTGGAGATGAGCAACAAACCCAATCTCCTGCTGCTAACACACCTATTCAAACTGCTAGTACGGAAGGGCGTGAAGTTACACTCGATTTAAATAAAGGAGGCATGCTTAACCTCGCAAAGAATGACTTCCTTAATCTTTCTAAAACGGATTTCTCTTTAGAAAATATCCGAGTATCAGCAGGATGGGATGTTAAGACAAGTTTCTTTGGCTCCGACTTCGACCTTGATCTTTGCGCCTTCCTTCTTGATGCTTCTGGTCATTTGACCCGTTCAGTTAATAGCCTTGTCTATTTCGGTAAAAAGAAATCTCAAGGTATTCAGTTAGATCATGATAACCTTACTGGTGCTGGTGACGGTGATGATGAAAACATGTTTGTGAATTTCAATAATATTCATCCAGACGTGGCTCAAATCGTTGTAGCAGTTGTTATCTATTCTGGTAAAAATCGCAAACAATATTTTGGCCAAGTAAAGAATGCCTACGTTCGTTTAGTTGATCAGGCACAACGTCCTGAAAAAGAAATCGCTCGCTTCAATTTATCAGAAGATGGTGGTAAAGCGACGGCCGTTAAATTTGCTGAACTTACACGCACTGTCAATGGTTGGACTTTCAAAGCAGTTGGAGAATACCTAAACGCTTCAATCCAAGACATTGAAAAATCTTACCGTTAATCAGAAAGGAATCTCTCATGGCTATTAATTTCACCTCACTTGGCGGACCTGCCAATTCTACTCCAACCCCCACTGAAGTTGCTCCTGCAACTGGAGGTGTATCTCTTGATTTAGAAAAAAATACTATCCTAAATTTAGCGAAAGCTGCTCCGGGCCTTACAAAAGTTGACTTGTGCGCTGGTTGGGACGTATCTGCCGGTGGTGCAGATTTTGATCTTGATATTTCTGCATTCCTATTAAATGAAGCAGGTAAAATTACTTCTGCTAGTGATGTCATTTTTTATAATAACAAAACTGCTCCTGGGATTTACTTAAATGGTGATAACCGTACGGGTGCAGGAGATGGTGATGATGAAGTTATCAGTTTGGATTTAGCTACTCTCTCACCAAGTATCCATAAAATCATTTGTGCTATTACCATCGATCAGGCTATCGCCCGCCGCCAAACTTTCGGCATGGTTAATAATTCCTATGTTCGCTTAGTTAATGTCGAGAACAATTCTGAACTTTGTAAATTCCAGCTGAAAGATGATTATTCGACCGATACAGCTGTTGTCTTTGCAGAACTCGTAAGAGATGGTTCAACTTGGGCTTTCCACACCATCGGTGAAGGAAAACAGGCTGATTTAAATGGTATAGCTGCACTCTTTAGCTAAAGACAAACAGTAGCCATATCAAGTTTTATTGACATGCGAAAAAGAGACTGAACACTATTGTCTCAGCCTCTTTATTTTTAGAAAGGATAAATAAACCAAATGAATAACTTTAAAGGGCTAAGCTCAGCTGAGGTTGCAGCAAGTAAATCAGCTCATGGTGACAATAAACTTTCCAGTAAAGAAGCCAATTCACTTCTCTCCATTTTTATTGAATCATTTAAAGATCAGTGGATTTTGATTCTGCTTGCTGCCTTAGGTCTCAAGATTATTTTCAACTTTATCGGTATGATTTTCCCAGGTATTGGTGAAGCAAATTGGTACGAAGCAATTTCCTTGATTTTTGCCATTCTTCTATCAACTGGATTTTCAGCTATCTCACAATATCAAAATGAGCAAAAGTTTAATACATTACAAGAAGAAGCAAGCAAAACTAATGCTAAAGTCTATCGTGACGGTAAACTTAAAGAAATTTTAGTAGATGATATTGTCAAAGGGGACCAAATTCTACTTCAAACTGGTGATAAAATTCCTGTTGATGGTATTATTCTTGCTGGGGAATTAAAAGTAAATCAAGCTATCTTGAATGGAGAAAGTGAAGACGCTACAAAAATCGCTTTAGGTGATCATGTAGAACCAGATAGTCAGGACCTCTTTACAGAATTAAAAATCTTCCGTGGAACTGTGGTAACATCTGGTGAAGCTGTTATGGAAGCAACTGATATTGGTGACCATACTGTTCTTGGAAGCATCAATACCTCTCTCCAAGAGGATGGGAAAGATTCTCCATCAAAAGAGAAATTGAACAAACTGGCAGAAAATATTGGTGTTCTTGGATACAGTGCTGGTGCGGCTTACTCTGTCATCAATCTTATTCTTGGTTTACTCGCTTTAAATGCCGCAAATAATTTAAATCTCTCATCTATTTTCTTATTAGTAATTGAAACAATTCTCTTTGCAGTGACTATCATTATCATGGCAGTTCCAGAAGGGTTGCCTATGATGCTGGCTCTTGTGTCTTCAATGAACTCAGGCCGCTTATTAGCTCAGAATATTCTGGTTCGCCATCCAGATACTATTGAAACAGCTGGTTATATGAATATCCTTTTCAGCGATAAAACTGGAACAATTACAGAAGGAAAACTATCTGTTGTTGATTTCTTCCTTGGCGATGGAACTCTTTATGAGACAACCGATGAGAGTTCTGCTGCTGATTTCTCTAGTATGTCTGAAAAGTTACTCAAGCAAGTTATTCATGGTATTGGTTTGAATAATGACGCTAATATTGCAGACGGTATAGCTGTCGGAAGTAACGCAACTGACCGTGCACTTTTAGATTTTCTAATCAACCGTAATCTCTTAGATTTCGATACAAACACTATTGCTGAAAAAGAACAGTTTAACTCTGCTAAAAAATATGCTAGTGTTACAACTAAGTCAGGTGAAATTTACATCAAAGGAGCACCAGAATTTATTTTAGATGACTGTCATTTCTATCTTGATAAAAACGGAAATAAGACTGCTTTTACTACTCCTGATAAAGATAAATTCTCTGCTATCTCTTTGGAACAGGCTAATCGTTCTATGCGTCTTCTTGCTATTCTTAAGAAAGAGGGAGCAGACAAAATCTTGATTGCTGTTGTATGTATTCGAGACAATGTACGAGATTCTATTAAACAAACTGTTGAAACAATGAATAAGGCTGGAGTTCAAGTAGTTATGGTTACAGGGGACCGTAAAGAAACAGCTGTCGCTATTGCTAAAGAAGCCGGAATTGTTACCAGTGATACAGACTTAGTACTAACCCATGATGAGCTAGAGAACCTCTCTGACGAAGAATTAAAAGCGCAACTTCCTAATATGAAAGTTGTAAGTCGTGCCTTACCAATGGATAAGAAGCGCTTAATTGAAGCAGCTCAAGATCTTGATATGGTTTGTGGTATGACCGGTGATGGTGTCAATGACTCCCCTGCTCTTAAAGCTGCTGATGTTGGTTTCTCTATGGGAGACGGAACTGAGGTTGCCCGTGAAGCCTCTGATATAGTTATTTTAAACAATAGTTTGACGTCTATCGAAAAAGCTGTGCTTTACGGCCGGACAATGAGCAAATCAGTTAGCAAATTCATTATTTTCCAGCTGACAGTTAATGTAACTACTATTGCTATGTCTCTTCTCTCTCCTCTTTTTGGTCTGAAAGAGCCATTTACAATCATTCAAATCCTTTGGATTAACCTTATCATGGATACACTAGCTGCTTTAGCATTTGGTGAAGAACCTACCTTAAAACGGTATATGAATGAAAAGCCAGTAGCTAAAAAAGCTAATATCCTGACAAAATATATGAAGTCTGCTATTGGAGTTGCTAGTATCTTCATTACTCTTGTCTGTCTAGCTATTCTTAAAAATGTAGCTGGTATTCAAGATTTCATCACTAATGGAACTGGAAACTTTGAAATGGTGACTACCTTCACCTTTACTGTGTTTATCTATGCGATTATCTTCAATTCCCTCAATACTCGCAGTACCGGTCTTAATGTTTTTGAACATATTTCGGAAAACAAAAAATTCTCAATTGTCATGATCTCCATTGCTATTGTTCAATCTTTAATCATTCAGTTTGGTGGACAGGTTTTCAATACTGTTCCTATGGATATTGAACACTATATTGTAGCACTTGCTATTGCAGTTCTGATTATCCCTATAGACTTCATCCGAAAAGCTCTTACAAAATAAATGTTAGTTATAGAAAGGCTGAAACACTAGTGTTTCAGCCTTTACTTATCGGCTCTTTTATAGTAAGATTGGTATAGTTTGATGAATTACACACTTTGATAACTAAAATTTATTCTCTTAAGTCATTTAAGATTATAATATTGTTTCATTTAAGTTTGAACAAAAATTTAAGACTATCAATCTAACTTTCATAACCTTAAAATATAACTGCTTGAAATTAAAAAAGAAATTTTTGTTTTCTATTAAAATTTTACACCTATCAGTCCCAAAAAAGAGAGGAATATTATGCTTTTTGCTACTGATTTAGATCGAACCATCATTTATTCTAATAAGTTTGTTGAAAATTATCAGACTGTTTCTTGTGTAGAACATCTAGACGGACATGAAATCTCCTATATGAGCCATAGAGCATTGGAATTACTGGCTCAAGTCAAAACTCGCTGTGATATCCACTTGGTTCCAATTACAACTCGCTCGCTAGCGCAGTTCTCACGCATTATCCCTCTACAAGACTGCCCTTATGCTGTTGTTGCTAATGGCGGAATCATTCTGCATAAAGGTCAACCTTTAAAAGTCTGGCAGGAACACATCGAAAGAACTCGACAAATACAAGCTTTAGATTATCCTAAAATCTTAGACATTTTAACTAAATATCAAAAATACTTAACTAGAACTCCATCTTTGGTTGACAATTTATTCTTTTTTACTAAAGTTACCGAAGATCAGGATATCGTTCAAGAATTTATCTTGCCAAGTCTTGAAAAAGATTTAAAAAATTTAGAATGGGCTTTCACTCTTCAGGGGCTTAAACTTTACATCATCCCTAAAGAAATTTCTAAAGAAAACGCTCTTTCTTTTTTAAAAGACTATCTCAAAGAAGAATTTCTAATTACTTCGGGTGACGGAAAATTAGATGCTGGCTTCTTATCTTTAGGCGATATAAAAATGATACCAAAGAACAGTGAAGTTTACCAGCTTATCGATAATAAAGATAGCTATACGATTGTTAATCAAGGAATAGAAGGCGCTGAGGATATTCTTTCAGTAGTCCTTGAACAAAAAACTTAAAAGTGTTGAATGGAAGATTTGAATGAAATTTACTTATGATTCTATACCCCTATTTAAAGAAGGTTGCCAATTTAATCAAAATTCCCCAAAAGATTTATTGCAATATGCAATAGCTGGACTTCTTTATATGCCCGCTCATCGAACTCAGATAGTTGATGAAATCATTGCTGGCCTCCATCCTTGCTGTAGCTCAATCTGCCTAGATCTAGAAGATTCTATTGGAGATGGAACTGTTCACCAAGCTGAATTACAACTCTTTGAGACTTTAGACAAACTGAATCAAGCCTTGGAAACTGGCCAGCTAGATTTTGATTCTCTCCCTTTAATTTTTATCCGAGTCCGTTCTTCCCAACAATTTAATCAAATGCTCGACCATTCTTCTCCTGATATCTTTAAACTAGTTTCTGGATTTAATTTTCCTAAATTTGATTCTACTACTGCTCCTGCCTACCTTCAAGTTTTCGACAATTTTAGCAAAAGAACAAATCATACATTTTACATAATGCCAATTCTTGAAAGCAAGAGCATCATGAAAAAGAATACCAGAATGGAAGAACTTCTTTTTATATCAGAGTTATTAAAACCCTATAAAGAGCAAGTTTTAAATATCCGTGTGGGTGCAACTGATTTTAGTAATATTTTCGGTATTCGTCGTAATGTCCACCAGACTATCTACGATGTTAAACTTATTGCTGACTGTTTAACAGATATCTTAAATATTTTTTCCGCAGATTATATCTGTTCAGGACCAGTATGGGAATACTTTAATAGCCAATTTCAAGACGGGAATTGGGCTCATGGATTGAAAAAAGAGCTAGAGTTAGACAAACTTAATGGATTCATTGGAAAAACTTGCATCCATCCTTCTCAGCTAAGCCTTATTGCTGAGAATAACATTGTTAGTTTAGAAGACTACCAAGATGCTCTGACCATTCTTAATACAAATCAGCAGCAAATTGGTGTAATAAAAGGATATAAAGAAAACCGGATGAATGAAGTGAAGCCGCATAGCAAATGGGCAAAGAAAATTATCCAGTTAGCAGCAGTCTATGGCATAGCTGAAGGAGATAATACAAAGGATAATTCACTGAAATCGTAGAAGGACATACAAAAGTGTTCAGTCTAACTTTTTATTTGACTTGAATTGTCAAAGTAAGTGCACAATTTTACCATAAAATACTTCATAAGGAGTTTTCCAGTTGAGACACTTTCGTAGTCTATTATTTAGTTTGTCTTCCCACAGCTGAATGGTGTGCTCGTCAATGAATGTTAAGTCGCTCCCTTTGGGAAAATATTCTCGCAATAATCCATTGGTATTCTCATTAGTCCCTCGTTGCCATGGCGCATGAGGGTCTGGAAAATAGACCCCTACCTTTAATTGATTGGTCAAGTCTTGATGATTCGTGAATTCTTTTCCTCTATCTGGAATGACGGTTTCTTTCGGCAAAGGCTCCAACATTTGTACCATAGCCTCTATGACAAGTTTGCTTTTCTTGACCGCTACCTTCTTGATTTTAAGAAAACGAGAATAGCGATCGGTTAGAGTCACTAAACAAGCTTTTCCAGTTTTACCTGCAACCGTGTCTACTTCCTAATCACCGATCTTAGCTCGCTTGTTTGCTTCTTCGGGTCTTTCGTGAATGGTATGAGAAATAGGGATTTTCCCTCTATTTTCGACATAACCTTTTGTATGACGTGGTTTCCCACGATGACGAAGTTTGCGAATCACACCACGAGCGTCATGTGACAGCTTGTCGTCAAAGTGACCGCGACAGATGGCTCTATAAATCGTTTGATAACTAATAATCGATTTCCCATATTCTAGGCACAAACGGCCTTCTATTTCCTAAAGAGACCATTGGCAATCGAGAAAAAGGTGCTTGACGGTATTGCTTAAATGGTGATCTACTTCAAGCTTTCTCTTTCGCCCACAGTGTGACTTAGCATTGTGGTAAGATGCTTGTGCTTTGTTGGGAGAATAACTTCCTGATTTTGAATGTCGCTTCCACTCCCGACTAATGCTGGAAGGATGACGATGAAGTAATTTTCCAATTTGATAAAAGTTTAGTCCTTTTGTACGGTAAATCAGAATACTTTCGCGCTCATCTATGGTAAAATGGTGATAGCTCATAAGATTTTCTTTCGTAACTAGTTCGTTCAATTCTATTTTACTAGAAAATCTTATGAGTTTTTATTGTACACTTATATTGTATATTCAAGATATAAAGAAATAGTAACTATTCATCTTAAACATACCAAATTCTTTAGCGATAAATTTAACCCTTCCTTCGCCAGCGGATCACTAATTCTGAAGTCAGATGAGTCAGGATAATCGTCAGAAGGAAGACCCAACGGCCCTTTTCCCACTTGGTCAGATGCTGGAAATTAAGAAGAAAAAAAGATAAATCAATGAAGATGGGATGAAGGAAGAAATAAAAGATACTTAGGTCTTTTAAATGTCTCCAGTTTTTTTCTTGCTTCCATCTAGTTTTTAACAGCCAATTGAATAAGAAAAAACTAAACGGAATAAGAGCAAAGAAAAAGTTTTTATCTAATCCCTGCCTGAAGTAAATCAGCACTCCTTCTGCTACTAGCAAAAGACTTGATAGCAGAAGTAAAATCCTGCATTTTTTGTGTAATAACTCTATATGTCTATAATCAGCTAGAAAGTAGCCTAAATAGATAAAAATAGGCGTATAGAAGAGACCATTTCTGCTAGTAAAAAAGAGCTTAGCATAAGCATCATACCAGTCTGTTAAAAGACTAGGAGCCAGATAGGCGTGATAAGTCTCAATGGCACCTAAGGCATATAGAACCAGTAAAAGGACAAATGTTTTCTTGGGGCCTAATTTCTTATATAAAAAATGGACCAACTGTAAACCTAATAGAAAGGCGGGAATGTACCAAAGTTGATAACATAAGCCTATATACAGAAGCCCAGCCAATAAGGCTAAAGGAGCATAATGTTTAGGAAGTGGCAAGGTCCAAAAATAGGCCAAGGCATAAGGGACATAAATCCCGCTCCACAAAAGATACTGCTTCAAAACACGCTTAATATACAGCTTCATTTCCTGCTTCTTAGCCAAGCTGGATTTAAACATAAAAGCTGATGAAATCAGGAAAAAGGGCACTGCCATACGACCAAACATACTTTTCTGAGTAAAATGCAGGACTTCATTCTCAAAAAGCCGCTGACAATGCACCAAGATTACCAAAATTGAAGCCAGATACTGAAACAAACTGAGCATGGCGTAGTTGACCGGCTGCTCAGGCTCTCTGACACTTCTTTCTGTCATAAATAGTTCTCCCTAGGAAGATTGTGCTTAATAAATGGATTTAGTGCTTCCTCAGACAAAGATGCTGAACGGCAGCGGTCTACCTGTCTTACTACTTTCTATTAAACATTTAGATCTGCAAACTCTATTATTTAAAAAATATAGGATAGTAAACATGATAAGCTAGAAGAAAAACTAGTAAAAAAATAATAACTTGGGAAAGATATAGAATTTTTTTGCTTTTCTTTCCTTTTCTCCCATATTGGCAATAGAGATAAAGAGAAAATGCCAACACAGAGTATAGTTGACCTAGGAAAA
>NZ_CALHWC010000200.1 GCF_938036805.1 uncultured Streptococcus sp.
AGGACTTCAATGCGTTCAGTAGCCATGCCTAAATCCCCACCACTTCATAGCCGTTCAATTCCAGCGTTTGCTTGATCTTATCCAGGTCAATGCCGTTCATGCTGGCTCCTTTTTTAATCGAAACCACGCGCCCGACTGTATTGCGCATGACGGGATTGGCCAGAGGCTTAAAGCCCAACTCGACCAAGACATCTAAAACTTCAGGCTGCTTCTCAATCACTTCTGCCACTGGAATAGACAAATCAATCACATTATCCATATGCCCTACCTCCGTGTATTTTTTATTATTATATCACAAAAGATGCGCCCTATAAAAATCCTTTCCTCACTTGCTCAAATCCAAGCTTGGAGAATATAACAAATTCTAATAGACTATAAGTTATTGTTATAAGGACACTGATAAACGGAGTTTCACAAGAAAAAGCTAGTCCTATCAAGGATTTCTGAGATTTTTTTCACAAAGTCCTGGTTTTTGTCAGACTACAGCTTTCTTGAAAACGCTTTATTATAGTGATATAATGACTTTAAATACAGAATAAAGGAGATGCCCTATGTCTATTACAGAATTGTTGAATATCAAGTACCCTATTTTCCAAGGAGCTATGGCTCAGATTTCCCACTACCAACTAGCGGCGGCTGTTTCAGAAGCTGGCGGACTGGGAATCATCGCTTCAGGAGGAATGACGGGTGAGCAGTTGCGTGAAGAAATCCGTGAACTGCGTAAATTGACTGACAAGCCATTTGCCGTCAATGTTATGCTCATGATGAAAAATATCAAGGATATTGTAACAGTCATCATTGAAGAAAAAGTTCCTGTCGTAACGACTGGGGCTGGTACACCGAAATTCATCATGCCTTATCTGAAAGAGGCTGGTATCAAGGTTATCCCTGTTATTGCCAGTGTCAAACACGCGCAAAAAATGCAAGAGCTCGGAGTTGATGCCGTGATTGCTGAAGGTTCTGAAGCTGGTGGCCATATCGGTGAAACCAATACTATGGCCCTCATTCCTCAGATTGTTGACTCCGTTGATATTCCCGTTATCGCTGCAGGTGGGGTTGCCGATGGTCGTGGTCTCGCTGCTGCCTTTGTCCTCGGTGCACAAGGGGTGCAGATGGGAACTATCTTCCTAGCTTCAGAAGAATGCCCAATTGCCGCAGCTTACAAGGATGCCATTGTCGCAGCCAATGACACTGCTACTGCCGTGACTGGTCGTATTGCTGGTGCACCAGTTCGTTGTATCCGCAATGAAATGACTGACCACTATATTGAACTAGAAAACAAAGGCACCAATCGTGACGAACTCGAAGAAATCACCATCGGTTCTCTTTCTAAAGCCGTTTACGAAGGAGATACCGTACATGGCTCTATGATGAGTGGCCAAATCGCTGGCTTAGTCAAGGAAATTCGTCCATGTAAAGAAATCCTCGATACAATCGTTTCCGATGCTCAGAAGGTTCTCCAAAACACTGAAATCAAGCTATAATCCTCTAACTCAAAAGAGAGTGGGACAGAAATCGGTAATTCGTTAGAATTCGATTTCGTCGTCCC
>NZ_CALHWC010000201.1 GCF_938036805.1 uncultured Streptococcus sp.
AACCTCTCCCTCTTACCTCTCCCTTATTCTCTATATCACCGTGCTGCTAAAGTCTTTTAATGCTCTAGCTACAATTAAATTCATTCAAACATACTCAAACTAGTATAATACACAGTCCAATCAATCACATAAAGAAATTTACTTCAGCTTTCTATTAGAGGTTAAAAAGAAATTACTTTATCTCTCATTCATGAGCGGTAACAAGTAGCACTCTTCCCCTTCTTTTCGTTTCTCCAGACCTTTAACAGCTAATTGAAGGAGATCAGCTGCAAATGATTGAATAGAGTCTTGATCCGCTTGTGTTAACTCGATTTGCGAATACTTTCTGCGCAGCCTTTTATAGTTACGCCCCTCTAATTTGAAGAAATCACAATCTTTAAGATAAGTGGTCACTTCCTCAAGATTAGCTATCAAGCCCAAATGAAAGGCTGCTGGCGCGAAGGTTCTATTAAGAGGCTGAGCACAAGTGCTCCTAAATTCGATCGTTCCGCGCGTCGTCAAATCCTGATATTGGTAGCTTCTGTGATAATGAAAATCATCTGCACGAGGACTGACTAGGCTTTCCTTGCCACTCAAATTGTATCCCTTGATTTGCCCCTGCTTTAGATACTCTCCAGCTGCAATAGGAGGGAAATAGTAGGTGTCACCCTCTCGCTCAACATGGAAAATGGCTGTATGATTTAAATAATTGAAAAAATCTTCCTCATCTTTGAAATCATGGGGATTAACACCGACATTTTCTACTAACAAGCCATGCATGGACTCTTCCCAGAAGCGGTCTCTCGAGATTCTAGTGTTGAAATCTTCTGTAAGTAATTCTGAATTGGCAAAAAGATAAGCTTTGGCAGCCTCGATTTGATTAAAGGTGTTAATTACCTGTATGAAATTTGCCCGTGAAACATCTAACTGTACCTGGCTCCCACAGATATAACTACCATAATCAGGATGGCGATGGAAGAAATCTCCTCCAATTTTTTCACTCAAAGTTAGATATTGCATTAACATTTGATAGCGGGGATATTTAACAGGACCATTATCATTCTCCTTCCAGAATGGATGTAAACCATGTCCCTGAAGCTCATGATGACTTTTGCGCAAAATCTTTTGAATGGTGTCTAGGTAATGATTAAAGCGTATTTCGACTTCCTGAATCGTTTTCGCTTTTTCAAATGCAAATTCCAAAATATTATAAGACACTTCAAAAAGTATCCGATCTTCGCTATCTGAAGCTTTTAACTGGATAGGATTGCCCTCTGAATCCCTTCTTTCTACGATAAAGCCATAGTCTGAATTTAGTCTCACTAACAACTCCCGTGTTACACGAGTATCTGTCGCTCCTCCCTGAAGATTCACAATCGGAAATTCTAACTCAATCCCAATGTATAAGTCTGGATTTTCTTTTATATTTGCCAAATAACGTTCTTTCAAAATAGCAATCGAATCTTGCATTTCTTCTCCTTCCCTCACTAAATCCTTTTCTTTTTCCACCTAAAACTCAAAAACGCCTGCTTACGAAATTGTTTTTCACTAAAAGCAATTTCGTAAACAAGCGTCTACCCTTTCATCATGATGATGAGTGTTCCCGCTAGGAAAAATCCTAGCGGTAGACCAGAGCTAGACTAAGAGTATAAGAACTCCATCATCATAACACTCAACAAAATTGATAAAAATTATACTAATTCAATAATTGCCATTGGCGCAGCATCCCCACGGCGTGGTTCAGTCTTAAGAATACGAGTGTATCCACCATTGCGCTCAGCATAGCGAGGTGCCAATTCAGAGAATAATTTTTGAAGAGCTGTAGTTGTAGTGTATTTGTTAGTCTCTTCATTGTAGTTTTCTGATGCAATTTCGTTACGTACAAAAGCTGCTGCTTGACGACGAGCATGCAAGTCACCACGTTTACCAAGAGTAATCATTTTTTCAACTGTTTTACGGATTTCTTTAGCACGAGCTTCAGTTGTTACGATTGATTCATTGATAATCAAGTCAGTAGTCAAATCACGAAGCATTGCTTTACGTTGTGAGCTAGTGCGTCCTAGTTTACGGTAAGCCATGTATTCCTCCTTTATTTATCATTTCTTAACCCAAGACCAAGGTCAGCAAGTTTAACTTTAACTTCTTCAAGACTCTTGCGGCCCAAGTTACGAACTTTCATCATTTCAGGCTCAGATTTTTCTGTCAAATCAAAGACAGTATTAATTCCTGCGCGTTTCAGACAGTTGTATGAACGAACTGATAGATCCAATTCTTCAATTGTACGTTCCAAAATGCGATCATCTGAAGATTTCTCTGCTTCCTTCATCACATCAGTTGAAATAGCAACTTCTGTTAAATCTGTAAAGAGGTTCAGATGCTCTGTCAGGATACGAGCTGATAGTCCCAAAGCGTCTTCGGGAATAATCGTTCCATTCGTTAAAATTTCAAGGGTAAGTTTATCAAAACCATCGTTGCTACCAACACGAGCTGGTTCAACCTGGTAATTTACTTTTGTCACAGGCGTATAGATAGAATCTACCGCAAGTGTGCCTACTGGTGCATCATCTTTTTTATTTTCGTCAGCTGGTACATATCCACGACCGCTATTCACAGCCATTTTCGCTCTAAAGCGAGCACCTTCACTGATTGTAAAAAGATAATGATCAGGGTTTACAATTTCGATATCACTGTCTGTCAAAATGTCTCCAGCAGTTACTTCTGCAGGACCTTCAATATCCAGTTCAATCATCTTTTCGTCTTGGACGTAAGATTTTACAGCAATCCCCTTGATGTTCAGAATAATCTGCATAACATCTTCGCGGACCCCAGAAATCGTATCAAATTCGTGCAATACTCCTTCAATGTTGATAGAAGTCACTGCTGCACCTGGAAGTGAGGCGAGAAGTACACGACGAAGCGAATTTCCAAGTGTTGTACCGTAACCGCGTTCTAGCGGCTCAACCACAAACTTGCCATAATTTTTATTTTCATCAATTTTTGTTATATTTGGTTTTTCAAACTCAATCATTTAGTTA
>NZ_CALHWC010000202.1 GCF_938036805.1 uncultured Streptococcus sp.
TGGCGTGAATAACAGGAGCAGTCGCTGCAATGGCAGAACCGCCACAGATAGAAGAACCTACACCAACCAGGGTAGCTAGCTTTGTATCCAGATTAAAAAATCGTTGGAAAAAGAAAGCAATAATTAAAGCGATAGAAATGGTCGAAAGTATGACAGGAAGGGAAGATTTTCCAACTGCGAAAACTTGAGAGATATTGAGTCCAAATCCAAGCAAGATAACAGCATACTGAAGCAATTTTTTGGAGCTATAAGTCAAGCCGGCATCCAGTTGTTTATAGGAAGTGAGAAAGGGATGGAGAATCATTCCGATAAAAATGGCGAAAACAGGTGCTCCCACAACGGGCAGAAAGCCTCCTAAAACCCAAGAGATGATAGATATAATAAGACAGGCTAACAGTCCTGCCCAATTTTTTGATAGAAATGACATAAAAACCTCCGAAAAAAATACTCCTTATTATAATCTTTTCTGTCAGAAAAGTAAAATAGAAAGTAGGAAGAAGGTTACAAATAAATGGAATTTTGCGGTCAGAAAGCTTTTGTAGCATAATAGATATATGTTCTTTGTTCAATAAGGATGCAAATGTGGCATATGTTATTGAAAAAAATGAATTTGATGAGCCTGGACATGTGAAGTAATTATGTGAGATAAGAAAATAAATAAGAGAGTTGAAAATGTACTGCACCCCAAAAGTTAGACAGAAAAAATCTAACTTTTGGGATCAGTACATATCCTCGCTTTTTTTAATCTAATAGCTCCTTATTTTCAATTAAAAGTTCTAAAGGAGATTTTTCTCTTGCTACAATAAAACCAGGTTCATATTGAGTATGTAATGTTCTTTTCTGAGAAGTTGGATCAATATACAACTCTTCTCCATCTTCTGTGTATAGTTGTTTGCCTCTTGTTAGGTAAAGTAAATCCTCTAAGTACTGTCCATCAGTTTGTAGAAAATGTTCAATGTATTTGACAGCCTTTAAGATCTCACTTACTTTATCAGAGTATTCATTCGATTCAAGAACACTCTTTTCTAATTCAATCTCTTTACTAGTTCCAAAAAGTTGAGTTGGAGTTGCATTAAAATATTCTGCTATCTTATCTAAATTTGCAAAGGTAGGATAGCTTTTTTGTTTTTCATAATCAGAGATGGACTGTTTACCAATTCCTAAGTCTTCAGCTAGTTGAGTTTGACTTACTCCTTTTTCTATGCGTAGTCGTGCCAAATTGGGTCCAAAATTTTGAATAATAAAGGTCATGGGAAACTCCTATTTTTATTTTTAACTTATTTTATCACCTATAAACTTACAAATCAAGTTTTTAGTTGACTATCCCAAATATTTTTTATAAAATATATTTATAACTTATAAATAAGTTATAAATGATACAAACTGGCTCATATGTTTAGGAATAGTGAGTGAGGAGGAAGTTGAAGACGAGACTATGACTTATAACTATTCGAAGCCTTGGAGCTAGAAATTGTGTGGACAAGGACAAGGGACGAGCCTGACGGGAAGTCAGGCGAAGTCCTGCAGACTGCCGTCCAGACAATTTCTAGCCAAGCAAAAGCTGGCTATTCTAACAGCCAGCAAAAAGGTACACTTAGGACAACGTCCAAAGAACGACGGAACGAGCAAACGTTGATTTGACGGTGTTTCTGAGACCTAAAAAATCTAAAAGAAGGGGGGACAATTTTGTTGGTTTCTATACAAGATTTAAGAAGCATTCAAGAACGATGTGAAGTAGGAGAATTAGTACAGAGGTTAGATGTCAGTATTGATAGACTAACGGTTATCTGGGATACAGATACTGGTTCCCTAAGACGGATTTTCAAAAATCTGAAACAGGCAATAAGTACAAGAGTTGATTCATTTGAAATATATGATAATGTTCGAGATGATGTCTTTACTTTAGCTAAAGTTTTTAATGAGTATGATTCGATCAATATTATATTTTTTCAATTATCCACTTATGGAGGTGAACAATTGATTCGGATTGATTTCAATCCTAACACTTTAAAAGAATTTGATGGAATGAAAGTATGGAGGCAATTAATGTACTTTGCCCGATTGAATTCATTGACGGTACGTTTGTCTCGTTTTGATTTGGCATTTGACATTTTCAACTGGCCTGAGATCGTTAATTTGCAACATATTAAAGGTGGTGTCACCCATAAGGTCTTCTATGGTCGAGGGGGCGAATTAGAGACGAAATATTGGGGTTCTA
>NZ_CALHWC010000203.1 GCF_938036805.1 uncultured Streptococcus sp.
GTCCAACAAATACTGATGCAAGATCTTCAAGACCAGCTTTTTCAGCTGCACGACGTAAGATTGAGTTTTTAATTACTTTGTACTCAACTTCGCTTCCACGAAGCTCACGACGAAGAACAGTATCTTGCTCAACTGTCAAACCACGAGCGTCCACAACAACGATTGATGCAGCAGATTTCATTTTCTCAGCTACTACGTCAACTAATTCTGCTTTTTTAGCAATAATTGCTTCACTCATTTAGTGTTTCACCTCCGTAATTATTTTGCTTGGGGAATTTTTCTAAAAGAAAAACGCGCCCAAACCTAGACACGAAAGTACAATACGCTTCTTTTACATGATACGTTTTGTCCTCGGTAGGATCTTTATGAGTCGAGCTCCCCTACTGTCTTAGGCAGTTTTTTCAAACCATTGATAATTATAGCAAAAGAAAAAAAAGATTGCAAGCTTTTTGTGCAATCTTTTTACTTTTCTATGCATTTTTAGGAAAAGTCTTGTCAAGCAAGGCTTTACTAGCATCGTCAGCAGGCACCCAGCCATCAGTGAAAACTCGGTCTTTTATCCAAAGACGATTATAGAAAAAGGCCCAAAATAAGTTGTAGGCAGTTCCTACAGGTCTCAAGAAATCATCTGGGATAAGAAGCGTTGCAATCACAGCAAATACAAACAGTGAGCCAAGCATGATCCCAAAGTATTTCCAGTCTTTACGAAAGAGAGGAACGAAAAAGTTAAATAGCAAGGTTGTAATAGAGTACATTGGTGACAAAGTCTTAACATTGCTGCCATCTGGTGCTTGAATAGTAAGTTTATTCATCAAGATCTCCTTAAATATAAAAATATTAGTAAAGTATAACAAAATTTTATATGTTTGTCAATTTAAGCAGATCTAGACGGAAATCATAGCGTCACTTCTTCAAAAAAATGTAGCCCTAAGGCTACATTTTAATCTACATAATGTTCTTCTTTTTTATTGAACCAAGCGTATGGCAGACCGATCAGAAGACCACCACCAATCAGGTTTCCTACGAAGGTCACAGCCCAGTGGCGCAGGATATTTCCAATACCAAAATTTGCCACCTCTGATGCAGCTGAGCTAAACTTAACGATAGCAAAAGAAGCAAAGTTGGCTGCCAAGTGTTCGTTGGTTAAGAAGACAAACATATAAATGGCTGAAATAACCAAGAAAAGCTTGGCTGTACTATCTTTCACCAAGACGAAGGAAAGAATCGCAATATTAACAAATACATTGGCGAGTATTCCCTCAAGTAAAATAAGTTCATTTGAACGGGCAAGCTTCATCTGCACAACACCAGCAATGAAACTTTCCTTGCTAAGTCCCGCATAAGCCGCCGAATTAGCAAAGAGCCAGCCGGCAATCAAGGCGCCAATCAGATTGAAAAAAGTACAATACAGCAAAATCATCAAAGCCTTTTTCCAGTCAATCTTCTTCAAGAAAGTACCAGCTGTCAGAAACATCATGTTGGAAGTCACCAGCTCAGCATTCAGAAAGACGATGTAGGCCAATCCCCAAGCAAAGATAAAAGGGAAGAGAAAACGACCCGTTCCTGGAACAATCTTATTTGTCAGGTCTGCCGCAATAGCTCCTGCCCCTGTACTGAAGGTCAGAAAGGCCCCCGCAAAGATAGAGCGAACAGCATACTTCCCCTTGCTTGTGTCAAACAAGCCTTCTTTCTTACGGCAAGCTGCTTCTATTTTTGGAATAAATGTCGATTCGACCATAATAATTCTCCTCTAAGTTAAACTATGTACAGTATATCACAAACTTATATTTTTCGAAAGCGTTTTCTGTAAGTTTTTTCTAAATTTGAACTTGTAATGCTATATTTCAAGTTCTTAATTCGCCTGCTAGCCGCCTTATATCTTCTGGCCGAGTTCGACAGCAGCCGCCAGAAAGCTGAACGCCCTGCTTCTTCCAAAGCTGACTGTAATCAGTTAAACAGAGCTGCTGCTCAGGATTGTCTTGCCAAGTATTCGTCGCCACATTATAGACCTCTCCAGAATTTGGATAGGCCAGCAGGGGTTTATCGCACACCTGTTTCAACTTTTCTAATAAAGGAGCAATCAAATGCGGAGCTGTGCAGTTAAAACCAACAGCCAAAACTTGCTGACTTAATTGAGCTAAGCGCCCAACTTCTTCTATCAATGTTCCGTCCGAAATCGCTGATGCCGTCTGAGCTGTAAAAGATAAATAGGCCTCCGCCTGCGGAAATTCTTCTGCTAATAAGTGAACAAGCGCCTTCGTTTCTGCTCCATTTGGAATCGTTTCAATAGCCAGCAAATCACAGCCCGCGTTCAGTAAGGCTTGAATGCGCGGACGATGAAAGTCTTTAAATTCCTCCTCACTCAAATGGTAAGCTCCTGTGTACTCCGAACCATCAGCCAGATATGCAGCATAAGGCCCGACCGACCCAGCTATCAAAGGATAAGAGCGCTGCTCCTGCTCATCTAGCGATAAACTCTTCCAGATATTTTTAACAGCTACCTGTGCCAAAAAGACCGTTTTTTTGAGAAGTTCATAGGCCTTTTCCGGACTCAGCCCAGCCTCGACAAAAGCTGGAATGCTAGCCTGATAACTGGAAGTGGTGATAATATCACTGCCCGCCTGAACGTAAGCTTCATGCAAGTCTTGAAGAATCTGGGGATTTTCAAGCAGATACTTGGCTGACCAAAGCTGACCAGAAACGTCATAGCCTCGCGTCTCCAGCTCTGTCCCCAAAGCACCATCTAGAATTATTATGTCTTGCTTTTCAAGTAAATCTTTAAACGCTCCCATTCTTGCTCCTCAAGCTTTTTCTAAAATAACAGCTTAGTCAGTTTTGCTAAAGATAAATAAGTCTGCTTATTTGAAATGATCGTCTACTTCATTAGTAAAACGCAAAAAAGAGATTATTATAATCTCTTTTTTCTTATCTAGTTATGTGATGCCCATGCTTGGTCAGTTTCCAGAACATCTTGAGTCGTGTATTGTCCACGGTAAGGATTGTAAACCATATTAGACGCTCCTGTCTGATAGCTAGGTGAGTCAAACTGAGTCAGATTGTATGCTTCAATCAGATAGTTCAATTTTGCATAGTAATGACTATCCGTTGCATATACACCTGTCAAGGCAGCTGTCGCATCTTGATAAGTCGGGGCATTACTCTTCCAAGCTCCCGCAAAATGACTTTGTCTCAAGACGTAGACATAATCCTGAAGTGACTCAGCGTAACTTGAATAAGAGCGAAATTGATCATTGATCGCGTAAGTATTGCCCTGACCATCTTCTTCCAAGGTCTCCATCGTCGCTGACTGACCAGCATAAGCTCCTTTAATACCGAACAAATTATAGTGAGGATAGCCTGACAGACCAGACTGACCAGAACCACTCTCTAAAATAGCTTGTGCAATCATCACAGAAGCATACAGATCATTATCCTGGGCCAACTGGCGAGCCGGCTCACTGATTTGTGAAATGAAATATTCTGTTTGGTTCAATGGCTGCTGAACAGCATCATTTGCACTTGCTGGCTTGATTTGCTTTGACAAAGCCAGACCAAAGACAACGGTTGAAACCATCACTGCCAAACCTGTCAAAAGTTTTTTTCTTTCTTTTGAAATTCTCTTCTTCACAGTCTTTCTCCTAAATACAATATTTGTTCTACTATTGTAACATACTAAAAGCAAAATAACATTAGCAATAAATTACAAGTATATGACATTTTTTAGATCTTCCACAAATATAAGTTTTACAAGCCACGATTGTTCCATGCAAGACTTCCTCGTTTGGCTTGCATAATGAGCCACTAAGATATACAGGCTGAACTGAAAATGAAAATAACCTGACTCCAACCCATACGGAATCAGGTTAGGATATTTAAACTCTGAAAGTTCAACTATCTCATTTTCCTTATCATCTGACATCTAGATCTTGCCTAAAATCGCATCCCAGGCTTGATCAAGACCAGTTTTATCAGCTGAAGAAAAGATAATAAAATCATCAGTTTTATCAAAGTCCAGCTTTTTCTTAATGGCGCTCTCATGCTTGTTCCACTTACCACGTGGAATTTTATCAGCCTTGGTAGCCACAACAATAACTGGAATTTCATAGTATTTGAGGAATTCATACATCTGCACATCATCCGCACTAGGATCATGGCGTAAGTCTACTAGACTCACGACCGCTCGCAGGTTGTTCCGACTGGTCAGGTATTCCTCAATCATTTTGCCCCATTTAGCGCGCTCCGTTTTCGAAACCTTGGCATAGCCGTAGCCAGGAACATCCACAAAACGGAGCTTGTCATCGATATTGAAAAAATTCAGCAGTTGCGTTTTACCAGGCTTGCCTGAAGTCCGTGCTAGATTTTTGCGGTTAAGAAGGGTATTGATAAAACTAGATTTACCAACATTGGAGCGACCCGCCAAGGCGATTTCTGGGATATCATCCTGCGGGTAATGCGATTTATTGGCTGCGCTCAGTAAAATCTCAGCATTATGTGTATTGATTTCCATAAGCTTCCCCTAGGCAGTTTCTAAGATTGGCTTGTCTGTGCCGTCCACTGCTTCCTTCGTGATACGAACCAGCTTAACATTTTCCTGACTTGGCACTTCAAACATGACATCCATCATGGTTTCTTCAATAATTGAACGAAGTCCACGCGCACCTGTCTTGCGTTCGATGGCTTTTCTAGCAATGGCTTGCAGGGCTTCCTCGTCAAATTCAAGCTCAACATCATCATAAGAAAGCAAGGTTTGGTATTGCTTCACTAGCGCATTTCTCGGTTCATTCAAAATGCGAACTAAGTCATCAACAGTCAGCTGCTCTAGAGCTGCAAAAACTGGCAAACGACCAATCAACTCAGGAATAATCCCAAATTTTTGAATATCGTCAGCGACAATGGCTTGCATATAAGACGCACCTTCGTCAATCGCCTTATTATTTTGACCGAAACCGATAATCTTCTCACCAAGACGTTGCTTGACAATCTCTTCGATACCATCAAAAGCACCACCAACGATAAAGAGAATGTTCTTGGTATCAACCTGAATCATTTCTTGCTGTGGATGCTTCCGACCACCTTGAGGAGGAACGCTGGCAACCGTTCCTTCGATAATCTTCAGCAAGGCTTGCTGAACACCTTCACCTGAGACATCACGAGTGATAGAAACATTTTCGCTCTTCTTAGCAATCTTGTCGATTTCATCCACATAGATGATGCCGCGTTCTGCCCGCTCGATATTAAAGTCTGCTGCCTGTAAAAGCTTGAGCAGGATATTTTCTACATCTTCACCAACATAACCAGCCTCGGTTAAAGCAGTAGCATCTGCGATAGCAAAAGGAACATTGAGGCTACGCGCCAAGGTCTGAGCCAGGAATGTTTTCCCAGATCCAGTTGGACCAATCATGAGGATGTTGGATTTTTGTAGCTCCACATCATCCTCTTCGCGACTGTCATGAAAATTAATTCGCTTATAGTGATTGTAAACGGCAACTGCCAAAGCCCGCTTGGCCCGATCTTGACCAATCACATAGTGGTTCAAAATATTGAGCAATTCTTGCGGTTTTGGTACTTCAGAAAGATCAGCTAGGACTTCCTCAGCTAATTCTTCTCGGATAATTTCCTGCGCCAACTCGACACATTCATTACAGATAAAGGCATTGTTGCCCGCAATAATTTTTTGGACTTCGTCCTGATTCTTTCCACAGAAAGAACAATATACCATCATCTCATTATTACGATTTGTAGGCATTTTTTACTCCCATTCTAATTTTCTATTTCATTAATTACATACATCTTAAAAGAGGGTCATGTAAAAAGCATGGATGGAATTAACGAGATTCGTAAAAGCATTTAACAAAAATAAAATAGCTAACCCAAAACGTTTTTTACGAAAAGTCTGAAAGGAACAAATCAGACAAATTGCACATAAAAAGGCCGTAAAAAAACCAAAAACACTTCTTTCCATTCCTATGAACCCTTTCTTTTGAGGATTTTTACGGTGAAATTATACTCATTTTTTTCATCTTTTGGTCGAAAACGACTGCTTACTTCATCAAACTGTGTCAAATCAAAGTCTGCTGGGAAATAAGTATCGCCTTCTAAGCTAGCATGGATTTCCGTCTTAATCACCTCATCCAATTCATGCTCAAATAAAGAAAAGATTTGACCGCCACCGATAATATAGAGATTCTTCTCTTGTTCTTGGTACCATTTCAACACCGCTGGGAGATCATGGAACACCAAAACACGCTCATCTTCAATCTGATAATCCCTATCGCGTGTCAAAACCAGAGTTTTTCTATTTGGCAACACGCGTCTATGCATGCCATCAAAAGTCACCCGCCCCATTAAAATCGCATGTCCAGTCGTGATTTCTTTGAAATGCTTCAACTCTGTTGGTAAATGCCATGGCAAGCTTTGGTCTTTTCCAATCAGACCATTTTGATCCTGTGCCCAAATCGCCGCAATCTTTTTCGTCATTTCTCCATCCTTCACATTGATATTTCTATTCTATCAAAATTTATTAAAAAAGACTTGTTTGGACTATCACTTCTATTTATTTATTTTTGTCAGCTAATCCAGATAAGAAAATCGATAACCCAAAAGATTATCGACTATTCGTTTGCTAGGCAAATTACTCTTTCTTCATCTTTTTGACAAAGACAAATCCTACAACAGCAGCTACAAGGCCGAACAAGGAGACATTCAAGAGCGTTGAGTCTGTCTTTTTAGGCTCAGCAGTGGCAGCCTCTTTTTTATCCGCTAAGGGATCAATATCGCACCCCTCTCTTTTGACTGACTTGCCTTCAGTTGAATCCTCAGCATGGCTTTGCTCAGTCCCTTTGTTTTTAGGGCCTTTTCCATGACAAAGCAAATCAATCGTATAGGATTTCTTTCCCTGATTTGCCCCATCCGAACCTTGGTCTACAAGCTGTAGAAAATCATCTTCTTCCACTGAAGAATCCGCAATTTGCTCAAGTTGGGACTCTGCCTGCTGGACTTCATCCGCACCCACAAGAGCCATCGGTGTCACAGAAACCGATAAGCCAAGCAAACATGAACAAATGCCCAGACTAAAGAGTTTTCTCCTGCTTCTATGTGTTAAAAAATTTGCTTCCATGTCGATACCTCCGAGATAGGCACTAGCGAAACACATATATCTATTGTCATTATAGCACTTACAAAATATATTTCAATCATTTGCTCTTGAAAATTAAAAAACCTACTGACGGTCATTCAGTAGGAAAAATATTATCAAATTGCCAAATCAAACTTGAGTTGAGGTTTAACAGGATCATAGTCTAGCAACTCAAAATCCTCTGCTTTGATATCAAAGAAATTGGTCCTATCTGGCACATTTAAAACGAGTCGCGGTTGACAGTCGCTAGGTTCCCGACGTAACAGCTCCTCCGCCTGCTCGAACTGATTGTCATAGATGTGCAAGTTATTGACAAAGTAAAAGAACTTGCCGACTTTCCAACCGAAATGCTTGGCAATCATCATCTGCAGAGCCACATACTGCATAGCATTGATGTGGTGGGCCACTAGCATATCATTTGAGCGCTGAGTCAGAGTCGCATCCAGATAAATCTCCCCATCCACACGACGAACGTCAAACATAGTTTGAAAAGCACATGGAAGCAGACCGTCTGTTTCTTCAAACGCTTCATAATCCCAGAGAGAGATGATATTGCGGCGGTTCCAAGGATTGGCTTCCAGCTGTTGGAGAATTTTATGGATAATGTCATGCTTCTTGACAACAGCTCCATAGCGCTGACCAATCGTACCCGTATCGCCAACTTCCCAGTCATTCCAATAGTGAACATTGTACTTGTCATTGAGCAGTTCCAAGCTATTAGACTGGTCTTGATAGATCCAAAGGACTTCTTTGATGGCAGACTTGATAGCAATAGGGCGCAGAGTCGTAATTGGGAATTCTCCCTTGCTCAAATCATATTCCGCAAATGAACCTGTAATATATTTGGAATTAGCCACATTTCCATCCTTGTAACGCGGACGGGCATTTTCAGAGAAAACGCCTTGCTCCATAATCTTTTTTATATTCTCTTTAAAAATCGTATCTGCTTTAGTCATGTTGTCTCCTGAATCCTTAAACTTTCTTTAGTATAGCAGATTTTTCAAAAAAATTCTCCTGCCAAGTTTAGCAGGAGAAAAGTTTATTTGACCCATTCATCTGGATGATTGAGCTTATTGACATCTCTTTCTGATAATCTCAAGGTGATATCTGACACAGCAGGAATATTTGAGATGGTAACATAGGGGTAGTTTTTGTAGGTCGTAAATTTGACACCACTTCCTCCCTTTCTGCCACTAATATCGTAGATATAATTAACCTCTGCATCATCAGGCAAATCGACCCAGGCATATTCATTATCTTCCTCAGATTCGACCTTATCCAGAATGTCTGCAAATTCATCCAAAGTTTTGGTATTATTCGTCTGATAAACTTGCTGATTCTGACTATCCAATATCGTCAGAAAACCCTCTGTCTTGGATTTGCAAGCTGATAAAATCAAAAGAAAGATAGGAAGTATCACTAAAAAATAAGCGATTTTTCTCTTCATTTTAGCCCTCCTTATAGCTTTGCTAAGAGAGGAGATGGTTAGAACTACTGAAGTACCAGCGAAGCTGCTCCGATAACTCCGGCATCGTTTCCGAGAGTTGCAAGAGCTAATTTAGTTGATGTACGCACTTGTGGGAAGGTATTTTCATCATAAACCTTCTGAACACCTTGCAGAAGGAATTCTCCTGCTGCTGATACTCCGCCACCGATAACAATAGTTGATGGATTAAGGATAGAACCGATATTGGCGCAAGCAATTCCTAAGTAGCGAGAGAAGTTACGGTAAACGATCAAGGCAAGGTCGTCGCCTTCTTTTGCCAAATCAAAAACAGTTTTAGCTGTCACTTCTTCGCCGTCGTCAATCAAGCGTTTCAAGGTTGCATCGCCTTCGTATTCATCAGCGTAGCGACGAGTCAAGTTGACAATCCCTGTTGCTGAAGCCACTGTCTCAAGACAGCCTTTTTTACCACAGGTACAAGCGATTGGTTGGTCGAAGTCAACAGTGATGTGGCCCAACTCGCCTGCCGCACCAGCTACACCATGAAGAAGTTTTCCTTCTGCAACGATACCGCCACCAACACCTGTACCAAGCGTCATAAAGACAACGTCTGGTTGGTTTTCACCAGCACCCATCCAACGCTCACCAAGCGCAGCTACGTTGGCATCATTATCGATGAAGAATGGAATGCCCAAGGCTTTTTCAATTTTTTCTTTAATTGGTTGGAGGGTTTTCCAGTTTAGGTTGTAGGCACCAATAACAGTTCCTTTCTCACGGTCAACCACACCTGGTGAGCCCATTCCAATTCCGATAAAGTTCTCTGCTGATAGATTTAAGAGCTCCAAGCGATGCTGGATAGACTCAATCATCTCGTCTACAATATGGCTTCCCTCGTCCAAAATATTAGTTTTAATAGACCATTTTTCTTGGATTTCGCCCTCTTGCGTCAAAATAGCAAATTTGATAGAAGTTCCGCCTAAATCAATCCCAATAATTTTTTTTGACATGATATTCTCCTCTGTATTCGTTCTCCCTTTCATTATAGCAAATTTTTTCAGCATAGAAAAGGTTTGCACGGTATTTTTTGCTTTTAGTTTATGCTCATTTCAATACAAAGCAAAACCGGCACCTCTTAAGGCGCCGGGAAGTCTATTGAAGGCCTTAAAGCCAGCTTAGTTGCTGACTTCAAATGAATCATATTATGTAAACCACATTTATCTAAGGCTCACTTTGCCAGTGCGATAATCAAGGACAATTCCTGATTGGACATTGGGAACGAAGACATTGAATTCCAAACTTCCATCGCTGGACTTGGCTTCTAAATGCGATCCAGATGGCACCAGATCATTTTCCGAAGCATAGATCAAAGTGACACGATAGCGGACTCGCTTATTCTGGTCCAAAGCACGACGAACCTGAGCTTCATAGTAATTCTGTCCCGTCGAGTTGTCTTTATTGGCCTGATTGGCCCAGGCTGTCTGGACTGCGATATTAGCTGGATTGCTAGTGGAAGCATCGAAGCCCTTTAAGCCACCGATTAGAGAGTAAGCCAAGAGATGCCCTCGATCCACTGCATGGTTGTATTCACCTGATAGATGTTTGACTTGGTGCCAACCGGCAGGAACCCAAGAAGTGGAACCATTTCCCGTTTCTTCTCGTGATTTATACTGACGGGTCGATTTGGCAAGCAAGGCATTGGCGACTGTTGGAACCGTCTGTCCCTGAACCATCTTCGTTTTATTATCCGCATAAGGGACACTAGAAACTTTGGCGTCTAAGTTTGTTTGATTTTCATTGATGATGAAGGCACCAACCCCATTCCACTTGATTTTTCCACCAAGTTGAGAACGCACTGAGTTTGTGAGAACACTCTCAGCCAGCGCTTGATCTGGTGTGCTGGTATCCCTATTTTGACTAATGGCTGACGATGTATTTACCGCTGGTGACTGAGTGCCATTTCCAAAAAAGTAGGCTCCCAGTGATAAAGTCAGAGCAACCAGAAGCCCAGCTATAGTCTGAGTAGATTTAGTGCTCTTTTTTTGTAATTTCTTTCTTTTGGACATCTTTCCTTTTCCATTTAAAAGGACTGCGCAAGATTCTACACAGTCGGTAACTTTTCGGACATCTTAGCAGATTAATGACCAGTGAACTTAGAAATAAGTTCATTCCAAGTATCTAGCGATAAGATAGACCAAGGATTATCTGCATTTCCAATCACGCCATATCCGATGACCAAACCAAGACAAAAAATGATCAAAGCAACTACCAGCACCAAGGCAATGATGCCTAATTGTCTAGCCAAATATTTCCAATTTTCACTCATCATCTTCTTCCTTTACGCGTTTGATGTTGGCACCAAGAGCCGCCAATTTTTCGTGAAATTTATAATAGCCACGATCCAAATGAACTAACTTGCTGACTTTTGTCTCCCCTTCAGCAATCAAGCCCATCAAAATCAAGGTCGCACTAGCTCGGAGATCTGTCGACATGACTTCTGCTCCCTGCAGGCTGCCACCACCCCAAATCCGAGCGGTATCGCGCATAATGTCGGAGTGAAGTCCCATCCGTCGCATCTCTTCTAAGTGCTGGAAGCGATTTTCAAAGACCGTCTCAACCATAACAGACTCTCCTTGGGCTATCGCCATCAAGGCAGTAAACTGAGCCTGCATATCGGTTGGGAAACCTGGATATGGCAAGGTCTTGACAGAAACAGCTTTTAACTTTGAAACATCCGAGCGGACACGGATCCCTTCGTCTTCTTCGATCACTTCCACGCCCATTTCTTGCATTTTTGATAAAAGCGGACGGTTGTGCTCCCAAATCGCATCTTCAATCAGCAAGTCACCGCCTGTCATGGCAGCAGCAACCATAAAGGTTCCAGCTTCGATACGGTCTTGCACGACATTATGCTCAGCTCCATGAAGTTTTTCAACACCGATGATTGTTATATTCTCCGTTCCTGCCCCTCTGACTTTAGCGCCCATTTTATTTAACAATAAAGCCAAATCAACAATCTCAGGCTCTCGGGCAGCATTTTCAATAACAGTGGTACCTTGAGCCAAAGTTGCCGCCATCATAATATTCTGTGTCGCACCAACACTTGGGAAGTCCATGTAAATATGAGCCCCAATCAAGCGGTCTGCCTTAGCTTCGATGTACCCTGCAGTCTGCGTAATCTGAGCACCCATTGCCTCCAAGCCCTTCAAATGAAGGTCGATCGGACGGCTACCAATCGTACAACCGCCTGGCATGGACACTTTAGCATGCCCATTACGAGCAAGAATGGGACCCAATACAACAATCGAAGCCCGCATTTTGCTGACATATTTGTAGGGAGCTTCTTCGGTCAATGGTTGAGTTGCATCTACAACTACGGTATTTTCATCTTTGTTAAAGTCTACCTGTGTATTCAAGCCACGAACAACATTGTTCATGGTAAAAACATCCGAAAGGACTGGCACATTCTTGAGTGTCGTTTTGCCTTCACTGGCCAAGACCGTTGCAGCTAGCAGTGGCAACACTGCATTTTTAGCTCCTTCAATCCTCACTCGACCAACCAGACGATTATTTCCACCTTGAATAATAATTTTTTCCATACTAACTAGTTACTCCAAACCTTAAAAATTCATCTTTACTATCATACCATAAAATCAAGATTCTGACCTTATAAAGTTCCATTAAAGATTGCCCGACTCATATCATAAATGCCGATAAAAAATAGGCTAGCCATGTAGCCCAGGGCAATACTCAGCAATAAAATCAAAAAACGAATTTTGATGGCATTATCAGCATTTACTTTTAAAAATCTTTCCCAACAGACCACTGTAGACAAAAGATGAAAAGACACAAAAATAAAGAGCAGGTGACTGCATAATCGAAACATTAATTCTATCATAGATTTTATTATATCATAAGAAGAGCTATTTCTAGCGGAAAGGAGTATGAGACAGCAAAAAAGAATGGAAATTCCATTCTTTTTTATTACATTCTTGTTCCAACGTTAATACGGTTGATGGCACGCTGGAGGGCGATTTTAGCACGTCGCTCTTGGTCAATCAAATGCTTGTCTTGGGCTTCTTCGATCTCTTTCTCAGCACGTAGCTTAGCTCGCTCGGCACGGCTGATATCAATATCACGCTCACGCTCTGCTGAGTCAGCGATAATGGTAATCACATTATCAGCAATTTCTATGATGCCACCGTTGACTGCAATCCAGTCAATATGCTTGTCATCATCAATTCTGCGTACCTTGACCTGATCTACTTCCAAAACAGCAATTGTATTGATATGGCGAGGCAAAATCCCCAGTTCTCCGTCAATCGTTTTTACGGAAACAAATGCAGCACGGTGGTCATAAATCAGACCATCCGGTGTAACGATTTGTACTGTCATTTGAGCCATCATTCACCTCTTAGAATCCCATTTTT